>NZ_JAAHGM010000006.1:0-290310 GCF_010692625.1 Okeania sp. SIO2C2
CAGATGGAAAATTGAATAATTCCACAGAGAAATTAAGCAATTAACAGGTCTAAAGTTTTGGATTGGGTCCTCTGGGTAAAATTCAAAAAAATCATATTGCTTGTGCGATGTTGGTGTGGAATTTTTTAAAGAGGTTAGCTGTGAAAATAGGAAAAACTATTTATCAAGTTAAGCATGAATTGTTATCAGATTATCATTTTCTTTGTGGGTTTAATACCCCACCGTCAACGGGGGTGTTCAAAATTACTTGGGGGAGCGTAGACGCGGAGCGGCCCTTCGTTGACTATCCCCATGTAATTTTCCTCCTGTCTCCAGTATAGCTGTCTCCTTCTTCAACTGGTCTCAGAATTGAAATATCCTTCAATTAAAATAAAACTTGTTTAACTTGAATAGCTGAAGTTTTTTTGAATTAAGACTGAAGCGATCGCACACAATTATAGTGAAGAGCGCCAAAATTATTATGCACTATATATGGTGTCTTTGCGTAAGTCCTGTTAAACAAATAAACCTGTAAAAAAAAATATAGCAATGAGCGCTGGTATATTTACAAATTGTAGTAGGGGCAAAAGAGCTAGAAGTCTTATATGATTCCTACGGAATGCTTGCGCAAACGGCAATTTATTCCCCCTGTTCCCTGTTCCCTGTTGCCTGTTCCCTGCGCACAGCGCTATAGTGGGATAGATTCAGGGAAAAACTTTACTATTGGTATTACAGCAGATTCCTCGCATAAGAAGTACAGAAATTAACAATTAAATGTTTATAGTGCGGGCATCTTGCCCGCGATCTGTGTACCAAAGTGGAATCTGCTGTATATTAATGTGAATTAATATAATTTAACTAGCTATCAGCTTTTCCGTTCCGGAATGCTCCGCAAACAGCATTTAGCTATCAGCTGAAAATTCAAGGGTTTAAGTCCCCCACTATATTTGAAAAAGCGCGTGGTGTGCCTTTTATGGGGGATTAAAACCCCCATTATACACCTTGAGAAGCTGATTGCTGATTGCTGAGTGCTACTTTAATAATTTTTAACTACTCCAAAAATTATCTTTTTCTTTTGGGTTTAATACCCCACTGTCTACATGGTGTTTACAATTAGTTGGGGTTTGTAGACGCGGAGCGGCTTGTCGAAGACTATCCCCATCCACTTTTTCCTTTTTATTTCTTCTTCCTTCTTCCTTCTTCTAACCACAAGATTTTAACTGAGTTAAGAGCAAAACAATTTCATCAATAGCACTTCTCAAATCTTTGGTTTCTAAGTCAGACTGATTGACAATAATACTAAATATTAAAGGCTCAAAATTAGCAGGTTGAATATATCCTGCTAAACCAGAAACTCCACTAATTGTTCCTGTTTTTGCTTGTACATTTCCCTCAGCAAAACTATTTCTAAAACGTCTACTCAATGTACCATTTACACCAGCCACAGGTAAAGAATTTCTATAAATATTTGCCCAAGGAGAATTAGCCATTATTCTGAGAGTTTGTACCAAAGCTTCCGGACTAACTAAATTATGACGAGACAAACCAGAGCCATCATTTAAAACAAAACTATTGGGAGTTACTCCTAACCTAGTTAAAATTACTTTTACCTCCTCCAAACTTTTTGCTAAAGTCTGATTATTAGATTTTTTCCTAGGAATTAATCTACTCCTAACTCCCATTTGCCGTAACAAAGATTCTGCATAAACATTATTACTCTTTCTATTAACTTCCTCTACTAATTCCCCTAATGTTGGAGACTCCACAAAAGCTAATTCAGTCAAATTAATATTAGAGGCAATCTGTGATTTTTTTACTACTTGAGAAACCTTAATTCCTGTTGTTGCTAAAACTTCACGAAATTTATTTAAAAAATTATCCATAGGTTCTACAACCGCCACATAAACAGGTTCCGATGCCGAGCCAACTCGTAATTGCCCAGATATCCGAATTATTGGCTGAATAAAATCTCTTCCTACTTCTAAAAATTCTTTTTCATTCTTCCCTACAGTCACCGAATTATTTTCAATCTGCCATTTTTGAGCTTCAACAGAATTAACAAAAGTAACTTGTAAAGGTTGACCTAAATTTTGAGGCGACAAAACCAAATCTATAGCATTTTGATTCAGAATTAAACTATTAATTGGTGCGCCATAACCAGCCTGAACATCTTCCCATTCCCAATTAGGATTAACTCCTATTCCTTCAAAATAACTATCATCAGCAATTAATTGATTAATAGTTTCTATCCCTTGTTCCTTTAATTGTTGAGCCAAACTTTGCAGTTGAGTTTCTGTTAAACTAGGGTCGCCTCTACCCACAATATATATATTGCCATTCCCATCACCATAAACTGAAGTTCTAATTCTAAATTGAGGGCGAAGTTTTTGTAATACTGCTGCAGTTGTTAATAGTTTAGCCGTAGAAGCAGGAATGAAATAATATTCAGCATCTCGGTTATAAACTGTTGTTTTTTCCGATAAAGTTTCAACTAAAATTCCCCACCGAGAACGATTAAAAATTGGGCGGTTAACTACAGCATCAATCCGATTACTTAATTCAGAGGGACAAATTGTTGTAGCAATTTCCTGACTAAGTGCTATTAATGGATTGAGAAATACTACAAGAAAAGTAATTGTAATTTGTTTGAGGGAAAGTTTAAACATTTGCTATTGACTAAAAATAGAGTGTAATACCAGTTTTATAAATCTTCGCTACAAATATTTAGGTTACTGCTTAGGAGTCAGGAGACAGGAGTCAGGAGTCAGAATAAATAGGTTTGATACCATTTTTTATGTAGTAATTTATCTTTTTAGTCCAATATATATTTCCTACAAATTATTTTCATGTTGCTTATTATTTGTAACATTCTTTTTTCAAATTGCTATGATACCAAATCCGCTTTTATTTAGTATTATTTGGCATTTAGTAATAAGAATCAATATTGTAGAGGTAAACGGCAGTTTGCCCCTACTGACAGTATAAATTCTATATACTCCAATTTTCTCCTAGTTTATACTACGCAAACGGGAACCATAGCAAGCAGATTTGATATGATCTAAAATGTAATTGGGCTAATTTGATAAATTATTAAATTACTTAATTAAATTATCACAAAAAAATATCACAAAATAGCAGAATAAATTTATGAATCTAGCAACCGAAAATAAGATATTAACTGACCAAGAGTTTCAGGCTTTATCAGAAGATGGCAGTCATTATGAATTAATTAATGGAGAAGTTGTTGATATGGGAAATTCGGGAATGGAGCATGGTAATATTACCGCTTATTTATGTGGTGTAATAGAATTATATGCTCGTCCTAAAAAATTAGGTGTAACTTGCGATTCTAGTACAGCCTTTACTTTCAAATCTGGTAATAAACGTTCTCCAGATATTTCTTTTGTTTCCAAAGACCGTTTATTAGGATTAAAGCGATTACCTAAAGGTTATTTTCAGGGCGCTCCCGATTTAGCAGTAGAAGTAATTTCTCCCAATAATACATTTGAGGAACTACATCAAAAAATTGTTGAATACTTTGAAAATAACTGTCGGTTAGTTTGGGTAATTAATCCTGATGAAAAATCAATTTTAATCTACCATAAACCACAACCAGATAAATTATTACAAGTTGCTGATAATTTAGATGGAGAAGATATTTTACCAGGTTTTACATTACCAGTAACAGACTTATTTATGGAGTGGGATTTTTAGATTTAGTGGTTGGTGTGTAAGTCTTGTTTTTGTTATTCCTTGATTTTTGTGATTAATTAGTAGTATTATTAACTGACCACAAATTAATTTACTAAATCAATGAAAATTAAAAATTATTTACTGGTTCTTATTCTGGTAGCAAGCATGGTAGTAAGTATAGCAATTTTCTCTGAAAAAACCTTTATTTTTGATTTTAAATTTAGTTCAAATGAGACAGTTTTATTAAAAGATGACTTTGATAGTCAAGGAAATTGGCGACTACGTTCAAAACTTCGTATTGATTCAGGTTATTTAATTTCAGATGGTGATTTTCAAATTGCATCACTGAAGTTAGCCAAATTAGGAATAAGTCCTCTCGATCCAAGTAATGGTGCGATTAATTTGTATTGGAGAGGGATTTTTCCAGAAGATGCAACAAAGCCGAGAAATACTTATATTTTAGGCTTAGAATATGCCGAGAATTCACCCTTCTGTTGGAATGGGAAGGTTGGTCAAGATGTTAAAATTATTCTCACAGAAGATGCTTCTCCCTGTCCAAAAAGTTTCAGTCAGGTTAGGGAAAATCCTGAACTTAGGGCTTGGATACGTCCTAAAGAACCTACTATCCCTGGATTCATAAGACTGCATATAGATCCAGATTTTACTCCTGGCGTACAACCAGAAGAGCGCGATGGTTCTAAATTTCCCTATGTCACCTTGGATAGTCAACCTAATTCTCAAAGAGAATACCGTATGCGAGTTCAGGAAAAAAATCAGCAGGTTGAGGTCGAGCTTTTCTTTTTCAAAGATGATAAATGGGAATCATTAGGTGAATCTTTAGTAGTAGCACCGTCACAATGGAAACACGTTATTGGTCAGAATGAAGAGACTGGAGATTATATATATGGAATGAAGGAAGCTATAACCTTTAAGGCCGTTAATATTCTCTTAAGAAGAGATAGAAACAAGGAACCTACTAAAATAGATGCTGTTGCACTTACCCAAGAGAAGATTTCTAGGTAGTGGTGGATCGTAATTTTTTTTGCAAGAGTATATTCAGCACCAAGAAACCCGGTTTCTAGGGTAAATCATTGTTTTTGACAGTAAACATCTACGAGAAACCCGGTTTCTGAGTTCACTTGCGTAAGTCCTGTAATTGATATTTGCTAACCCAAAATAAGTAAGTAATACCAATTTGATAAATGTTTGCTACAAATAGCTAGGATATTTCTTAGGAGTCAGTCCTCAGGAGTCAGGAGTCAGAATGAATAGTATTTAAAGCGTTTTTTAGATCGGAAATCATCGTTTTTGTCAAAGGGCATATCCTGCATTTTTCTTTTTATTCTTCTTACTATTCGTAACATTCTTTTTTCACGCTTGGTATAATATACAGTAAATTCCAAGTATATGAAATACAAATATTAATAGGCATCTCCGAAAAAGAATGGGCTTCTTGCTCTTAGAGGCAACAGGCAACAGGAATATAGATTTTCAGGAAAAAGGTATAAAAAAGATTTTTTATGGTTAATTTTCAGGATTAAGCTAGTTTTATACAATGCTTTAAGTCCCGTTATTTATTTTCTGGAGATGTCTAATGATAAAAACTGTAACACAGGAGCCTTGTATGTCACAGTTGTACCTTACTAAGATGAAATATGCTATCACAAAAAACATAATTTTTTAGAGTTGTTATAACGTCAAAAAAACCTATCGATAACTATGAAAAAAAAACGACTCGACGTAACTTAATAATAACCAGTCTTGCGGTTACGGGTGGCATCATCGGTGGTGCTGCCATCAATAAACAGACTCAAACCAAAGTAGCATCTGCTGAAAAACTACCCACCACATCCACAATGCCAGAACGAGTATTAGGTAAAACGGGTGTAAAAGTACCATTGTTAGGTTTAGGTGGAGCAGGAAGAACACCCCTCAATAAAAGCGGACAGGAAAAAGAGTCAGTTGCAATAATTGAAGCTGCTCTGTCTCTAGGAATTAGATATTTTGATACTGCTGCTAGTTATGGTGCAAGTGAAGAACATTTAGGAAAAGTCTTACCCGCTTATCGAAAAGATATATTTTTGGTAAGTAAAACCGGAAGACGCGACCGCGACGGAGCATGGAGAGAGTTAGAGCGATCGCTAAAACGGTTAAATACAGATTATCTCGACTCGTGGCAGTTACACCATGTTTCATTTACAGAAACTTTAGATGAAATATTCAGTTCCCAAGGTGCTATCAAAGCAATGGAAGAAGCAAAAGAACAAGGTATAGTCAAATTTTCAGGAATTACAGGTCATCACGAACCTGATATTATTGCTGAGGGACTACGTCGCTATCCATTTGACACGACTCTGGTTTCTATTAATGCTGCTGACAAACATCATCCACGACCATTTGCTCCTACTGTGTTACCTGTTGCGCAACAAAAAAATGTGGGTGTTATTGGAATGAAAATACCAGCTTACGGTAAATTACTCCGACCGGGGGTATTGAATATGGAGGAAGCGATGGGATATGTATTGTCCTTAGAGGGTGTACATTGTTGTATCGTAGCTACAGAGTCTGTGGAAATGTTGCAGTCTAATGTTAGAGTCGCCCAAACGTTTCAACAGTTAACTCAACAGGACATGGGAGCGATCGAACAAAAAACAGCCAGTGTTTGGCAAGAAAATACTTTTTTCCGTGCTTGGACTTGAGGAAGGTTGTAGGTTGTAGGTTTTAGGTTTTAGGTTTGTTGAAAAATACTAGAGCTTATGGGAAAAAGTCATCGGGAACAAAATCGCACAGCTAGTCAAGTAATTTGGCATTTGACAACCCAAGATGCACCAATTAAATTGAAGCATCTTTATCCTGTTGTTGAAACTGTGGCACGCCAAGACTCTTAACACCTGTTTCTCCATGTCAATACCATTTTAAGCTTGACGCGCCACTACGCTGTCTAATATTTATTTGACAAACACTCTCTCAACTACACAAGTGCCTCTTCTTGGTGAGTCGTAACGGTGCAGTCTTTTTTAGGGTAAGCAACACAAGTTAGTACATATCCTTCTGCGATCTGATCGTCATCCAAGAAGGAGCCATCACTTTGATCTATTACATCATCTGCATTACCTTCTACTTTACCTGCACAACTAGAACAAGCACCAGCACGACAGGAGTAAGGTAGGTCAAGACCTGCTTCTTCAGCAGCGTCAAGGATATAGGTATCATCGGCACAATCAATAGTTTGGTTGATTCCCTCTGCTTCATTTACTAGAGTAACTTTGTAGGTAGGCATATAATTTTCCTCTCAATAATTAATTAGACAATTTTTTTGATTTTTGATTGACTCGAAGTTGCTAACTTTAGTAAAGTGCTTCTTCTTGGTGGGTTTCAATTGTGCAATCAGATGTGGGATAAGCTACGCAAGTTAAAACATACCCTGCGGCCATCTGATCGTCATCTAAAAATGACTGATCGCCTTGATCTACTGTACCCTCTACTATTTTACCAGCACAGGTAGAACAAGCACCAGCACGACAAGAGTAAGGTAAGTCAAGTCCCTGCTCTTCTGCTTCATCAAGAATATACTTGTCTTCAGGACAATCAATTTCTTGCTCTCCATCTGGAGTTTTCAGCTTTACTTTATAGCTTGCCATGTTGCACTCCTTAATATTCAATAGTTTCGCCTCTATCCAACAGAAAAGAAGGCTTCATTAGTTGTGAGATAGAGTCGTACTCATGTTCAAGGTGATAGAGCTGACTCGTGATGGTTGAAGTCAGCACTTCGTTGATTGATTTTTCTCTCCTACTAGAATGCTACGCACTCCTTTCACTGATATGGAGAGATGCTAATACAAATATATACTAGAAAGACGGCGATCGGTATTGATAATTTCATCTCGATCGCTGATACCCATTTTTTGGGATTCACATTAGAATTAGTAGAGGTCAATTACCCAAACAAGCAAAACCCCAAAATTACTTGGAGCTTAAGCTAGCTGATTAATTACCTCACACAAGGTCCTTAATTTAAGGGTATTAGCTGATAGTCGAAAGATCATCAACTATTACCAAAAAAAATTAATTAATTTGCTCTGTTCTACTACTTATAGCTCTTCTTCCACGTTAGTTTTAATAGTACAATCAGACGTTGGTTTGGCCACACAGGTTAGTACATATCCTTGTTCTATCTGGTCATCATCTAAAAATGACTGATCGTCTTGATCTACTGTACCTGATTCAATTTTACCAGCACAGGAGGAGCAAGCACCAGCGCGACAGGAATAGGGTAAATCTAATCCTTGATCTTCAGCAATATCAAGAATGATCTCATCATCAGGACATTCAATTACTTTTTCACCATCTGGTGTAACTAGAGTAACTTTGTAAGTGGCCATTTATTTTTCCTCTTCAGCTAGTTTTGTCTATATATAATTTAAACTTATACAAATTACAAGGCTTGATTAGCCAAATTATTTGTACTTGTTTTATTTCCATCTTTGATATTAAGGGAAAAAATCAATGTTGTAAAACAAATTAGGCAAAAAATTACTATAGAATTTGTTATAAATAATTCTAATTTAATTCTGATTACTTATACCTGGTTGGACAATAACCCTGAGACAGATGTTAAAAAATATTGAAGTATAGTACGACCATTGGCATATACAATCTAAAATATAAGTTTTTGATTTTGTATTTTAACTATGATCCAGACAAATCTCTCTTCCTCTTTATGCCCCACTATCCCGATCAGAGTGGGTATTGTTGGTACTGGTCATGCTGCTAAGACTAGAGCTGAGGCATTGAAAGCAGATGAGCGATCGCTCCTAGTTGCGGTAGCAGGTCATACCCCAGAAAAAACTGAGGAATTTAGTCAAACCTTCCAAGTTCAGAATACAGCTTCTTGGCAACAGTTGGTAAAACGAGAAGATTTGGATCTAGTTATCGTTTCTACTATTAATAGAGACCATGGATCAATTGTTCGTGCAGCCCTAGAAAATGATAAACACATCATTGTGGAGTATCCTCTTTCCCTAGACTCAAATGAAGCGGAATCATTAATTTCTCTAGCAGCTAAGAAAAATAAGCTATTGCACGTCGAACATATTGAGCTTCTTGGCGGTCTTCATAATGCTATTAAACAATCTTTATCAGCTATTGGTAAAGTCTTCTACGCTCGTTACATTACAATCAATTCTAAACAGCCAGCACCTGTAAAATGGACTTATCAAACTTCATTATTTGGCTTTCCTTTGATGGGAGCGCTTTCTCGTTTGCATAGGTTTATCGATCTATTTGGTCAAGTTGATAATGTCAATTGCCAAAGTCAGTTTTGGTACACTGAAGCAGACCTTTATAATGCTTGTTTGTGTACTGCCCAGTTAAAATTTAGCAATGGTGTTATTGGGGAAAGCGTCTATGGCAAAGGTGAAACATTTTGGCTCTCAGAAAACATTTTTAGTATTTACGGCGAAGCAGGCACATTAATTTTTACTCCTCAACAAGGTCAACTATTGCAGGGAGAAAAAACAGAAACTATAGAAGTGGGGGCGCGACGAGGTTTATTTGCTAAAGATACAAAAATGGTAATTGAACATTTACTGGAGGGAACTCCTTTATATGTAACTCCAGAAGCAAGTTTGTATACCCTAAAAGTTGCTGAGGCGACGAGAAAAGCATCAGAAATCAAGAAAATTATTAATCTATAAAAGATGAAGGAGTCAGGAGTCAACCCACCCCTCGCCCTTCCCAGGAGGGGAACTCAGGAGTCAGGAGGGTAGAAAGAAGAAGAAAGAGAAAGTTTTTTGATCGCGTAAGCGGAACGGAGTTCTATCGCGCTATTATCCGGACATGATATAAGTTCATAACTCATAGCTGAATGCTGTTTGCGCAGCATTCCGTAGGAAATGCTTACAACAACAGAGCTGGGAATTTAAAATAGACATCTCCTATAATAAAAAATCAAATCAATTATCACACAGAATTTATCAATTCTTTTCCCCTACTGCCTACTGCCTCTTTTCTGGAATAGTTTTGTTCTAATTAAATTAAAATTTAGATCCTTTTCAACAGAAAATTTGTTGATTTTATTTATGAAAATTTTAGCCTTGAAAATACTGAATTAATCTGGAATTTTGGTAATAAAAAAAACATTTTCATCATTTAATATATTATATCATGTTCCCCCTCCGGGGGAGCTACGCTAACGGACGGGTCAGTTATCATAAAATTTAAGGACTGATAGCACTGACAGTACCAAAGAAATCCTGAAATTATCAATACTATTCTCTAATATTTCCTATGTATTCCTCCTTTCTTCCCTCCTGACTCCTGTACGTCGCCAATCCGACGGCTCCCCTACCTGACTCCTGACTCCTCACAACAGTTATTTATTAAGTATTCAACCGAACATGATATTAGTAGTTAGTGAAAAATTTGGCAGTGCTGATGTTTACGCACAAAACGCTAAATCGATATTGAATAAAGCTAGTGGTTTTATTAAAGCTTATGACTTTACTTTAAATCCATATCGCGGTTGTCAATATGGTTGTAGCTATTGTTATGCTGCAGCTTTTAGCCCTAATGAAAAAATGAGAGATGAATGGGGAAAATGGGTTTTGATTAAAGAAAATGCTGCGGAAGTTTTAGAGAAAGAATTATTGAAATGGGAGAAGAAAAATCCTTCTAAAGCTCCTAGTATTTATATGAGTAGTGTGACAGACCCTTATCAACCGATAGAATCCAAAACTCAACTAACCCGCAGATTATTAGAAGTAATGTTGGAATATAAACCAATTTTAGTTATCCAAACTCGTAGCCCAATGATAACTAGAGATATTGATATTTTACAGCGATTTAAACATCTCAGAATTAATATGAGTATTCCCACTGGTAGTGAGAAAATAAGAAAAGATTTTGAGCCTCAAACTCCTAGTATTAAAGCTAGGCTTAATGCTATGAAAAAAATCAAAACAACAATTAATGATTTAACAGGTTATTTGCCTAAACTTTCTATTACTATTACTCCTTTACTGCCGACTTTACCAGAAGAACAAGAAAATTTTATTAGACAACTAAATTTTGTAGATAGAGTTGTAATTCAAGAGTTTCATGCTAGTCATAAGCGATCGCTCATAGCAAGCACTCGTAATGAGGCTATAGATATGAAAAAAAAGTATAGTTGGTGGTACAATAATGAAAATAAAAATTATCAAAACTTCAAATCTCAGTTAGTAGAAATACTGAGTGATGTAGAAATTAAAGAAGGTCAAGCAGGATTTACTTATGAATAATTAGAATGCAAATTTTTGGTTTTATTTCAAGTTTTGGTTTGCCCTAAAACAAGGCAAAAATCATCAAGATAATCATATATTCAAAGCTATTGAAAATTCAACAGCTAAATGATAGCCTCTAGAAAAGTTGTATCGGGATAGGCTGAAATTTCAGGCATCTTTACATGGTAAAGATAGATAAATCAACAGTTTAATCTAGTGCAGGATGGCAGAAATAACTGACCAGTTACAAAACCCTAAAACAATTACAAATCAAAAATGATTGACTTTTAACTTCCCTGTAGTGGCACTAGGGATAAATTATCAGAATTTCTCTGCTCAAGTTAATACGAAAACTAAATAATTGAGGAATAAAATAATTTCAGGCAGAATTAACTAATGAATAATCACATCACAAATTTTTGGCGTTCTCTCAAGTTTTTATTTACCCTAAAACAAGGCAAAAATTCTCAAGCTAATCATATATTCAAAGCTATTGAAAATTCAACAGCTAAACGATCGCCTCTAGAAAATTTGTATTGGGATAGGCTGAAGTTTCAGACAGCTTTAAATGACAAAGATAGAGAAATCAATAGTTTAACCGAGCATCTGAGAAAAGCTGTTTATAAATTAGATGAGTTAGAATTAAAGATTGATTTTGACGAGCCAGTAATTAGACGACTTGATGACTATGTATTGACCCCAGAACCAAAATTTATTGAATTTGTCACGAAAAGTTTTCAGTTAATTGAAAAAGATGAAAATTTATGGCAATGTACTGGAATAAATGAACGGATATTTGACGATTTTGAATCAAGTTTGGCAGAGTATATTCAAACCGAAATAAAAAGAATACCTGAAAAAAAACGAAAACTAGAATTAGAAAAAGCTAACAGAGATATAGAGTGGTTAAAGCGTGGAGCCGATCCAGATTATGGCTTCAGCTTAACTCCTCATGTCTATTTTATGAAATATTTTTTAAATAATGTTTATTGTAATTATTTGGCTTGGTATTTTGTCTACAAAAGTGGATTATTACCAACAAAAATGAATATATTAGATATTGCTGCTGGTCCGGGAACAGTAGCCTATGGGTTAGCTTTATTCCTGCAAAGTAGTAGTGGCTTTTTACTCAACCCTCCGATGCACATATCTTATTATTCCCTAGAAAAACAAGCTCAATTTCAATATCGAAGTCTTCAATTTTGGCGACAATATATAGAACAACAAAGAATGCCAACTAATCTTTATTTTCGATTTGATACAACTGATATTTTTACATACAACGAACAATCGAAAATTTTGCCACGAGGTTTCTTTGATTTTATAGTTATTTCTCATTGTTTATTTGCCGAGCAAGCAGAAAAGAAGAAGTCTTTCGAGGTTTATCGAAAAATCTTTCAGGAAAGTTTGAGTAGTGATGGTTATGTAATGTTAATTGTTCAAATAAATAAAATATTTAACATTTATAATATGCAGCGCAAAGAAGATGCAGTCCAAGAAAAGAAATTAGTTGAAAAGTTTGTTGAGGAATTAGGGTTAAAACTGGAGTGGTATAAATATGTTACTTCAACAGGAATCAGAGAATATCATAAAGACTTTTTGAAGTATGCTAATGAAAAATTACCTCCTCAAAAATATATAAGCCCACTTAAACGTCAATATCTTGGATTAAATCATAACTCAAACTATGGATTAGATGACTATATAATTCTCTGCAAAAAATGAAAAGATAACGTTTCCCAAAGTCATGAGGTACAGTTATCTTTTTGTCTTTTTATTCCCTGTTCCCTGTTCCCTGTTCCCTGTTCCCTCAAGCCTAAAATTTTGTACCTCACGCTTTTTGGGAATTGCTATAACTCCAAAACTTATCTAGAAAAATGCTTGACAAAATCAAACGTCGAATATTTCAAATTATTGAGCTAGATAATCCCGGAGATATTTACAGCAAAACCTTCAAAATCTGCATCATCACATTGATTTTTCTGAGTATTCTAGTTGTAATTATCTCCACAGTAGAAGAGATTTATCAACCATACCAAATCTGGTTAGATAACTTTGAACTAATATCAGTAATTATATTTACCATAGAATATATTTTACGGGTTTGGTCATCCAATGTTGCTCCTAGATATAAACATCCAGTATGGGGAAGAATACGATTTATGGTTAAACCTTTAGCAATTATTGATTTAATCGCAATTCTTCCATTTTACTTACCTTTATTTTGGCCAAATCTAATATTTACTCGCTCGTTTCGCTTGTTTAGAATATTTAGGTTATTCAAAATTAGTAGATATTCAAGCACAGTAAAATTATTTGGTAAAGTTATCAAGTCAAAACAAGAAGAGATAGTTATTACTTTATTTATTGCTTTAGTTTTATTAGTAACTTCTGCCAGTTTAATTTACTTCGCTGAACATGAAGCTCAACCAGATAATTTTCCTCATATTCCTGCTGCTATGTGGTGGGGAATTATCACTTTAACTACTGTAGGTTATGGAGATGTTTATCCTATTACTCCTTTAGGTAGATTTTTAGGGGCGATCGTTGCATTAATAGGAGTTGGTATATTTGCTTTACCAGCAGGTATAGTTGCTTCTGGTTTTACTGAAGAAATAGAAAAAAAACGGGCTTCAAATCAAAATAAAAAATCTATAATTTGTCCCCATTGTGGTCAAAAAATAGATGAAAAATAACAAGATTATGGCAGTAATATCATGTCCGGTTGAATACTTATAAATAATGACGGAGGATGACCTCCTCAGGAGTCAAAAGTCAGGAGGAAAAAAGAAGGAACAGAAGAAGAAAGTTTTCTATCACTAATTAAGCAGACATGATATAACTACATTAAAGTTGAAAAAATAGACTTTACTTATGCAATAATGCTAAATGGTGAAATGTATCAAGCTGAAAATTATTAGCCATCAACACCAAGCCATAATCAACCAACAAAAAAACAAAATATGACAACCCGTAAAATAATCAAAACTGATAAAGCTCCCGAACCAGTTGGCCCATATAATCAAGCGATCGCTGCCACAGGTCAAATGATTTTCGTCTCAGGTCAAATAGCGATCGACACTAAAACCAACCAAATAGTCTACACCGACGATGTAAGCAAACAAACAGAACAAGTTATGGCAAACCTAGAAGCTATACTTACCACATCAGGTGCATCTTGGTCAAATGTTGTCAAAACAACCGTGTTCCTCAAAGACATGAACGACTTTGCCACCGTAAACACCATCTACGCTAAATACTTCAACCCCGAAAATGCCCCTGCCCGCGCCTGTGTTGAAGTTGCTCGCTTACCCAAAGATGTACTTGTAGAAATTGACTGTATTGCAGTACTATAAAAAGTTCGGCGTTGGTGAAAAGAGATATGATATCATGTCCGGAGAAGAGCGCGATAGAACTCTGTTCCGCGCTCCGCGTTAACGTGCGTTGTGCGCCAGCAAACAAAAAACTTTCTGCTTCTACTCCTCTTTATTCTTCTTTGTTCCCTCCTGACTCCTCCGTAGTTTATTTATAAGTAATCAACCGGACATGGTATAAGTCCTAATTAAATACTGAGGCAGACTTGATATCAAAAGAAGATTTTCTCTAGAGTGCATATATCCAAAACTTCTCCGCTAAGATCAAATCCGCTCGGGTTCGGTATAAAAAAATGTTTTATCTGAGCGCCATTGCCAAATCTTTCTTGATATTCCCACATTCCCCTCCTGGGAGGGGTTATATCATGTCTCTTTAAACACCCACAATAAAAAAAAATTTTAGGGAATAGGGAACAGGGAACAGGGAACAGGGAATAGGGAATAGGAAATAGGGAACAGGGAACAGGGAACAGGGAATAGGGAATAGGAAGAAATTTATCAGAGAACACATTTTTATTATCTCTAATTAACGAGACTTGATATTAGGGGTGGGTTCCCACACTCTCCACACTCCCCATCTCCCCTAATATTTCCTCAAGGTGGTTGTGTTAAATATTTTTGAAAGTGAAATTGCTGAAAAAGTAGGAAATTGAATAAAATTACATCTCACTACTATGAAAAATTTTACAATAATTGGTGTTGTTGACTACAAGGTTTTAACTCGCCGATCATCCCAATATGAAGTAGATTTCTACTAATCTAAGTAGTAGTAGATACCTCAAAATAATTCTGATATTTTTATCTATTATAGAGTTTTTGCTTATTGCCAGAATATTGTCTATATAACTACATCTAAGATTACTATATATCAAATTTAATTAATTGGTTATTTGATAAAGTAACAATTTATTTCAGATCCATGGCCAAATTTTGACATTAAGATATGAGAGTGTTACAATATCATCAGTTTTTTGGCTATCATAGGGCATCTCCATCTGTAACCTTCTCAAAATAAGGAATACAGAGATATCAAACCAGGAAAAAAACATCATAATTGATACAAATTATATCAGGAAATGTCTACTAGATCGATGAATAGATTGGTAGATAGCCCCCTGGCATCTAAAAATGATTCATCTAAATATAAACAATTGTTAAATTGTCGCCTTTCTCAATTTAATTAATTTTTAGAATAGATGCTTTGAAAGCAGAAAATAGGAGGATTTAAAGGAAAAAATTTTTAATATTCTCAAATTCTTCAAGTCCACCCGACCAAAATTAAAACTACTATTATGGTAGGAGAGAGAGAATAATTAATATTTGTTATCAACAGTTAGTATTAATTGATAATAATGTATAACATTTTGAATAGCAAAATGATTATATTTATTGCGCACAAATTAAATAGGAATCAAGATAACTTTGTATAAATAAGTGCACGATTAAATACAAATTAATATACTCCCAGATCATCATAAACTTTGAAAATTATGAATGACCAAGATAAAACTAAAAAGGAATTGATTCAGGAATTGATTGCTCTGCGCCAAAGTGTTAGTGAACTAAAAACAGCAAATTCAAGTTGCATTTTAAATGAGCAAGAGTTAAATATGATCATTGAAGACCGCACTGCAGCACTCAAAGAATCAAACGATCGGTTAGTGCAAGAAATTGTTAAACACCAGCAAGCAGAAACAGCTCTGAAAGCAGCTCAAGAGCAATTACAAACAGTTTTGGCAGCAGTACCTGGTACAGTATCTTGGGTGAGTTCGGATTTACACTACATAGAAGTCAATCAGCAGTTAGCTGAGATGTTTGGTATGCCCAGAGAAGAATTTGCGGGTAAAAATATTGGTTTTTTAGGCGCAAGTTCTGAGTTTAATGACTTTCTACAAGAATTTTTTGAAAGTTCAAATTTAGAAACAAGTCGTGAAATTACATCAATAGTTCATGGACAACCTCGCAACTATTTGGTTGTCGCAGAAAAGTACAACAAAAACCAAGCTGCTTTTGTGGTAGGTATTGATATTACAGAACGCAAACAAGCAGAAAATGACCTAATAAATGCTAAAGAACAGTTACAAACAGTATTAGCAGCAGTACCAGGTACAGTATCTTGGATTAGTTCGGATTTATGTTATATAGAAGTTAATCAAAAGTTAGCTGATATTTTTAGTATGCCCAGAAAAGAATTTATGGGTAAAAACATTGGTTTTTTAGGCATAAGTTCTGAATTCAATAAATTTGTTGATAAATTTTTTGCTAGTTCTGAGTCTGAAATCACAGGTGAAATAGTATCACAAATTCATGGAGAACCTCGAAATTATTTGATTGTAGCAGAAAAATACAATCAAAATCAAGCTGCATTTGTGGTAGGTATTGATATTACCGAACGCAAACAAGCAGAACAAAATCTTTTAGCAGCTAAAGAAAAACTAGAAACAGTATTAGAAGCAGTTCCAGGAATGGTTTCATGGATTAATTCAGACTTAACCTATATTGAAGTAAATCAACAATTAGCTGATATCTTTAAACGTTCGAGAACAGATTTTGTCGGTAAAGATATTGGTTTTATAGATCAAAGCTCTGAATTTAATACCTTAATTAAAGAATTTTTTGCAAGTTCTCAGCAAGAAATAACTTCTGAGATTATTTCAAATTACCAAAATCAAACCAAAAATCACTTAATTGTTGCTCGCAAATATGATCGAAATCAAGCTGCTTTTGTGGTAGGTATTGATATTACCGAACGCAGACAAGCAGAAAATGACCTTGGAGCAACTAAAGAACAGTTAGGAGCTATTTTAGAAGCAGTTCCAGGAATTGTCTCTTGGATCAGCTCAGATTTACATTACTTGGGAGTTAATAAACACTTAGCACAAACTTACAATTTACCAAAAGAAGCTTTTATTGGCCAAAATATTGGCTTTCTGAAGGCCAGCGAAGAATTTAGTGAATTTATGCGCCAATTTTTTGCCAGTCACGCTCGGGATGACTGTCGAGAAGTATCTGCTTATGCTAATGGTGTTGCTCGGAATTATTTAATTGTTTCCCAAAAATATGCTGAAGGTAAAGCTGCTTTTGCTGTAGGTATTGATATTACCGAACGCAAAGATGCAGAAGCAGCACTCAAACAAGCAGAAGAGAAATATCGTACCATCTTTGAAAATGCCGTCGAGGGAATTTTCCAAGCAACTCCCGATGGCTACTTCATAAGTGTTAACCCCGCATTAGCTAGAATTTATGGCTATGAATCTCCTGAAGAGATGATGACTAACCTTACTTCCTTACAACATCGACTTTACGGTAATCAAGAAAGCCGCTATCAACTTATGCAAATACTACGGGAGCATGATGTTGTAGTTAACTTTCAGTCACAAGTTTATCGCCGAGATAGTAGTCTGATCTGGACTTCTGAAAATGCCAGAGCTGTACGAGACCGAGATGGTAATTTAATTCGTTACGAAGGAACTGTTGAAGATATTACAGAACGTAAACAAGCACAAGAAGCATTGCAAAGAGCTAATCAGGAGTTAGAAACAAAAGTGGAGGAACGTACTGCTGCTCTCAAAGAATCAAATCGTTTGTTAATGATGGAAGTTACAGAGCGTCAACGAGTAGAAACCGCCTTACGAAAATCAGAAGCGGAACTGCGGGTTTTGTTTGAGGCAATGACTGATGTAATTACTGTCTTCGATGCTAAAGGTAGATATGTCAAAATCTTATCTACTAATTCAGAAGTGTTATATAGTCCCATCAATGAATTGATTGGTAAAAGTGTTTATGAAGTTTTGCCTCCTCAACAAGCAAACCTATTTATGATTAATATTCAGCGGGTGCTGAATACACATGAAACTGTTAATTTAGAATATAGTCTGCTTGTAAATCCACAGAACGGCAATATTCAAAAGCCTAACTCTCTATGGGGAATTTCATGCAAAGTTCCTAATTACAAATCTTCTGATTTGCCTCCCTATCCCTATTCTCCTCTTCCTAATCCTAATGAAATTTGGTTTACTGCTAACATTTCACCATTACCAGATAACTCTGTGATTTGGGTAGCGCGTAATATTACAGAACGCAAACGGGTGCTAGATGCACTACAGCGAGCTGAAGAAAAATATCGTAGCATTTTTGAAAATACTGCAGAAGGTATATTTCAAACTTCCCCAGAAGGATATTTCATTAGTGCAAATCCAGCTTTAGCGAAGATGTATGGTTGTTCCTCGGAAGCAGAGTTGAAAAATCAAATGACTGACATTGCCCAACAACTTTATGTTAATCCAAATCGTCGCTCTGAGTTTATTGCTGCCCTTGACAAAGATGGTTCTATATCATCCTTTGAATCAGAAGCTTATCGTGTTGATGGTACTATAATCTGGATTTCTGAAAATGCTCGTGTAGTTCGTAATTTTGAGGGAGAAATACTTTATTATGAAGGTACAATTCAAGATATTACAAAACGTAAGTATGTAGAGGGTGCACTACGATTAGAACAAGAAAAATCTGACCGTTTATTGTTGAATATTTTGCCTGCGAAGATTGCTGAAAAATTAAAACAAAATCAACATCCAATTGCTAAACGGTTTGAAAATGTAACTATTTTGTTTGCTGATATTGTCGATTTTACTGGTTTTTCAGCTCGGATATCTCCTAATCAATTAGTTGATCTGCTCAATCGAATTTTCTCAGCTTTCGATCAATTGACTGAACAACATGATTTAGAAAAAATTAAAACTATTGGGGATTCTTATATGGTCGTTGGTGGTCTACCCGCAGCTAGAGACGATCATGCAGAAGCGATCGCTGAAATGGCAATAGATATGCAGCAGGCCATTACTAAATTTTTAAATGACTTGGGAAAACCTTTCCAAATTCGGATTGGTGTTAATACTGGAACTGTTGTAGCAGGAGTAATTGGTACTAAAAAGTTTATTTATGATTTGTGGGGTGATACAGTTAATGTGGCATCTCGAATGGAAGCAAGTGGAATACCTGGAAAAATTCAAGTTACTGAAGCTACTTATCAACTTTTAAAAGATAAATATTTATTAGAACCACGGGGAAATATTGCGGTTAGAGGTAGAGGAGAAATGATTACTTATTGGCTTCAAGGTAGAAGGGAAAATAGTGAAAAAAATTTTATCTTTTCGCACAAAAATCATTTGCTTGAGGGTCGAGTAGACTAATATCATGTCCAGTTGAATACTGACAAATGAAGTGGCAAATTGGAAGAACTGGTAGACTTACCTGGTATTTAGAGCAAAGAACGTTTTGGTATTCCTTGCTATAGTAGTGGTGGATGGTGGCTAAAATGCTCACCATACCTTTACCAAAATCATGAAATGCACCACTACCAACCAAATCAATTTAGACCAAACTAGAGATTTATACAAAAGAAAAATCACTGCTATTCAAATCCATATCTACAACATTATTGACAATACCAATCAAATCATCATTATTGTAAATAGCAGTTCCTTTTGGCAATCCAGGAACATTTTCTTCTAATGTATAGTCACCACTACTTCCAGATAGTTGAATTCGATCGCCTTGACCACTATTGAAAGTATCAATCCTAGCATAATCGTTTATACCATTTCCAGTGTAGTAAACTTGACTACTATCGCCTAAGATAAATAGATCGGCATCAGCATTGCCCCGCAAAATATCTATCTCATTATAACCAGGTTGAGCAGAAGTTATGTCTACTCCTGTAAGAGTATCCATACCAGAACCACCATTGAGGATATCGTTACCAGAACCACCATTGAGGATATCGTTACCAGAACCACCATTAATTTCGTCATTTCCACTGTCGCCATTGAGCAGATCGTCACCTTTCCGTCCAATAATTAAATCATTGCCACCTTCACCGTAGATCGCATCATTATCTACTGTGCCACGTAGATTATCGTTGTTGTCACTTCCATAGATAGTATTGAAGTTATCTGGTTCAGTGGGAGTCTCATCCACATTACTTACATTAATAGTTAACTGTTGCTCGAAACTTTCACCCCCAGCATCAGTAGTTCGCACAGTAATATTATGATTCGCATCACTTTCAAAATCCAACCCAGAACCATCAGCAACGACTATTTGGTCTCCATCTAAACCAAAACGACCATTAGCATCATCTAACAATTCATAGGTGTGAGTATCCCCAGCATCAGGGTCAGAAGTAGTTAAATTACCCACCACTATATTATTGTTACTATTTTCAGCAATGGTATTGTTATCTATTTGTATTGCTGTGGGAGCACTGTTGGTGGGAGTCTCATCCACATTACTTACATTAATAGTTAACTGTTGGTTGAAACTTTCACCTGCCTCATCAGTAGTTTGCACAGTAATATTATGAGTCTGATTACTTTCAAAGTCCAACCCTGAACCATCAGCAACTACTATTTGGTCTCCATCCAGAGCAAAACGACCATTAGCATTATCTAACAATTGATAAGTATGAGTATCCCCAGCATCAGGGTCAGAAGTAGTTAAATTACCCACCACTGTATTATTGCCACTATTTTCCTCAATAGTATCGTTATCTATTTGTACTGCTGTGGGAGGATTATTGGTGGGAGTAGATGGAGGTAAATTGTCGCTAACCACATCTTGTTTGACGTTTTCGGAACCAACAGTAACTTGATAAGTAGCTGTATCATCTGCCTGACCATCCCCATCGAGATCCCCAGAGAAGGTAACATCGTAAGTCGCATTTGGACTTACATCTAAACTATAACCACCTGCATCCCAAGTAGTAGTTGTGAAAGTATTAGCACTATTGGCAGTATCAACTGCTGTAACTGTTATGCCGCCTATTCCTTCACCGACTGTATAGAAGTCGTCGTCAGTAACTGCATCAGTGTAGGCAACACCTGTGATCAATGGACCATCGTTATTACGGCCAAACTTTTGGGTAGTCATCACTACATCAGTGTAAGTTGTCCCGTTCCAAGTATACGTCGTTGCTTGTAATGAAGAAATTCCGATTGCCTCAAAGCTAGCATTCATAAGATTTTCACGATGACCTGGACTTATGAATAGATCTTTGTGGTTTTCCTCCACAAGACCGGTGAAGTCGGAAATACCGGAAGCTAGTGGTGAATCAAAACTGATATTTTCCCCAGCACCAAACCATTGGTACCCCGCATTCGTCATACGTTCCCAGAATTGTGTACCATTTTCTCCTGTGTGGCTAAATTCGTTGTTATCTAGCATCCATTGACTGTGTTCGTTAGCAGCAGTATTGAGGTTGAGACTAAATGCTAGAGGTTGTTTGGCATCAGTGGAGATTGTATCTTGTGCGAGTCCTTCATTTAGATCAATATTATAGTGATCTGCTTCTGCAGCAGGGTCTTGGCGACCTCTGTTGATCAATTCGAGCATATATTGGTCTTGGGCGGAAGGAAGTGTAGTAGCCATAGTTTGTTTTGTTGTAAATTTAAAGGACAGTAATTGAAAAATAGGGATTATTTCCCTTGTCAACTCAAGTTTTTAGTAATTAAATATTGCTCGAAAAATCAGCAAAATTATGTAGTTTAAATTCATCATTAATTGAAATAATTTAACTACTTGTTTTGTGTCTTAAGAACAATAAATTATTTAATTTTCTATCTAGAGCTACATGGAAATTTGTAGAGTTCCGGGAGCAATTTTGCAATATCAAAAAGTTAGTATTTTTGTCTTAAGTAAAAACACTTTCCTTAATTTTTTTTAAGCTAAAAATCGTATTTTTAGCGATATTACCGTCGGATATCCTTAAGGATATTGTTAGTCGTTCTATTTAATTAACACAAAAAAATATTAATAAAAAAAAGTAATTACTTCTAATGAGGTTGCACTCAAAAAAGGAGTAATTACTTAAGGTAGGATATTTAATTGAAAACAACTAGGATTAGGATAAAATTTAAATCAGTAAAAGATCAAGAAAAATTAGGTTTTTAAAAAACAAGTCATAGTCTTGAAACTGAGAGAAAAGCTTAAATTACCATTCCCTCTCCTATAGGATTAACCCTTTCCTTATTAACATCCTAGAAAATACTTACATTTTTACTTCCAAAGCTCTCAATTTTAGGAACTCAGTATTAACTCCAGACTCACGAGTTAAAGCGATTTTGCCTGTCCTAGCAATTTCACGGATACCATATTTAGCAAGCATTTGGACAATGGCAACCATTTTTCCTGGGTCTCCTACTACTTCAATAGTTAATGAGTCGTCACCTAAGTCTACTACCCGCGCCCGAAAAATATTTGCAATTTCAACCACTTCCGATCGCATATTTGTAGTAGCATTAATCTTGAGTAACATTAACTCTCGTTCCACACAGGGAATAGCTGTAATATCTTGTACTTTCAAAACATTAATCAACTTATATAGTTGTTTGGTCAACTGTTCGATCACATGGTCGTCCCCAGGCACCACCATTGTAATTCGAGAAACACCAGATTGTTCTGCTGGGCCAACTGCCAGACTTTCAATATTAAAACCACGACGGGCAAATAAACCAGCAATGCGGGTCAAAACTCCCGCTTCGTCTTCAACTAAAACAGAAAGAGTATGTTTCATTCTCTAATTCAGTAGCTATCTTGGCCAACCTATAGCGCTACGCGTAAGTCAGATAGGGGAGCCGTCGGATTGGCGACGTACAGAAGTCAGAAGTAATCCCTGACTAACTTTGATCATTTATCAAAATAATATGGGTCGCTCAACCCCGCCTTTTAAGGCGAAATATTTTTGTAACGGGAATTTAAGTCCCGCTCCAAAAATAACTTCTGACTTCTGACTTCTGACTTCTGACTTCGTTAAAAATGTCCGCTCCCTATTTGCGTAGTGCTATATTTGATATTTTGTTATTTTATACTTAAGTTTAGGTTTAATCGGGTTTTTATCCCACTAACAATTTGTACAACTTATGGCTGATGAAAGTTCAATAATTTTAGAGGTAAAGAGTAAGGGTGAATTTGTCAAGCAAATAAATCAGCGTTTGGATATCTGGATATCTGAGCAAATACCTGACCTATCGCGATCGCATATTCAAAAGTTAATATCCCAAGGTAATGTGAAAATAAATGACCAACTCTGCACCTCTAAAAAAGTAATAGTACAGCATGACGATCGGATTATTTTAACTATTCCCCCACCAGTACCTTTAGAAATAGAAGCTAATGATATTCCTCTGGATATTCTCTACGAAGATGATGCTTTATTAATTATCAACAAACCAGCAGGTTTAGTCGTACATCCAGCTCCCGGACATTCTGATGGTACTTTGGTGAATGCACTTTTAGCTCATTGTGATTCTTTGGCGGGTATTGGTGGAGTGCAACGACCGGGTATTGTGCATCGCTTAGATAAGGATACGACTGGAGCAATAATGGTCGCAAAAACAGACCAAGCGTATCAACATTTGCAGGCACAATTACAGGCGAAAACTGCTAGAAGGGAATATTTAGGAGTAGTTTATGGTAGTCCGAAAACAGATAGTGGTAAAATAGATTTACCTATTGGTCGTCATCGGGTAGACCGCAAAAAGATGGCAGTGACACCAGTGGAAAGAGGCGGAAAAGTCGCCGTTACTCATTGGGAAGTTAAGGAACGTTTGGGAAATTTTTCTATGATGTTGTTTCGGTTAGAGACTGGCAGGACTCATCAAATTCGGGTTCATAGTGCTAAAATAGGGTATCCTATTGTGGGGGATACTATTTATGGAAAAGGTCGTTCGGTAGGAGTGAATTTAACTGGTCAAGCGCTTCATGCTTGGCGACTAGAGTTACAACATCCTGTTTCTGAAGAGTTAGTGGAGGCGATCGCTCCTTTGCCAGAAGATTTTCTCACTTTGGTTGAGGTTTTGCGTAGACGTTCTGGATTAGAAATCAAAAGTCAAAAGTCAAAAGTTAGAAGTTAGAAGTTAGAACTCAGGAGTCAGTTATAATACTGTAGGTTGGGTTAAGCGGTAGCGCAACCCAACAGACAAAACGAGTTTGTTAAGTTTATCCTGCAGATAAGCTACGAAGAACGTTCCTCCACCCAACCAACAAAAAGCTAATTTTTTTAATTATGAAATAAGTTCAGGAGTAGAAAATTATGGATCGTGGAAAAATTGTGGCTATTATTACTGGAGCTATTTCTATCGCTTTGGCGATCGCCTATTTAATTATTGTACAACTACTAGATTTTAGAGGTAGTGAAATGATACCTGCTCCCACTTCAATCATACCTTTTGTATTTTAAAAAAAATATAGTCTTTTAGAAGTAGTGATATTAGTTCAGTACATCCTTTTAATTGTCAGGAGGTAAACTAAAAAATCACTACTTAATCTATAATTAAATTTAATTGTTTTTTTCAATATAAATCATGCGAGTACGGATAGGAATTCCTGTAGTTTTAGAAATCCAACCTGCTATAAAATAATCTTCAGTTGCATTTTCAATTGTAATTTTTGAATGGTCATAAACTGGCACAGCAAAATTTTTAATAAATTCCTCTGTTGTCTCATCAATACTAACTAAAATAGCTTGACGAGCAATGCGCTCCATCTGCTTGATCGCCGTTTTAGCATCTTCAATTAGCAGTAATGCACTGAGGCAAAAAACAAAATCGTAGGAATTTGTCTCAATTTCCGGTAAAGCTGTTTCAATTCACTTGTTGATAGTTTTATCATTTTCTTTGTGGGTTTAATACCCCACCGTCAACGGGGGTGTTCAAAATTACTTGGGGGAGCGTAGACGCGGAGCGGCCCTTCGTTGACTATCCCCATGTAATTTTCCTCCTGTCTCCTGTCTCCTGTCTCCTGTCTCCTGTCTCCTTCTTCAAAGCCCCTTTTAGCTGCATATTCCAGCATCTGAGTAGAAAGATCGATACCTGTATATTCAAAATTTCCCTGTAATAATTCACTAATAGCTCCTGTTCCACAAGCAATATCTAAAATACTCCCTTGACGATAATCGTGTCGTTGGAATATTTTAACTGCTTCATTTACATGTTGTACATTATACTGACTATTATTGAGCCAATCATCATCATACTTTGCCGCCAAATCGTCATAAAATTCTGTAGCAGAAATTTTGTTTACCATAACTTACAATCCAAAATTGACTTAGCTCTATCATCCAGCATAGTAATAGTATAATAAATAGGCGAGCGTTGAACCTTAAATATTATTAAATATTCAACTATTACTTTAGCTTTTTTGTTCAATAAAAATCATCCGAGTTCTGATAGGAATACCTGTAGTTGGAGAAGTCCAACCTAATATAAAATAATCTTCCATAGCATTGTCAATTACCATTTTTGAATGCTCGTAAACTGGCACAACAAAATTTTTAATATATTGCTCTGTCGCTTCATCAATACTAATTAAAATAGCTTGACGAGCAATTCGATAAAGATGTTCAATTGTTGTTTGAGCATCTTCGACACAATGCAATGAACTTCAACAAAAAACAAAATCATAGGATTGAGTATCAATTTCAGGTAAAGCCGTTTCTATTGGTTTATGAATAGTTTGATAACCTCTTTTAGTTGCATATTCCAGCATCTTAGCCGAAATATCAATACCTGTATATTCAAAATTTCCCTGCAATAATTGACTCAAAAAACCTGTACCACAACCAATATCTAAAATACTACCTTGATGGTAATTATATTGATGGAATATTTTAGCTGCCTCATGTGTTGTGCATTACATTTGGGGTCTTTGACTACATCATCATAGTTGGCAGCAAAATCATCATAAAATTCTTCAGCAGAAATTTTATTTACCATAATTTATAGTTCAAAATTGATTTATTTTTACTATCCCGCACTCCGTTAGGAGGCTAACTGATAACTGAAATTACTTTAGTTTTTTTGTTCAATATAAATCATCCGAGTTCTGATAGGAATACCTGTAGTTGGAGAAGTCCAACCTAATATAAAATAATCTTCAATAGCATTTTCAATTGTAATTTTTGAATGGTCGTAAACTGGCACAACAACGTTTTTAATAAATTCCTCCGTTGTCTCATCAATACTAATCAAAATAGCTTGACGAGCTATTCGAGTAATATGCTCGATTGCTGTTTGAGAATCTTCAACAAATAATAATGAACCCAGACAAAAAATAAAATCGTAGGAATTTGTCTCAATTTCAGGTAAAGCTTTTTCAATTGATTTGTGGATAGTTTTATAAACTCTTTTAGCTGCATAATCTAGAATTTTACTAGAAATATCAATACCTGTATATTCAAAATTTCCCTGTAATAACTCACTTAGAAAACCTGTGCCACAACCAATATCTAAAATACTACCTTGATGGTAATTATATTTATGGAATATTTTAGCTGCCTCATGGATGTGTTGTACATTACACTTAGGGTCTTTTAACACATCGTCATAGTTAGCAGCAAGTTCATCGTAAAATTCTTCAGCAGAAATTTTATTTACCATAATTTATAGTTCAAAATTTATTTATATTTACCATCCTATATAGTATGATAAATAGGCTATATTAAATGTCAAACCTTAATTAAACCATTACCTTAGTTTTTTTGCTCAATATAAATCATCCGAGTTCGGATAGGAATACCTGTAGTTGGAGAAGTCCAACCTAATATAAAATAATCTTCAATAGCATTTTCAATTACTATTTTTGAATGGTCGTAAACTGGCACAACAACGTTTTTAATAAATTCCTCAGTTGCCTCATCTAAGCTGATTATAATATTTTTACGAGCAATGCGATAAATATGCTTAATTGCTGTTGCAGCATCTTCAACAAAATACAATGAACCCAAACAAAAAACAAAATCATACGACTGAGAATCAATTTCAGCTAAAGCAGTTTCTATCGGTTTATGAATAGTTTTATAACCTCTTTTAGCTGCATATTCTAGCATCTTAGCTGAAATATCAATCCTTGTATATTCAAAATCTCCCTGCAATAATTCACTTAGAAAACCTGTGCCACAACCTATATCTAAAACACTGCCTTGATGGTAATTGCGTTGTTGGAACATTTTAAGCGCTTCATTTACATACTGTACTTTAGACTTAGAGTCTTCGATCGCATCATCATAGTTATCAGCAAATTTATCATAAAATTCTTCGGCGGAAATTTTGTTCAGCATAATTTCTATTTCAAAATATAACTAGACTGACAAAAGTTTTAATTCTTAGACCACAATATAAACCTTCCATAGAACTTCTCCACAAGACTTGTATTTTTTACCGAAAAATTTTGGTCTAAACCCTCCTCTTTTAAGGGGATAAAAAGCGGTCGTTCGCGACAGCGGAACGGAGTTCTCTCTTCGGAGCTTCCTGTAAGGTGCAATGGGAAGGTCTCAGAGTCATATCCAATGGAGCAAGAGAAAAGAGAATTCCGTATTTTTGTAGCCTCCTTTTTGGGCTGCATAATCTAGCATATTAGCTGAAATATCAATCCCTATATATTCAAAATTTCCCTGCAATCATCCACTTAGAAACCCTGTTCCACAACCTATATCTAAAATCCTGTCTTGATGATAATTGTGTCAATCGAATATTTTGAAAGCTTCATTCAAATGCTGTGCATTACACTTACCCTTAAACACAAAATCATCATAATATTTGATAGCATAATTGTCATAAAAATCTTCGGCGGAAATTTTGTTCAGCATAGTTTCTATTTCGATATTTACTGATACTTAATCTACCGATCCAGCCCAACTTTAGTGATAAAAAATATGACAAGAATACGACAGTTAAAAACTAAATATTACTGATAAATATTAGTAGCCTTAATCATATGATAAGCAACAAGTAACTGAGTCAAAGCCAAAGGATAACTCTGAAGCAGTTCCCCAGTGGTACCAACTAACTTACCAAGATCTGGATCTCCTTTCGGCGAACAAAAATCCCTTAAGTAAGGGGTATCCTGACATAAAATCATCTCTAACTCATTTACCTGTTCCTTAGTCGCATGACTATCAATTTCCAAAACATCCACTGGTTTACCCATATCCCGGTCTAACCCCAAGCGCACTGCTGGCTGAAAACTAGGGCTACCTTGGCCAATAATCTCTAGAAAATCTGGGTGAGGAATAGTTGGCCTAAGCACCAAGCGTACATGAAGTTGAGAGCTATTTTCATCATTTGAAGGAGGATAGAAAGTAACTACCACATCTGCCCATTTTCTCTGGGGGCGAATAAAAGCCTCCGAATCTGGTTCCCGTTTTTCCATCTCTTTGAGAACCTGTTCTTCACTATATCCCCTCTTCATAGTATCCCGTTTTACTTTCCACTTCGCCCTTAAATCCTCTGGTGGTGCAAGGTACACCTTCACATCGTAACAATCTCTCGCCCCCCTAGTCGAATAACCCAATAGTCCCTCAACAATCACAAACTTGTTAGGCTTAATATACTCTGGCGGGTCAAAATTCCCCGTGGAGTGATTATAAATGGGCTTAAGAATTGCTTGTCCAGTACGCAGCAGAGTCAAATGTTGCTGCATTATATCAAGATGGTTACAATCTGGGTGTAGGGCTGTAATACCTACTTCCGCCCTTTGTTTTCGATCATAGCGATGGTAGTCATCTGTACAAATCACAGTCACATTTTCTGGCCCTAAGACTTGAGCAATTCCTCTAGTCAAAGTAGTTTTACCCGCAGCGCTATCACCGACAATTCCTAGAATGATTGGACGATAATTCATAATTTTATTTTTCTCTACTACCGGACAACGGCTTACCATAAAATTGGGTTTAAAGCCTCGCCCATAAGCGGGCGACTTTTCATATTATGACTTTTTATGTTATAGTAAAATTGGTTGAAAAACCCGCCTTGTCTCATAAATACTGTAGAAAAGAAGATTAGGTCGAAACTCCTTCAGTTGAGAGCAGAACAAGGGAAGCTTTCAGGTCAATGAGCAGTTCAAACTTGAAAGCACAAATAAACACCCATAAGAATTTTTGATAAGTCGCGGGAGGGCATTCCGAGACTATAAATGGACGTGAAGGCAAGCGTAAGACTAGCGCCAAGGCAGCAGCAGCCTGTGAGACATCAACTCGCTGAAGAGCTACGGCTCGGTAGGAATCCCCGCGCCTTTAGGCCAGGGAGGATGTCAAATAACACAACCGGAAATTTATAATTATTTCTTAATTTTACGATTTATTTGAAACTGGAGCAAGATTTTTGAGAGAAGGAAGAAGGAAAAATCTTGTGCTGTCTGAGTTTTCAGCTCTCGATATGTCCACGCCCTCTCATTTGACTGCTATACCATTGCTGATGCTATTGTATACAGCGTGAGGTTTCACGCCTTAGAGCTAACTTCAGCGATCGCCCACTCAACTAATAGCACCCTTCAAACTTCGACAAAACTGCCCGATCGCCTCCAAACCCTCATCCGGCGTCCCCTCTGCCAAACGCTTCACCACCGCACTACCAACAATAACCGCATCACTCCCCCACTTTTTTACTTGCACAGCGTGTTCCGGTTGAGAAATACCAAAACCAACACCAATAGGTTTATCTGTCACCCCTCGCATTTCTACCAACAAATCTTCCACCCCCGTCTGTACCTGATTACGCATTCCCGTTACCCCAGTCACACTCACCAGATAAATAAATCCTTGAGACTGACGAGCGATCGCCTCTATTCTCTCTTTTGGGCTAGTAGGAGCCACCAACAACGTCAACTCAACCCCTATATCCCCAGCAGGTTTTAACAAAATATCCGCCTCTTCCAACGGCAGATCCGGCACAACCAAACCCCTAGCACCAGCATCATAAACTTTTTTCAGGAAGCTCTCCACCCCTCGAGACAAAATCGGATTATAGTAAGTAAACAAAATAATCGGCGATCGCAACTTCTTGCTCGTCGTCTGCACCACCTCCAACACCGACTCCAAAGTAGTCCCCCGCCCCAAAGAGCGAGTAGCAGCAGCCTGAATTACTGGACCGTCAGCCAAAGGGTCAGAATAAGGCACACCCAGCTCAATCAGATCGGCCCCATTATTATCCAATACCTCCAAAGCTTTGGCCGTAGTTTCCAAATCTGGATCGCCTGCCGTAATAAAAGGAATAAAAGCACACTGGCGACCATTTTCCGAATTGCGTAGAGATTCAAAGCGATGAGAAACTGAAATCATTTTTAATTTTCAATATTGGATAAATAATTTATCAAAATAATTGGGTCGCGCCACCCCCCTTTTAAGGCCAAATTTTTTTGGAGGCTTGCTCAAGTACCCTACTTCCCCTCCTGGGAGGGTTTAGGGGTGGGTTAACTTCTGACTTCTGTAGGGGCGATTCGCGAATCGCCCCTACTGACTTCTGACTTCCTTAATCCTGCTTATTCTTGGCTGCTCTTTCTTGCTCCACTTCTGCCTGCAACTGAGCCAACTCCTCTGGAGTCATTTCTTCCAGACGCTTTTGGATTACTGCTTCCTCATAATCCTTTAACTGTTGGTTATAGGTCATATTACTATTACTAACCCGAAACAAATAAGTTAGTAGCCAGGCAACCAAGCCACCGACCAATACAGCTTGTGTCCAGATACCAGCATCTACACCATTTACTCCTACTACCTGAAATATCAAGTAAAGGATACCACCAGCAGCAAAAATACCGACACTTATTCCAATGGCCTCAATTCGTCGCATTAACCTTCAATTTGTCGCCGTCTGGGGCGAAAGTTCAAAAATGGGGACAAAACTAACATACCAGGGAAGAAGAAGAACATCAAGAAATACATAAAGCCTCGTTCAAAGGAACTAACAACATACCAACGCATATTCAAGTAAGCATAGACTATAGCTGGCATTACCAAAAGGTAAGTTCCTGCTAGGACTGCATAAATAATTAGGATTACCAGGTTCCCGTCTAGTTCTAAGTTCATAAACAATATTTATTTAGAAGTTGCAATAGTTAATCGTATTCTGTTTAATATATTAGTGACGTTTACAAGAAATTTCAAATTTTTTTTCAAAAGACTTGCCAAAAATTTGAACATTGTGATTAAATAAAGGAATGAACTTTTTATGCAAATGCAGTAAGTTCAACACTCGACATAAAAACGGGGGTGTGGCGGAATGGTAGACGCTACGGACTTAAAATCCGTTGACCTTAACAGTCGTGTGGGTTCAAGTCCCACCACCCCCACTACTCAAAGCCTATCCTAGTCTGGCTTTTACAGTTTTACCCATGACTTGGCTTTGAAGGGATAATTGTTATTACAAGAGGGAAAAAAGGCTATTTGTGACAGTTTTTGTGACAATAATTTTTAATATTGGTCTACAATTTGATACTTTTCCCACTTATAGCGGTTTTCAAATAGATAGACTACAGTGGCCAAAGCATTCTCCTACTGTCTGCTCCCTACTCCCTACTCCCTACTCCCTACTCCCTACTCCCTACTCCCTACTCCCGCGCACCAACAGAATTTTGTAGTCTACTTAAATGAAAAGCGCTGTAAAGGCAATTCCCTCTTCGTCTCTTAGAAGTCCTTTGTTCACATCTATAATTCTGGAATAATAGTAACTTGAAGTCCATCAACTCTCCCCTTTTGCCCCACTTGAAAATCATCTATTGATTTATGTGAGTATGTTGCGCGACTTTGATTATCTAAACTTCTTTTGTTTTGAGACTGGTGACAAGCATTAGTGAAAGTTATGAAACGTTTATCAAATTGACATGGAAACAATAAACCTCAGCTTTAATAAAAATTAACATTCTTAGACTAAGGAGCCGTGTAAAAATAACTTGAACAAATTACTCCCAAAGCTAAATAATCAAAGTATCACGTTTATTGTTGGGTAATATGTCTGATCACTCTGTAGTCAAAACTATTCAAGACAAGTATGAATTGTTGTGGCCTTACTTAAACGAAAAAACACGACGTATATGGGCAGCCATTGAAGCTCAAAGCCTGGGTTGGGGAGGTATCACCTTGGTGGCCAAAGCAACTGGACTATGCCGCACAACAATTCATGGGGGTATGGATAATCTCTGTAAATCAGATGGAACAACAAGATCGGACTACAGTGATCGAATTCGTGAATTTGGTGGTGGCCGTAAACTACTAGAAGAAAAAGACCCAACTCTGTGAACAGATTTGGAATTACTGATTGAACCCGCAACTTTAGGAGACCCAGAATCTCCTCTGAAATGGACCTCAAAAAGTGTAGCTAAATGAGCAGCAGGATTGAATCAAGAGGGACACAGAATCAGCCCTAAAAGTGTTTATAATTGACTGGAGTCTCTTGGTTAGAGCCGACAATCAAATCGTAAGACTGGCGCTCGCCAGTCTCACCCAGATCGGGATGCTCAGTTTTTAGATATTGCTCAACAAGTTAAATATTTCCAATCTGAAAATCAACCAGTCATTTCCGTTGATACCAAGAAAAAAGAATGAATTGGAGATTTTCAGAACTCTGGTAGTGAATGGTGTGTGAATGGACAACCAGTAGAAGTAGGAATCCACGACTTTGCTGACCCAAAATTACAGCGCTTTTCATTTAAGTAGACTACAAAATTCTGTTGGTGCGCGGGAGTAGGGAGTAGGGAGTAGGGAGTAGGGAGTAGGGAGTAGGGAGTAGGGAGTAGGGAGTAGGGAGTAGGGAGTAGGGAGCAGACAGTAGGAGAATGCTTTGGCCACTGTAGTCTATCTATTTGAAAACCCGCTATAAATTGTTCAAGTTATTTTTACACGGCTACTAAGGATATTAAATTATGTCCAATAATCAGGATTTTGTGTAAATCTTCTCCACATCGCTAAACTTAACTTTTCTGGCTTCTAGCTTGACCCTATAGCCAGTTATTTCAACTTCTGAACCCCTCATCTCTAGTATTTTTCAGGCTTTACAACAAGAATTATCAAACCCTGGTTTATTTCGCCAACTTTTCCGGTTTTCCATAATGGAGAATGATATTCTAGAACAAAAAGTGAAATGCCATTTTTGCCAAAGCCATAAAGTAGTCAAAATGGTCATTTTCTAGATGAAACAACATATTAAACTAAAGTTAAAACAAGCAATTTCTGGTGTGAGATTTCCTCATTGGCCAAATATACTAAATCAAAAGGCAACGGCGAAAACGAATCTGCATCCAGAAATTGATCTTATTTTTGCTAAGTACCAAATACCTATTTGGGTAACACAAGAATATTCTCCAAGTGGTGATAATTGGGATGCTGCTGAGTTAGCTACTGGTCTTAATCGCATTTATCGCCTGATTTTGCAGCGTAACCAAGAGATAATTCCTGAGCTAATTCAAGAACTATCTAGTCAATCTCTTGTAGAAGAAGTACAAGTTGGTACTATTGCTCAAGCAGATTTACCGGAATTCTTGCCTACTCAAATGAGTGTGGTTACTGATAGGCGATCGCGCGATACAATCCACTTGGATGATGCACAGGAACTATTTACCCAAGGCAACCCTGAAATTACTGTGGCAATTCTGGACACGGGGGTTGACTTATACCACCCTGAATTTAAGCATACTCTACTGCCAGGATACGATTTTGTCAATATTATTGACGGAGGTAGTAAGTTTGTGGGGGATTACCTTGGCTATGATGATGACCCAGAGGATGAGGTGGGACATGGAACTCATGTAGCTGGTATTATTGCTGCCAAGGGTGAGGGAATGCCTATGGGAGTTGTACCTAAATGTCGCATTTTGCCTGTGCGTGTCTTGGGGGCGATGAAGCGGGGGAATAAGCGAGTGGGTGCTGGTTTGGTGGACAATATTAATTCAGGAATCAAGTGGGCGATAGACCAGGGAGCTAATATAATTAATATGAGTCTGGGAATTCAACATACTGGCGGTGGATTACCACATCAAGAGGTGGTAGATTATGCCCAACGTCGAGGAGTAACTATTGTTGCTGCGTCGGGAAATGATGGACAAGAACAACTCTACTATCCAGGAGCGCTTCCCTATGTAATTGCTGTAGGAGCGGTGGACGAGTTGGGTAACATGGCCAATTTTTCTACCTATGGGAAACAAGTGGACTTGGTAGCACCAGGGACAAATATTTACAGTACCTATTTGAATCATGATTATGCTTTTTCCACAGGAACTTCTCACGCTTCACCATTTGTAGCAGGGGCTGTGGCTATGTTGAAATCTTATGCTTTAGAAAAGGGGGGTAAGCATTTATCAGATAGTCAGGTTAAGTATTTGCTTAAGCATACAGCTGATCGGATTGACAGTCGATTTAAGCATCGGAAAGCAGGATTTGGCAAGTTGAACCTGATTGATGCCTTGCGATTATTGGAATACAAGCTTTTGGGTAAAGGAGGTTAAACAAAGATTGTCTATCTCTACAAAATTTTGTCTGAATCGTTTCTATTAGGTTTTTAATTTCAGGAGAAAAGTATGAGTAATGATGATGGCAGTTTACAACTTTACCTCAAGCTTGATGAAATCAAAGATGGGAAAGTAATAGATACTTCTGGTAACGAGAGAAATAGCACTGTTCATGGCAACCCACAAGTAGTTGATGACGAGTTTATGGGAAAGTGCTTACAGCTTGAAGGAAAAGAAGATGGAATAGACTTACACAATAAAGCGATTCCCGTTGGGGCAGAAATTACTCTTAGTTTTTGGGCAAATGGTGGAGATAGTTTGCCCAATTATTCAACAGTTATTTGCACCAAAGACTCTGAAAATAATCTTCTGAGGACTTTAACCATTTATCTACCTGGGATTGATTATATGGTTTATTTTGAGTGTGGTGATAATGCCGAAAATGCTAGTAATATAATTTTCAAGCAAGCTTCACCTTCAGATGTTAAAGGCCAATGGTCTTACTGGACATTTACTAAAGATGCCAATAAAGGAGAAATGAAGATTTATCTCAATGGACAACTCTGGCATAGTGAGATGGGAAAAACGTTGCCGATTCCAGAAGTAGAGATTGTTCAATTAGGTATTTTTGCAGAAATTCCTGAGGGAGCCGAAGAAGAAGACAAGGGAAGTTATCAGGGTAAATTAGCTCATTTTCGTATCTATAGCCGAGCTTTATCACAGCAAGAAATTAAGCGAGATCTGGCATTGAGCATTGCACCCGAACTAGAAGAGGAACTCAATGAATTGCGAAATATTAAGAAAACTAAAGAAGGAGAGCAGTACGATAACTGGCCAGAAATTAGTAAGCACTTTGGATTATCAACTCCTGAATAAAACAACTTTTAACACAGCAAATTTTACCAGGAACACACGACTGAAAATGGAGGGATTAAACCGATGACCGGGATTGACAGAATACTCACTATTAGCGAATTGAAAGCTAGACTCGATCCTTTGGCGATCAAAGCATTGACAAAAACTTCAGAACATTTTAACAAAAAGTATCCTGATTCTAAACAAATAATCAGTCAGAAAGGTATAACAGGATATATTGAAACCCTTTCAGACCATCTCAATAACAGTATTCTAGATGATACAACGCGCGTACTGCTTTCAAAAGTAGATATTTATGCCGCTTTAATCCAACAAATCTTAGATCAAGAAGTAGTTGATACTAAAGATGTGAAAGGACTTTATCACGCTGTTCAGCGCTCTGTTGAGCAGGAACCCAGAAAATATTTTTTAGCTAGGCTGCTAACAGAGGTACTCAATGCTAAACATATACAAATTCAACCTGGGGAAAGAAAATGGCATAACCTTGATGAACTAGCACTAAAGCGGGGAATTCCCATCCGAGACGGCAAAGTCGAACATGCTGTCGAAGATATTCTCGATGTCATTTACAAACAGGGAGACCTTCCCCATTACTTGGATGAGTATATTAAAAAAGGTGAAATAGAGGAGCATAATTTTACCTCTGACATCAAACAAGGGATGATTGATTACTTGGTCAATCTTGGTTTGAATATTAAGTCTGAAGCAGAATTCCAGAAAAGTACATACGACGAATACTTTGCCTTAGCTTATAGTGCGGCACTAAAGCGTAGAACTGTGACGGACGATCCCATAGATGTTGCTCGGACAAAGGATGATCATTCTGACTGGGATTTTTCCGTTCATGCCTTTGATTCTAATGAGGAGCAAGGGATAATACCCGCTAATATTAAGGCTGCTGGTGTACTGGATTACGTTTACTACATCGGTGAAAGGATGCATGTCTTTGATGTCACTAATGCCCTAGTGTTACGTTGGGCAAATGGTTCGCTCGATATTCCCGAAGGCGAGGCAGCAGCAGGACTATATCGCTTCCACAAACTGCGACATGAGCGCTCGACACCAGAAGAACGGGCAATGCTCTACAAACGGATACTGAATCGAGGTAATGGTCAACTCCTTTCTAGCATGATGCCCAATGAAGCTTTCTCTCGCTATTGGCATACTCTAATGTCGGAAGTGACCGAATATATCAGAAGGTCAGAAGGAATGAGAAGGGGAGACAATCAACCTTCGCGATCGCAACTTTACCAAGCTGTGAGAAATCTTCAGTACAATTTGACCGACTACATGACAGGAATGTCTCACTTACAAGTGACTGAAGACTATGCCCATTTGCAAGAAGCGATCAAAATACTGAAGACAGAGGAAATTATTAACCATTTTGGGGGTCGGCGCAGGAATCTTTGGGACGTGATTGAAAGGATAGCCAAGGAAGATTTGGGTATTACCGTCCAGACTTATGTGACGCGCACTTTGGCAGTGGAAGGGGATAAGGTATATAAGTGGATTGCTGATTTTCACGAAGCAACTGTCAGAGAACAAGAGTTCAAAGCCTTTCTCCAAGCAGCAGAATCATGGATTATTGCTCAGGCTTCTTTGCAAGAGACGAATGGTAGTTATCGCAATGGCAACAGGAGAGGAGACTTCGGTGATATGAATGATGATTTCGAGGATGAGGATAATTTTGATGATGATTTCAATGATGATTTCGATAACGATGATGATTTCGATGACTGGTAAACAGTTAGAGGAGTTACAGGAGTGCCTCATTCCCTAAGCAGTTAAGCTAACGAAAATTCAACCTAAGGAGTTAATTAAATGCCGAGTAATGAAGAGTTAAAAAATCAAGCCAGGGCAAAAGCCCGTTCTATCCTCTCCAAGTCCCAGTCTTTTCGAGGTATGGAGCGGGGGGAGCAATTACAGATTTATAAAAATTTGGTCGATGAAGAATACCGAAATTTAGCGCAACCAAGTGGACTAGCCACAGGGTTTGCTGCTGCAGATGCCTTGAAGGAAATAAGAAACGAGCGAATCGACCAAGCTGGAGGTATGCTAGCTGATGCAGTGCATGATGTTGACTTTCCTGGGTTTGTGCGAGACCTTTTAACAGGAGTTTTTAATGCCAATTTGGATGCCAATGAACGGCAAATGGAAGCCTATCGAGAATTGCTAAGGGAAGCGACAAGAGACGCTTCTTCATTTGTCAATGAGATTGATGACGAATCAGCAATGTACCGTTTGGTTCAAGATAATGACCAATTCCAAATGTCATTCCCTGATTCTGGTTTCCCTGATTCTGATTCCCCATCCTCAGGTCAAGCTCTCCCTACCATTAAGGATAAGGATGGAGAGGACGTAGATGACGATGTAATCAAAGCCAAGATCTTAGATACTAAACTGGCAATGGCCAAAGAGCGTCGAACCCTGCTACGGGAAACTTTATTAATGGGAATATCTCGCTTAGTAGTTGAAAAAGGAACGATTCGAGCCAGTGTGGAATTTAAAATAAAAGCTGCTGAAAGAACACAAACTAAACAGCAAGCCAAAGAAAAGGTCCACTCTACAGATATAGACACTAAAAGGACATCCTTCGATGTCGGTATTTTCAGCATATCCCATACAAAACAACGCATCAAGCAGACTTCTCAGGTTAGTGTTGCTGCTTCTCAGAGCCAAACGAGTACAGACTTGTCAACTAAAATGACAGGATTTGTCGAAATTCAGTTCAAGTCAGATTATTTCAAACTAGATAACTTTACCCAAATTTTTGATTTAGGAGAAGGGCAAGTTCCTCAAGGTGGGACAACTCAGCCACAGCCACAACAACAGCCTCCTGCTGCTGGACAGTAACATCTCCAGGGGGAGCAATGAACAATGGCACTAGCAATTCTGCGATTTCAAGACAATGATGGGGCAAAGAGCCAATTTCAGGTAGATATTGGGACTAATCGGTTTTATACATACGCCATAGGCAAAGAGGAATTGCAGCGTTCCGAGGGTTTTAAGGTCTTGAGTAATCCTAAGTTCACCTCTCCTTTAATTGGTCCTCTGAGCGAAAGTAGCTTAGGGAGAACGATTTTAGAAGTCCCGAATCAGCAATTTAACCGCCAAAATCGCTATATCCAAATTATCAGCTTCCGTAATCAGCAGCAAGAAGGACCCGCTATATCTGAAATTGTGAAAATCCCTTTCATTAGTTATGGAAATCATGATTTACCCGTAATATCCTTTAGCCAAGAAACCGTTATGAAAAACCACCCCGTTGATACAGTTCCCTTTGCCTATAAAGAAGTCCAGCCCGTTAGTTCCGCCATGTTTTTGGGAGGACTATTCAATGCTGTCAAAGCAATAGCTGCTCCTGTACTAGACGTTGTGAAAACTGTCGCTGCTCCTGTCTTGGACGTTATCAAACCCGTAGCTGCTCCTTTACTTAACGTGGCTGCTCCTGCGATCGGAAAAGTTGCTGACAAAATTATTCCTGGCTCCGGTAAAATTATCAGTACAGCGATACCGAGTCTTGTAGATATCTTCGCGGGGACTGATGGTTCTCCCGCCGCAATTCTCTCTGACCCCTCCAAGTTACAAACAATCTTCAATAATCCCCTGGTGGCTCAAAAGCTTTCATCTAACCCCCAGGCTGCTCAACTATTTGGTAGTTTACTGCAACAACTAACTGCAAGTGCAGCGACACCCCAAACTGCCCAGGCTGCCAGTGCTTTTGCGGTGGTGGGCAATGGCAGAGTTCAAGACAGTAACAACTCTTTGCTAAGTTTAGAGCAACAACTCATCCCCGGAACTTTACCACAATCTCTTTCCACAGCAAAAGGAGTTTCCCCAACCTCTACTCAATATGTGGAACAAATGTCGGTTCCCGTTTCCCTCGCCAGTTGTTTACCTTCTCTGATGCCTTTAATGGACAAGGTGATGACTCGCGAGATGCGCCGAATGTTGATGGATCGCAATATCCCTGAGCGTAAACGCATGGGGCTAATTACCAATGGCTTGATGGATGTCACCAGAGGTTTTCGGGGGGTAAGGAGAAATTTTCCCGATCGAAGTTTTCGGGATAGAAGTTCTCGGGATAGAAGTTTCCGTGATGGAAGTTTTCGAGACAGTAGTCGCTTTGGGAGACATCGGTATGACGCTTTTTCCGTAATGGAAACAGACGGAAACAAAGAAGTAAATGCTCTGGTGTCAGGTTTAAGTATTGGGCTTTCTGCGCCCGATCCTACCCTTGATTATGATCGAGTTGAATCGGTCAAACTAGAGTTTACCGAGCAAAAAACCTTAATGATGCAAGGTCGCTCTCGTTTATTGTACAGCCAAGACCAAACCATCGCTTTTCCCCTAGAGGTGGAAACCCCACGCCGGATTACGAAGGGCATCTTACAAATTATAGTCAAAGATCCCAATACCTTAGAGGTGTTGATTGAGGAGAAATATCGCCTAGAGCATATTACCTCTGGTTCTTTGTCCGTTGTCCCTAAATTATCCCCCCAACGGTTGCGCAGTCTGGAACCCAATGAGGAATATTTGGTTTGTGCGGTGCTGGTATGGGAGGCAAAATCCCGTAACACCAACCGGAAAAAACGCTTAGGAACCAGTATGTCCCAGCTTATCACTTTGGTCGGGGAATACTGTTTTGACCGCATAGAAGGTACTGGAGAAGTTATTCCCCTCAATGATGTCGATCGCTTCCGTCCCTACTGGCATAAAATCTGGGAAGGGGATTTTCAGAACCAGATCCGGCATACCAGCCTTGATTGTAAATATTACTATGCCCTGGAACCTGGACGCACCAATCACGCCCGCATGGAAACGGTGACTCAAATTGAACCCACGGGTGGTAGTCGTCAAGCAGGTAAGTTAAAAACGGGCTTAATTCTCAGTGCCTATCGCTTAAATGAGTTGTTGGGTCAAATTTCTGATTATCCTCTGTTGGATGAGGCACAATTAACCGCCTTATTATCTTCCGAGTTTCAGGAACAGTTTAGCCATTGTGCCCGTGATTCAGTGGAATTTAAGGGACGTAGGGGAGATACGGTGGGGTTATGGGTGTATCCAGAGTTTAAGTTACAGCGCGTTTTGCTCAAGCAGGTGGGGGAAACCAATAGTAATGGGCAGGTGTTGGGGTTAGTTGAACGGGCGGTTTATTTTCCTATGCCTGCTGTTGTTCATTTTATTGGAGTGGGTAATTAGAACATCTATCTATCAGATTCAAAACCATAAATTTCTTAATTCACTATAGAGTTAAATCGTCGAATTAAGTAAAGTACATCAAAAAGAGGAGAAAAAGCAATGAATTATGACCATGTCCAGTTTATTGCCTATTGTATAAATACAGCACCAAAAGCCGAGTGGAATGGGACGAATTGGAAGCAAAAATATCTGGGACTTCAAGATGCTTTGATGGATATTAAGCAGAGAGTTGCTTTAGTGAAAACAGCTATAGATATTGCCTATAATAATAGTCAGAAACAGAACCAAACATTAAAAATATTCATGATTCCAGAGTTCTTTTTTCGAGGTTCAAGAGGTGCTTATGCAATGCCCAAAGTCCACAAGGTAGTCGAAGATTTACAGAAACTAGTTAAGGATAAAAAGTGGCAAGACTGGATATTTGTATTTGGTTCAATTGTCGGATTTTCTTCTCCAACTATTACTGGAAAAAAACGTAAACGGGAGGAAATTGACGAAAGTAAAGATAAGGAGATTTACAATTTCACCTTGGTTCAACAGGGAGGATTTGAAAAATTTGAGGACGCACATAATTACGCACGTGTAGTTATGAAAGAATTAAAATCAGGCATAGATTTTATCCAAGCAAATAACATAACTGGTAAGGGTCTTGTATTAGAACGAGTTATTTATCCGTTAACAGTTAATCAGGAGAGAAATGAATTATCTGATTCTTACTTTGCTGGAACTTCCATATTTGATATGAAAGGGATTAGATTTGGGCTAGAACTTTGCCTCGATCATGATCAAAAACGTCTGAAAAAATCAAGAGAGTATCAAAAGGGTACAAGCGATGGCATTGTTGATATTCAGTTGATACCATCCTGCGGAATGTCTATTGATTTAGATGCAATTGTTGTTCGCAACGGTGGTTATGTTTTTAACTGTGATGGCCTCACAAGCCTTAATAAGAAAACAACTGAAAATACAGGAAGAGAAATACATTTCAACGACGGAAGCAAGGCTTATGACTCGCATAGTGCTTTGCTTATTAAGACAAATAGCAATTTTAATTCTCTGAAAGACGACAAAGTTACAAAACATGACATAACCGGAGTAAATGTTGTTAGCCAGATATATGCACAAGGAGCCGGGCAACTCCACATTTATACCCCCCAAGCACTTCCAACAGCATCATCAACGCTTTCATCATCAAAAAGTCTTTTCCCTCCTAGTCAATCTAGCTTTACCACTGCCTTATCCAGCGAACCTGTCCTCCTGAACGGCATGAAAGTCATTTTTGATCAACCAACTCCTGTTTATCCCGTCAACCTCCAACCCAAAGATAAGTAGTGAATAATGGACAACGAACCTAACCCCATAGAAACTAGAGAATCAGAAGATAACGAAATTCTCATCCCGTTCGCCGACATGGTACAACAACTCGTTGACTACGGCGAACCCCTTGAAGATCCCTTTTCCAATCAAGCCATGATTATTGAGAAAGTAAAGGTTGATATGCCAGTGGAAATTAAGGTTTTAGTGGAAGACGATGGAACAACAACTCTTAAGAGTAATGCACCTACCCAAAGTACCGAGACTACAATTATGCCAGTATTTCATCGCATGAGACTAACGGTGGAACTCGATGGGGAGTAAGAGGATGTCTGAAAAGTTATATTTGCCAAATTTCTACTGTTTTTTGCCCCCCAGCCCCCCAACTTTGGGGGGAGATGGATTTGAAAGTCCCCCAGGATTGGGGGATTTAGGGGGCATTGGTGTAAAAAGTAGGTTGGGTAGAACAAAGTGAAACCCAACACTAACTATTATATTGATTGAGTTTTGTTGGGTTTTGTCCCTCAACCCAACCTACAAAAACTACATAAGGTAATTACCATGTCTCAAACCACTCTAACACCAACAAAAACAATTCCACCTCTTGAAAATGGGGATCAACTAACGCGCATTGAATTTGAACAACGTTATGAACAGATGCCTCATGTCAAAAAAGCCGAATTAATCGAAGGAATTGTTTATATGGCATCACCCTTAAGATTTACTCAATACGCAGAACCCCATGCTCTTATTATGACTTAGTTAGGCACATATTGGTCAGCCACACCAGGAGTTGAAGTAGGGGATAATTGCACGGTTAGACTTGATGCCGAAAATGAACTTCAACCTGATGCTTTACTCAGAATTACTGAAAATGGACAATCAACCATTAGCGAAGATGGCTATGTAGAAGGTGCGCCAGAATTAATCGTAGAAATTGCAGCTAGCACTGCTTCTATTGATTTACATGATAAATTAAAAGCCTACCGACGTAATCAAGTTCAAGAATATTTAGTCTGGCGTGTTTATGACAAAGAAGTTGATTGGTTTCGCTTAAGAGAAGGTAAATATATTAAACTTCAAACCAATGAACAAGGTATTATTTGTAGTGAATATTTCCCCGGATTATGGTTAGCTCAAGCAGCTTTAATCACAGGAGATTTGGCTCAAGTCTTATCAACTTTACAGGAGGGATTAAATAGTCCAGAACATCAAGATTTGGTCAAGAATTGAAAGAGAGCATTGCAGAAAGTGAAGAATAACTACAGAATTCGTGGCACAACTCCAGAAATAGAACAAGCTGCACGGAAACTCAGAAACAATCTGACACCAGCAGAAGCTCGTTTGTGGTCAGCACTACGCAATAAGCAACTTGAAGGATTACGCTTTCGCTGTCAGCATCCTATAGGCAATTTTATTCTAGATTTCTATTGTCCTTCTTGTAAATTGGCTGTGGAAGTTGATGGAGAAATTCACGCTAGCCAGACTGAATACGATGATGCAAGGACTTCTAAATTAGCAGAATATGGCTGTAAAGTGCTGAGATTCAAAAATGAACAGGTGATGAATGATTTGCCGAAAGTTTTAGCAGAGATTAGGCAATTCGCTCTCAGCCCCCCTAGCCCCCCAATGCTGGGGGGAACAAGATTTCAAAGTCCTTGCCCCCTTAGCCCTCCAATTGTGGAGGGAACAAGAATTGAAAGTCCTTGCCCCCCTAGCCCTCCAATTGTGGAGGGAACAAGATTTCAAAGTCCCCCAAACTTGGGGGATTTAGGGGGCTAAATCACTAAACTCCTCCAAACACCTTAAAACAATGGTTACCAAAAGCAACCGTCCCTGGAATTTAGAATCTTTCCTCAACTCCCTAATCTTTGAGTTGGATAAAGCACAGGACACCCTTTCTGTCAAGAGATTGAATCGAAAATTGACCTACACTGTTAAAGATGTCGCCCTGGACTTGCAAATCTTTCCAGAATACGACGGGGATAAAGTACGCTTTACCACCGCAAAACCTGGAGAAACAGGAGCATCTAAAGTGTCACTACAACTCGGTTCTATTCGAGACCACCAAATTCGAGAAGTCACCAAAGAACCCCTTACTCATGATGATATTTCTATCGAAGAAACTAATTTACCAGAACCAGCATGGAAAGAACTCAAAAAACTAGGTATTACATCAGCAGAAGACTTACGACGAACTGTAGAAGACCATAAAGTCGATTTAGAACAAGTAACCGACCAAAAAATAGACTATAAGAACCTAGCTGACCTAATTAATCAGTCTCGCCGGAGAAAGCAGGCTCCCAGAGTTTCTAAGGTGAGTTTTGCAAAATCTGTTCCCGGTAAAGCCATTTTAACCCTTGAAGGCGATAATTTAGCGATCGCCTCTTCCCTAGATGATTTTCCTGTAGCTGTCATCAATGACCAACCTGTAGAGATAGTATCGGCAAATCAAAATGAATTGCAAATTCAAGTAGATGAAGACCAAATTCAAGGAGTATCAAACCAACTAAAAGTAGCTCTCGATCCTTATGCCATTGTTACAATGAATTTGAAGAATTAGAGGAGTTCAGGGAAGTTCAGGAGTTCAAGGAAGTTCAGGAGTTCAGGAGTTCAGGAGTTCAGGAGTTCAGGGAAGTTCAGGAGTTCAGGAGTTCAGAAGTTCAGAAGTTCAGGAGTTGAGGGGAGTTCAAGGAAATTCAGGGAAATTTAGGAGTTTAGAACTTTAAGGAATGGAAATATGAATAGAGAACCGGCGAAAAGTTTTCAAGATTTGATTGTTTGGCAAAAAGCTCACCGAATAATTAATAATTAATAGTTAATAATTAATAATTAAGAGTTGATGGTCAATTAATTATTCATTCAATAATTCAGGTCTGAAGCCTCCCCTTGGATAGGGGATAAATCAAAAAAATTCCTTTTAGTCAATCCTATCCGTTTTAAGAAGGGGTAACTATTAATTATTAATTGTTCATTGTTAATTGCTGAACAGCTTGTTTTAAATATTTATCATTTTAGAAGTAATTTTCCTAAATCAGAAATGTATGGATTAACTTCCCAATTGAGACGTGCAGCAGTTTCTGTTCCTGCTAATATAGCAGAAGGATTTAAAAAAAGGACAAGCCCCGATAAGTTAAGGTTTTTCAATATTGCACAAGGTTCTTTAGAAGAGTGTCGTTATTATCTAATTCTTGTCAAAGACCTTAACTATGGAGATAGCACTTCCTTAATGTCCCAGCTTGAAGAAGTCAGTAGATTGCTAATTCGTTATTCAAAATCTATTCTCAATTCTAACTCCTGAACTCCTAAACTCCCTAGAACTTCCCATAACTCCTAACAAAAAAAATGCCTAATTCAAAATCTATTCTCAATTCTAACTCCTGAACTCCTGAACTCCCTAGAACTTCCCAGAAATCCTAACAAAAAAAATGCCTAATTACCGACCACCCAGTAACAATCGCTTACTAGCACTCGAACAAGAGTTGCTGGAAAAGAAGCGATTGGCTAAGATGGGTCAATGTAGGCGGGATATGGCCAATCTGAAGAAAGACGAAACTGTTATAGCTAGTAATGGGGATAGGAGGGCAAAATTAACTGAATTGCCTAATTCCCGTAAAAAACGGCACACCAATAATCGACTACTAGAATTAGAACAAGAACTTTTAAGACGATATAGCAGGAAAAAGGCCCAAAAAACAACATCTAGGGGGCAAAATTTCAAGGCCAAACAGAATAATAAAATAGGCGATCGCTTACTTTCTCCCAGTAATAATCGACTATTAGCACTGGAACAAGAACTCTTAGGACAAAAGCCTCAACCCAAAAAACAAAAACCAAAATCAAAACGTAGTTGGGTTAAATCTCAAATTTTTGACACAGGTGAACCTATTGAACTGCAATATAATAATGAAGTTTTCCCAATTTCTACACCCCCAAAAACAGCAGTTTCTATCCCAGAAGAAAAGTGGGAAGTTGATAAATTGGAGGTTGAAGTTTCTGAACCAGAGTTATCTCCTGTAGCAGAAAAGGTGGTTTCTCACTCGGAAATTTCAGCAGATATAACTCAAGAAAGTGAAAATTCCTTATCTGAAGCTGCTACTTTAAGACCTGAAAGTGAGACAAAATTCGAGCCTCTGGAAAAAGAAGATATTCCTGCTCTTCTGGCCGAACTTAATAACAATCAAGTAGAAACAAATCCTACATCAATATCTCCTCAAGTAGAATTGAAAAGCGATCGCCATAACCCCCATGCTATTTTCGATCAGATGGGCAAAAATATGGCGTATGCTACTACCTTTGATTTCGGTACAATTGAACTAGAAAAACTTTTTGATGAATTTGACCAGACTTTAGACCAAGAGGAACAAGTTAATCAGTATAATTCTGTTTCCCAAAAACAAGACGATTTAGAATTACAACAACTCTTCGATGAATTTGACTGTGCTTTGGAAGAGGAGTTCAGGAGTTCAGAAGTTTCAGAAGTTCAGGAATTTGACCAGGAGTTCAGGAGTTCAGAAGTTTCAGAAGTTCAGGAATTTGACCAGGAGTTCAGGAGTTCAGAAGTTTCAGAAGTTCAGGAGTTTGACCAGGAACTCAGGAACTCAGAAGTTTCAGAAGTTCAGGAGTTTGACCAGGAACTCAGGAACTCAGAAGTTTCAGAAGTTCAGGAGTTTGACCAGGAACTCAGGAACTCAGAAGTTTCAGAAGTTCAGGAGTTAGTAGAATATAATTTAATTTCAAACACTGCCAATGCTGCAACTCCAGCAACTGATATAAAAGTTGCAACTCCTACTATTTCTCCAACTTCTAAATTATTAGAGAACAAATTGGATTCCAATACCTTAGCAGAATTTTACTTTAGATTGAATGCTTTATTATTCCGCACTGGCATAAATTTCATTTCCTTAATTAGTTGCCTGGTTAACTTTCTTCGTCGTATCGAGATTCATTTTAGACCAGAAAATAGTCAAAAATTGAGCTTATCTGATATTCCTGATTCTAATGAACAACAACGCCCATTTAATCACTGAATCATTTAAAAATTAGGTAATTAACAATGAAAAACAATAACAAACAACCAAATAATCGTCTATTTGCTCTAGGACAAGGAATTCTGGTCAATAAAACCTCTGAACAAAAATCTCACCAACCCTCGCCCAAGAAACGGAAACGCACACGGGAAGAAGCACGAGCGTTTGATTTTGGTAAGGTGATTCAACTACAGTACGATGGTGATGCTTTCCCATCAGCCACCCCAGAGGTGAGGTCATTTTCTAATTCTAAATCCTTTGCTTCAGAGTTAGAAGATGAAAGTTTGCCTTTTGAAGTGGAAGTACGAGCCTTCGATTTTGGGGAAGCGATTCAACTACAGCACGATACTGATGATCTTCCCACAGCCACCCCAGAGGTGAGGTCATTTTCTAATTCTAAATCTTTTGCTTCAGAGTTAGAAGATGAAAGTTTGCCTTTTGAAGTAGAAGCTTTTGAGGTAGATAAAGAAGTTACGCCTGTTAGTAAGTCAATAACTCCCCAATCAGAAACTCCTGTACAACCTGTAGTTGAACAAGAAGTTACTCCGAAACCAATAGAGGTACAGTCAGTTCAGGTCAATGAAGAAGTTACCTCGAACCTAACGGAAGTACAGCCAGTTAAAGCAACTGTTGTTTCTCCTTCAGAAATGCCGTTAAAATCTACTCGTCCCGTAAAACAATCTACCAGGGTTGAGGAAAACCTTTCTAAGGAAGAATTATCTGATGCACAAGCCTTTGCTGAGGATTTACAAGCGATTCTGAATGGGGAGAAAACCTACGATGCTGAACAAAAGCAGGTAGTTCCCACTTCACCACCAGCAAAACTAGAAGCAGCACCAGCACCTACATCCCATCCCCACGATATTTTTGATCAAGGACAAGCGGCTACTCCTACCCCACCTCAGCAACAAGCGGAGCCAGAACCTGTGCCAATGTCCCGTTCCCATGCTGTTTTTGACCAAATGGGCAAAAATATGGCTCATACGACTGATTTTGATCAGGGGACTGTGGATTTGGCATTGGAGATGAGGTTTGATGAGTTCGATCGGTTGTTGGATCGGAAGGTGCAGCAAATGACAGTCCCAGAGCCTACCCCAAATGAGCATAACGTTGAAAAAGTACAGGAAGAAACCTTGGAAGCTAAAGAAATAAGTGTGCCATTGGAGTTGGAGGCATCAGAACCACAAGGCGATCGTGATTTGATGCCCCAGGTATTGGCAACACCGAAATCGCCGACAACTGGGAAAACGGCTTCATCCTTAAAAGACAATGAAGTTCTGATACCTGTAGACGCTTGGTTCTAGTAAACATTGAAACTGCTAAAGTTATACCAAATTGATAAATGTTTGCTACAAATATTTAGGGTATTTATTCTAATTTAGAATTTAGAATTTAGAATGCAGAATGGATAGATTTAATACCATTTTTGATGTTGTAATATCATGTCCGCTTAATTAGTGATAATAAAATTTTTAGGTGGTAGGTGGTAGGTGGTAGGTGGTAGGTGGTAGGTATTAGATGGTAGGTGTAAATTCAACAGGGAACACTGGAAACAGAGTAAAAATGTGAGATATTTCTTCAACATTTAGAGTAGAACATTTTTATTATACTTAATCATCCGGACATAATATAAATTACCTTTTTCGTGAAACAGACTTTATCTGAAAGTCTTTTTATGGTGCTTATTATTCGTAACATTCTTTTTTCAAAATGGTATTATTCAATCAAGAAAGGAGTAAGACAATGGGTAAAGTTGGAGAACGAATTGAACAAATTAACGAAACATTTGGCATCGAAGTTGAATTTTGCACTCATGATAGTGAAATTCTAAGCTTCACTCATATTGAGGTCTGCACAATCAAACACAAAGGAAATGATTGGAAAATAGAAACAGATGCAGATTACACGCTCGAACTCGTCTCACCTATTTTAACGTTTGACAATGCTAAGGAGGCTAACCAATTTAAAGCTACTCTCATGGCTACACTGGATCAACTTGTCAGAGAGGAACCCACGCTGGGAAAATGTGTTGAAAGTATAAAGGGATTTTTAGAGACACAAACAAACATCAAATATTTCATAGAAATAAAAGAAGAAATAAAGGAAACAAGAATTAAATACATATTACAAACAGGCCTTTTGAAGGAATTAAATTTTCATAATTGGGATGAAGACACTAATCTGGAACGTGTTATTGCTCAGAGGAAAAAAATCAACACTCTCGATAATGAAAAAGTACAAGAACATTTACAGGGCGTAATGTTGAGTCCAAGCAAGAAGCATGGTGGATTGCCCAGTTCCCAACTCAATCATCCAATGAGCTTGAACACCTACGTATGGTATTCAATGTATATAAAAGAACCAAAAGCCTGGTTTAGGGTGATCGCTTCATCCAAAGATGATTTTCTAAACAGATGGAGAAATAAGAAGATAGAATCTATTAAAACACAATATAAACATCTCGATGACAACTGGAAGCAACGATATCTAAATGATGATTATCTAGAGCAACGACAAGATAACAATATCCCAATATGGCATAGATATTGGTTTTGGTTGGTCAGTATTCGAGAAATACTTGAGAAAGCTTTGAATTATAGAAGCGAGGGAGAAAAGATCGAAGAATTAGATAAATTCAAAGCCAAGCTGTTGACGACAAAAATAAAGGAGCCGATATCAGAGGCACAATTGTTCTGGAACAAATCGAAGACCCCTGAATGGATAGAAAATATCTTATTTGAAGACTCAGGAATGAAAAGTAATACAGTCCAAGACACAAAAGAAATTAGTAATGATCCTTCGCAACTTAAAAGTGCCATGTATGTAACTATACATAAGTTAATTTCAGGAGCGCTGGGAGTTTTAAGCGAGGAAAAACAAGGAGAACTTCAAGAAATGATAATGGCTATGCAAGGTGAGATAGATGCGGATGTGCTGAAATCATGTGTAGCAAATCCAGAGTTTCTGCACTTTCACTATGCATTGAAAGATTTGACTCCGCTATGGTTTAAGGGATCTCTTGGAGATGTGATATTCAGTATAAACGATACTAATATAAAACTGGAGCTAAAAAAAAGCTTAGAGAAACTTAAAAGTGATGACGTTGAATATATTTTGAATAATAACCTAAAATTTTTAGGGCGTATTTATATGTTCAATGAATATTTCAATTATGGCAATTCCTATGATTGGGAAGAGTTTAGAGAAACTCTACTTCCGAGTGTTAGTGGTTTTGTTAGGCAATTTAACAAAGGTAAGGACCAACTCGTTGAAGAATGGGATAATATTAATAGCAATTTCACATATGAAAAAATCCAGGAAAAAAGGAAAAATGAAAATATCCAAGATCAGGAAAATATCCAAGATGAGGATCATGCCAAAGAAAAAAAACCTGCGTTCTTAAATCGCACAGCAGTACCTGCTTGGGAAGGTCGATGGGACACCATTAAGAAGCCTATCCGACAAAACGGAAAAACAACAGAATTTCTTGTCGAACATCGCAATAACTAAGGCTGAAAAATAGCTGCTCTAATTCATTTTAGATAACTATATCTATCATTTTTCCCTTTTTTTCAATATTTACCGAATAATTAATAATTAATAATTAATAATTAATAATTAATAATTAATAATTAAATAATTCTGGTTTAAAGCCTCCCCATTTTAAGGGGAAAAAAGAAATAATACTTCCTTATATTCAATTCCGTAACGGTTTTAACCTTCTTGTAATTATCCATTATCCATTAATAGCGGGTAAGGTTCGGAAGTCACCTTCCTCTCCTCCCCTAAGAACCGTGCGTGACAGTTTCCCATCACACGGCTCAAGCCTTACTTCAAGCCTTTAACTTGGATTTTTGAGTGAACCTGTTTATGGCACGCTTTGTGCAAGTGGATTAGATTCTCTTTGTCATTAGAGCCACCTTCCTTCACAGGTTTGATATGATGGGTTTCGATTTCTTCTCCGTTAAATAGGTTATCTCCACAAACGGGGCATTTCCAGTTTTGGAATTTGGCTACTTGTTCGTATTTGGAACCTTTTGCCCATGTTAATTTACCGTTTTTGGTGTTTCGATTATCCCAATAATCTCGGAGGGTGGAGTCATCTGGGCTGGCTGTGCCTTTAACTTTAATATGCCTAATGATTGGAGTTTTACTGATGTCGTAAAGGATGTAAGATTTTTCCTTTCCTTTCCGCCCAGCTCCTTGGCACTTAAATGTCCAATTGTTCCCTTGACACCATTGGAAATAACGGTCTTTAACCCATCTTTTACCTTTGTTGGGATGCCTTCTTGTAGCCCAACGCCAGAGGTATTTCCACACCCTGTTCTTGATGTAGCTAAAGGTTTCTTTACTAACTGTTCCTCTATAATAGTTGGCAAAACCTCTGAGAAGGGGGTTTAACTTCTTGATGACTTCTTCTTGGGTGCTGGTTTTCATGCTAGATAGGATTTGACCTATCTTTTGGCAAAATGCCAACACTTTGTCTTTCTGAGGTTTAATTAACAATTTACCGTTATACTGACGTAGATTGAACCCCAGAAAGTTGAATCCGTCTTCAATATCTACTATCCTGGTCTTCTCGGCGTTGATTTCCAATCCTCTTTGTATTAACCATTGCTGTATCTGGATAAGTACGGTCTCAAGTGATTCCTTGTCTTTGGAGGTGACAACAAAATCGTCGGCGTACCTGATGATGCCTAGCTTTGGGTTAATCTCTTTGATGTATGTTTCTAACCCGTGCAATCCGATATTTGCTAATAACGGACTTATCACACCACCTTGAGGCGTACCTGTTTCGGCCGGGGTGAATTGATCCTGATAGATGAATCCAGCTTTTAGCCATCCTCTGGTGAGTTCACTACATGGTGCTGAACCTATCAGATTGTTGATGGCCTCATGAGCAATGTTGTCGAAGAATCCTTTGATATCAGTATCTAGAACCCATTTGTGATTGACGCATCTGTCCCCATGTCTTAGTTTAATAAAACATTGTTCGATGGCATCATGACAGCTTCTTCCGGGTCTGAATCCATACGAGTTGGCCTCAAACACGGCTTCCCATTCAGGTTCTAGTGAGTTCTTAACTATTGCTTGTGCGACTCTATCCCTTATGGTTGGGATTCCTAAAGGACGTTTCTTGCCATTGGTTTTGGGAATATAAACTCGTTTGGTGGGCATTGCCTTTGGCATTTCCCATTCATTAACAAGTTTTACTCGCTGTGCAGGAGTATTGATGACCTCCTTATCTATTCCTGCTGTTTGCTTTCCGGTGTTAACCTGAGTAATTTGTCTGACACTTAGCAATAAGTTTGACCTGCTCCTTATTAACAGTTTCTGCAATCTTCTCAATTGCTTCCACTGACCAAGCTTTCGGGCACGAAAGATTCTTTGTCTTAAATTCCTAACAATTTTACGGGTTTTCTTCCAGTTAATCTGGCTCCAATCCGTAAACTGTCCGTTGACTCCATTTATCAGGCTTGCGCTTGACATCTTAACTTTTATCTCCGTTGGGTTTCTTTGTTCATTGTCTCTTTCGTGTAAGACCCAAGAGAAGTCTGCTTTCCTTTCGGTCAGGGGCAAATTTTGAACCCCTATCTAGCTCATTACAAGTCAGCCTTTGCTTTTTCTCTCATCTTTTACCCTCCAGGGAGTTCCGTCTTCGTTACCTCCGACCTACTTAGGATTATCGACCTTTCCTAAGACCCTGTAGGGCTTACCCTGTTGTGTCACTTAAAGTTTCTGAGTTGGTTAGGATGGTTGTCTATTCTGCGAGAGGATTTATGTTTCCACGCCTGAGCGAGCGTTGAGCGTTCAGACCTTCCTCTATGCCTTTTGGCTTCAGCCTGTCAGGAATAATTTGGCTGATTTAGAGATGACGCAGTTTAATCAACAACTTAGTCTATGTTCATCCTTCCTTCTCTTTCCCTCTTTTGCTCCTAACCGCTTAATTCCTAGCAGCTTCGGCTACTTTCGGGGCCTGCATTCCTTCTATTTCATTACTTACTTTAAAAGTGACCGGACTCTAAGGGAGTCTTTTCCGTGAGGACCGGAGGTGGAAATCTCCAGGGAACTAGGAGTCCCAATTCAAGTGGCCTTTTCAGGTCGCACGAACCCTTCTCTCCTAGATAACTAAAGCCTTCTTTTTTCTTTCTTCTTCCTTCTGCTATAACTAAGAAACCTCATCAAATCTAGGAATTTCATAACTCAAAAAATCATAAGCCATATCAGTATTAGGAAAAATAGCACGGGCCTCCTGTAGCAAATCATCCAACAAAATCGGATTCCCAGGAGCATATCTAGGACTAAAATGAGTCATCATCAAACGTTTAGCACCTGCGGCCAAAGCTACCTGTGCAGCCATAGTCGAAGTAGAATGTAATCTTTGAAAAGCCATATCAGCATCCCGATGAGAAAAAGTAGCCTCGTGAACAAGTAAATCTGCATCCTGTGCCAGTTCCACCGCCCCATCACAAAAAACAGTATCAGTACAATAAACAAACTTCCGGCCAATCTGAGGGGATCCACATAAATCAGCCCCACTAATTCTCCGTCCATCAGACAAAGTAATCCACTCACCCCGTTTTAACTTGCCATATATAGGACCAGGAGGAATACCCAAAGCCTTAGCCTTTTCCACATCAAAATGTCCCGGTCGGTCCTTTTCTGTTACCCGATAACCAACAGCAGGAACCCGATGTTTTAAATAACCACAGCTAACAATATATTCATCATCCTCATAAATTACACCAGGTCTAGATTGGTAAACCTTCATAGGATAAGCCAAACGAGTTTGAGAATATCGAATACAACCTTGCAAGTAATCCTCCAGAGCAGGGGGGCCATATAAATCAATACTTTTCACATTGCCCCCCAAACCACAACTAGCTAATAACCCCATCAGACCGAAAATATGGTCGCCGTGCATATGAGTAATAAAAATACGAGTCAGTTGACTGACCTTAAGTTCACTGCGGAGAAACTGATGTTGAGTTCCTTCCCCACAGTCAAACAACCATAATTCACCCCGTTGAGGCAAGCGTAAAGCAACACTCGAAACATTACGCGACCGCGTCGGGACACCAGAGCTAGTTCCTAGAAAAGTTACCTGCAAAACTTCAAACTTCCTCAATAAACTAAAAAAATATGATAAGTATATCCACAGTGATAATTATTTTCTAATTTTACCCTGTGAGATTTATTCTGGCTTTTGCCTACATTAGTTAACCTTAAAGTTAAATATAAAATCTAAAATCTGATGAGTTCTGGATTGCTATTTATTTCAGTTATTAATCGTTCCATTAAACCACTAAAACACTACTTTTGGACATCTATTCTATTCTGGTTACTAGCGATCGCCCCTGCCCAAGCTTCCTTAGTCTTGCGAATTGCCATTCAAGAAGGGGCAAAAGAAGTTAAAGTAGGAAGTTCCACAAATGCTACCATTAGAGATGGTGCTGGTAGAGCTATTGGGGAACTACAGCCAACTAAAGGTTTTGTCGCCGAATTAAAATCAGGAAAAGTTGCTTTGGCAAACTGGGTATCTGGTCAAATGTGGATCGAACCCAAAGGAGAAGGTTATGTATGGATAGGCGATCAGTGGTATCGTGGACGTACTCACATTATCCCTAGCAAATCAGGAGTTACAGCGATCAATTACATTGATATAGAACAATATCTATATAGTGTTATTGGAGCAGAAATGAATGGCAACTGGCCTCAAGCAGCTTTAAAAGCCCAAGCAGTTGCGGCCCGCTCCTATGCTTTGAATAAGCGTCAAGAAAATAGTAATAATTTCTACGACTTAGGCAATGACCAACTATGGCAAGTATATCAAGGAATTAAAACAGAGTCTCCAGGTACTTATGCTGCTGTTGATGCCACTAAAGGTCAAGTGCTTACCTACAATGGTCAAATTATTTTAGCTTTATTCCATTCATCCTCTGGAGGCCACACAGAAAATGTAGAAGATGTGTGGTCAAATCCACTTCCTTACCTCCGTGCAGTTCCTGACTTCGATCAAGATGCCCCAGTTTATGAATGGACAGAGTCATTTACTCAAGCAGAATTGAAACAGCGAATATCAGGTGTAGGAAATATTATATCTATGACACCTCAGACTACTACTCCTCACAATAGTGTGATTACGATAAAAGTTTTAGGGGATGCAGGAGTTAAGACTCTTCAAGGTACAGATATTACAGCAGCTCTGGGATTAAAAAGTACCAGATTTATAGTTAGTCCTAATAAGGATGAAGGCCAACAAATTCCCAGCAGTTTCAAAATTACTGGAAAAGGTTTTGGTCATGCTGTAGGAATGAGTCAATGGGGAGCTTATAATTTAGCTCGGAACGGATATAATTACCAGCAGATTTTGTTGTACTATTACCAGGGTGCAAATTTAGCAAGAATTGATGTACGTTAAAATTAAAGTTTAGACATTATTTTCTAAATCTAAGTAGGTAGACGTTAAAATTTATTGTTAGATGAAGGCAGGAGACAAAGGCCAAAAGGCATAAGGGAAGAACTTTTAGAGCCACTTTACTTTTTGTTACATAGTTAGTTTTTTTCGTGCCTACCTACTTAAGTCAATAAATTCTACTTCTACTGTTAAGTAAATAAATCTCAAAAACCTAGATTTTACTAAAAATAAAAGAGTTAGATTGGTTTAATTAAAGCTGTTGAAATACAAAAATACTCCTGATGTAGGTATATCTATGATTTTATTGATTAGCTTATTCTCAAACAATCTTTTTTCAGCTTAGATTTATATGATAATTCTATATTCACAGGTATTTTCAGTTTAATAAAGTACATAAATTATTCCTTAGCATCTGATTGATTTAATCTTTTTTGCCATTCAGCATCAATTTTATCTGCTTGTTCAGCTTCCTGTTCTAGGATACTCTTTTCAGTTGTATATGCTAAACTTTCGCAACCAATAATAGTTTCACTAGCAAATTTTTTAGCATATTCAATTTTCTGTTTTAACTGACGATCGCTATGATTCAAAGTAATAACTCTTTTTTGTCTTTGTTGATTCCGTGCCTCAACTTTACCATTACGCCATTGTACCCAAAAATAACGAATTAAAGGTAAAACTAAAAAACCAACACCATAAACCAGTAGAAGAGGATAAATAACTTCAACAAAAGAAATAAATCCTCCTAACTGAGCTGCAACCGTACCATCTTCTAACAAAGAACCCAAAACTAAAGCACCAACAAAATTCACAGCACCCAACCCAGTTGCTAACATTATTTGACCAGAAGTTGCCTCACTAAACCGCCAAAATTTTTCCTTTAAAAATGCAGAAATAGGTTGAGAATTCCACCCTTTTGCCGTTGCTTGTAACTCAGGAAAATGATAAACAATTTGACCCTCAGAACTAACCTCCGGACGACCATTAAAACGAATTAATACTGGTAAAATATACTCTTCATATTCCAAAGCATAACCTTTACCCAAATCATCTAAATAAGGAGCAATTTGTTCAGCAACTACCGCCCCTTGATTATTTTTAATCACAGTAGCGATCGCTTGCCAACGTCGCTCATCTAAATTGTAATTTGGGTTACCATCTCCAAACAAAAAAGAAAACACAGCTTCAAAAAAATTCATCCCATTTTTTTGACCTTGAGAATGATATTTTTGTCTTTGACGTTGATATCTGTAGGGGCGATCGTAATAACCCCAATTAAACCACAAAAACCAATTATAATTAAACCAAAACCGAGGGAGAAACATCATCCCGCCACCAAAATTGTTACCCCTACTACCTGAATCATTTCGATCGCCACTAGAATTAAGAGAAATCACAATAATAGTAATAGCGGCTAGTATAATTACAAAAGAAAGTATCAACAAAATACCAAAAGAAATTCGGATCAAATAAAACAATACTCGCCAGACTTTCTCCCACCATTCTCGCCATCTTAACCGCCAGAATTTATTCCTTAAAATACCTCTAAAATTCTTAGGAAATAAATAAGCAATTTCCCCTGTTTCTGATACTTGTAAATGACCACCAGCATCTGTAGCTAAAGCTAATAATCCTTGTTCTGCCACTTTAACATCTAATCCAGCTTTAGCCACCACATCTCCCACTGTAACACGGTAGTCCAAATTCTCCACGGCTGTTATTATCGCAGGATTTGGAGTCATAACATTACCTCTGACCTAATTTACTTATCTACTTTAAATTATAGACAAAAAATAATCTATCTAGGAGTAAGCATTTAGCTCTCAGTTATTAGTAGTCAGCTATCAAAACGCTATACTAATTAGAAAAGTTAGTCCAGACAAATTTTCCTCAAAAAATGTAGAAGTTGCCAGGTAGATAAAATCTGGTTTGATGCGGTTTTATCCATACTTTTAATTATTTATTAGTCACTCAATCTTGATTCCGACTTCATTTAGTCATCAGCTAATTGGTGATAAATGAGGGCTTAAACCTAAATACAAAAAGTGAAAATAGTCAACAAATTCCCGCTATATTATCTGGTTTATATTATGTATTCTGTAATTGTAATTTTGCCACAACACAAATAGAGATCAATAATGCGGTCTCTTATAGCAATTATCAAACTTAAATATTTTGAACTATATTTGAAAATTTTTACAAATACTTTAGGATTGTTATAGTGACTTTAAATAGGTTATGAAAAAGACGTTATTCTGAAAAGGAACATCTAACAACTGGGTGCATCTCATATTTGCAAAAATACTTTTTTCCTATATATTCCCTATTCCCTGTTGCCTGTTGCCTAAAAGTGATAAGTTTTTGGCTTTATTAAAAATTGAGATGCACCCTAACAACTTAACCCAACTTTCCTTGATATACCTTTACTATTTAGGATGTTTATATAATATCGGCAAATTATGTGTAAAAAAATCTCATCTAAGTTTCAAATCTCCAATAAAAACACTATATGATGAGTGAGATTTATTTTACTTACTCGATCCAAGTTTATGTATAACTCATCTTGCTAAATAAAGACTAATTTATATCTCTTGCCATTCTATTTTAATTGTAATTTTTTAGGGAAAAAGTTACTGAGTTAGTATAGCAATCCTAAATGATTTGTGAGAATTTTTATAATAGTTAAGATTGACGAAAAACCTCGATAAATCTGACTCCTGACTCCTGACTCCTGACTCCTAACTCCTAACTCCTGATTACTACAGAAATATTACATAGGACTGCTATAGTTAAGTCATAAATTCAAAATTTATAGTAGCATTTTGAGATAGTCATCAGTATAGAGAAATAATTGAAAAAGATAATTCCACTTAGTTAGTGTGAAATTTCCGACAATAAACCCAATGTCAATTGTTTATCAAATTAAAATCAATCGTGATTGAGAAGGCAAGAAAATCTAAATAATTCTTCACTCATAAACAATTACTAGAGTTATTAATTGATATTCTACTAACAAACAAAATAAAAAAAATTATCCCTAATCCAATTAAACATTCATGTATTCTTCTAATTATATATAGTATTTTAAAATGAGATGTAAATCTATATTGAGCTTTTTTATAATCAAAAAATCCTGTCTTGAGTATCCATTAATTATTGTGCAAAGCTACTATTTAATGCTGTTTTTTCTTCTTTACTGTTCCCTGTTCCCTGTTCCCTGTTCCCTTTTGAGTAAGACTCTGTCTCCGCATTTCAAATGAAAAGGCTATATAGCAATCCTAAATAATTTGTGAGAATTTTTATAATAGTTAATATTGACGAAAAACCTTGAAAATTCTGAGTCCTGACTCCTGAGTCCTGACTCCTAACTACCACAGAAATATTACAATTTAAATAGGATTGCTATATTATAATTTTATCTTGAATACCTCCAAGAAAAGAGAGGATTTACTGGCATAATTTTAGTCAGAGATTCAAGCCATAAACTCAAAAATTATGTTTGACCGAAGCAGGATAAAAGTAAAGTGCAAACATTTAATCTTCACTTCTTCCTTCTTCCTTGAATAGAATACCTCCAAGAAAAGAGAGGATTTACTGGCATAATTTTAGTCAAAGATTCAAGTCATAAACTCAAAAATTATGTTTGACCGAAGCAGGATAAAAGTAAAGTGCAAACATTTAATCTTCACTTTTTCCTTCTTCCTTCTTCCTTCTTAATTACCTCCTTGAATAAATGCTTATATCTCTTCGCATTAATAACTTTGCCCTTATAGATCATCTAGACCTAGAATTAAGTCCTGGTCTAAATGTCTTCACAGGAGAGACAGGTGCTGGTAAGTCCATTATCCTAGATGCTCTCGATGCAACTCTAGGCGGAAAAGTAGACCGTCGTGTAATCCGAACAGGAACTAAACGAGCTATCTTAGAAGCAACCTTTGAGCTAAACTCATCCCTGGCCGAATGGTTAGGAAATCAAGAAATAGATCCAGTAGATGGTACATTAGTAGTCTGTAGTCGTGAAATTACTTGCGCTCAAACCTCTCTCCGTACTAGGTCTCGTCTCAATGGTATTCTGGTCAATCGCAAAATAATGGACCAACTGCGTGACCGCCTATTAGAAATTACAGCCCAAGGCCAAACTCTACAATTAGGAAATCCCAATCTCCAAAGGGAATGGCTAGATTTATATGGTAGTCATCCCCTAGTACAATGCCGAGAAGCAGTAAGTATTGCCTATCAAAAAGCTCAAAAAGCCAAAGCAACATTAGAAAATCGTCGCCAGTCAGAGCAGAAACGTTTACAAAGAATAGATTTATTAGAATACCAAGTACAAGAATTAGATAAATCTAATCTTACCGAACCTCAAGAATTAGAACAACTAGCACAAGAAAGTCAACGCCTTAGTCATGCAGTTGAACTTCAACATCAAAGCTATCAAATATATCAAGCTTTATATCAAAATGAAGGAGATAATTCAGCAGCAGCAGACCTCCTTGGAGAAGCAGAAACCATCTTAAACGATATGGTAAACTACGACTCCACATTAAAACCTATATTGGAAATGATTAATGAAGCTTTATCTCAAGTTGTTGAAGCTAGCCGACAAATTAGTAGTTATGGCGAAGAATTAGAAGCAGATCCCCAAAGATTAGAAGATGTAGAAGAAAGAATTCAAGAACTTAAACAAATTTGTCGCAAGTATGGTCCAACCCTAGAAGAAGCTATTAATTATTATGACAAAATACAAGCAGAACTCAAAGAACTACAAGATGGTGGAGAGTCTGTTGAAGCACTCGAAAAAGCATACTTAGAAACTCAAAAGCAATTACAAGATAAATGTAGCGAACTTAGCTTAAAACGTCATAGTGCGGCAGCTAAATTAGAGACAAATTTGGTAGAGGAATTAAAACCCCTCGCTATGGAAAAAGTGAAATTTCAGGTAGAGATTACTCCTACTACCCCAACAATTACAGGTGCTGACCAGATTACATTCTGCTTCAGTCCAAATCCTGGTGAGCCACTACAACCTCTAAATTCAATAGCTTCTGGTGGAGAAATGAGTCGATTTTTATTGGCATTGAAAGCTTGTTTTTCTCAAATAGAAGGATCTGGTACTCTAGTATTTGATGAAATAGATGTTGGAGTCTCAGGAAGAGTAGCAGGAGCCATTTCAGAAAAACTACATCAACTTAGTAGGAAACATCAAGTCCTCTGTGTAACCCATCAACCGATAGTAGCTGCAATGGCTGATAATCACTTTAATGTCAGTAAACAAGTAGTCGAGGAAATATCTACTATGGACTTAAACTTAAATAATCAAAACTCTGAAGTACGGACTATAGTAAGAGTTAAAAATCTAAATAATTATCAACGGCGGGAAGAGTTGGCACAATTAGCTAGTGGTAGGCCAGCTCAAGAAGCTATAGCTTTTGCAGAATCTCTTTTAACTGAAGCTGCTACTAAACGTCGGCAAAATTTGACTATACCTATTTCCAGTTCTAGAGGAGAATCTTAATCCATAATATCAGTTCTATTAAAAATACATTATAGAATAATATTAACAATTGACTTTAACAAAGGGCAAAAAAAAATTATGTAGATTATGTTGAGTTGTAAACTTAAATAGTAAGGATTCAGGTATGCAAAATAGGAATAAGAGAAAGACTTGATGAGCGATCGCTTAAAACCCTAGCCACCAGGGACTGCTCAAAGAATTCAATGACAGAACGCCCCTGACGACGACAAGTTTGTACCACAGTCAATAAATTGGTGTTGGTAATTGATGGGATGATTTATATTTTGGGGTAGGGATCTGTAACCTACCCCGGTTAATCATTGGGGGATTGCCCCTACAAATTTCATCCTGTAATTTACCAACGCCGATTTCCCCTAGTTAAGACATTGGTTATAAACCAAGACAATGGACCGGAAAATTATTCTCGTCGGACACAATTTTTGTCCAAAGTCCAATTCCTGACTTTCCTTACTGTGGCTTGGACACTTTTTCAGCTGATTTCGCTTTCTGCTAACCATGACGACCTACCTAGCAGCAGTGTGATGTAGTAAGTATATCTCTGATTCTTCTCTAATCCCAGCTTCCAGAGTGGTGATTCACCTCTATGTGGGTAGGTTTGGTATAACGTCATCCTCTGACGGGAGGGACTTTCACCCTGATTACTGAACAAGTTATGTCGGTATGCCTTCTACTATTCTTTAACCTCCATAAGATTCTGGATTTTTGTTAAACCGACACTCTAGGCTATTTCCCCTAGAAACGAATCGCACATTGCTGGCCACTACAGCTACCTTAACAAGTGATAACAGACCAACGGGAGGGGACAGGATAGTAGAAGTTAGAAGTGATGGGGGTCATTTTATGTCTTTTAGTAAATATACTTAAATTTATATGAAAAAAAGACTCGCTCATTGAACGGAATCATCAATAGAGTAGTATCTTGGAAATAGTTAAATCATGATTATCCAAAATCCGTTAATCCCACTGCTCAATCTAAATGTCTCAATCTACATATAAGGAATCACTGTTTAATTCGATTGGATGTAGAAAGTTTCAGGGTGTACTCAGCTTATTGATTGAGGGGTAAATTATATAGATTATGATTATCCTAATGGAAAATGAGACGGAAAGTTCAGTTTCAGTAGGGTCAGATACTGAATTCACCTTACCCACATTTCTTACAAACTTTGCTCGTAGCTTCTGAGAACCTTGCTAAGCAAGGGTTTAACCCTGTAAAAACGGATTTATGGCAAGAATTAGAGTAACCTTGCCGTAAAGCTAATCAGGATTTGACTGTTGATGTTAAATCACAGCAAAAAGGAGTTAGATATGAGTGCAATATTTAACTTCCCTGGCGGGAAGTCCCGCGCTCTCCCGAAGGGGAGCGTCGTATGGGAAAGCTAGGGCCAATAGTCGGATATCTCCACAAATAAAACCTTCCTATACCCTTGATAAGCTAGGAGGTATGCATGTTATTATCAACGTCAACACAGGGGGAGGACATCACCTCACACGAAACAGCGGTCATTTTTTTCATGACTGAAGAATCCCGCGTTGTCGCGCTATGCGCAACGTCGGGAGTATGTCAATGAAACACTGATTTTCGATCAAGAACAAGGCGATCAAGTAAAACTGGTTGTCAATGGTGACGAATTTTATGCAAGCCACGAAACGGAAGAAGGTTATACTGTTGTTTGTGATAGTGACCTTGGACAATTTTGTTACGCCATTTTGTTAGAAGGGATGTTTGCCTCTAGTGGTGTACCAATGTCCCAGGAACCACCTGTAGGTCTTCGACGACATTTAAAAGAATCTAGTTCTGTCAGAAACGCACAATTTGAACAACGTTATGCTCAATTAAGACCAGTAGAAACAGAGATAAACCCTCATATATTCAGAACAAGAGGACGTAACAGAGGGTTGCTAACAGGTCGTCGAGTGAGCGAGGGTAAAGTCAAAGGTTTAACGGTATTAGTTGAGTTTACTGATGTTACCACAGATATAACAAAAGCTGAGGTAGAAGACTTACTTAATGGCGACAACTACCGAGACAATGGTAATTTTTGTTCAGTACGAGAGTATTTCCGTTTGATGTCTGGTGGCGAGTTAGATTACACAAATGTAGTTGTCGGACCAATTAAGTTGAGTCATAATCGTCTCTATTATCAATCCAATCTTTTGGTGAAAGAAGCACTAGACAAAGCTGTGAATCAATTTGGCATCAATCTTGCTGACTTTGATTCCAATGGAGATGGTGTGATCGATGCCGTAAACTTTATGTATGCTGGCCGTACCGTTTATCAAGGAGAGCTTTGGCCCCATAATTTCTCAATTGAATTGTTCTACGGTAACGTAAAAACTCACTTTTATATGATCACCAGTTTGGGACGGCGACGGGTTGACCTCAGCATCGGCACTTTTTGTCATGAGACAGGACATTTACTTTGTCGTTGGCCTGATCTTTACGATTATGGCACACGTGATGGTGACTTTGAGAACAGTGCTGGTATCGGTCGCTATTGTTTAATGGGTTCTGGAAATCATAATAACAATGGTCATACTCCCTCCCCTGTTTGTGCCTATTTGAGGGACTTAGTGGGTTGGACTGAGCAAGAAATTTCTTTGAATACCTCTGGTATCTATGAAGCTCGACATGGTGACTATGGAACGATTTTGCGCTATGAAACCGATAAACCTAATGAGTATTTTCTCATCGAAAACCGTACCCAGTTGGGACTAGATGCTTATCTCCCTGACAACGGTTTAGCTGTTTACCATTGTGATACCATGGGGTCAAATGAATGGCAAGGAGGAACCCCTGAGCGTCATTATCAATGTGGTTTGCTACAAGCAGATGGACATTTAGATTTGGAAAATAACCGTAATCTTGGGGATGCAGGAGATCTCTTTGGTCAGGTAAGGGGTGTGTCCTTATCCTATGCAACCAAACCGTCTTCGCAAGAATGGGATCGTTCTGATTCTGGTTTGATTATTGCCAATATTACGATTCCTGGAGAAATCATTCGCTTTGAGGTAGGCAAACTGCCACCAATCATTACTCAAACGGTGAGAGCGGATCTGTTAATTCCTGATTATCAACCCTTAGGGGTCACCAGTTCTGTTGAGATTCCTCAACAGGGTAAAGTTAAGAAGATTACAGTTACTATAGACATTACCCACACCTATATTGGCGATTTGCGATTGGAACTAGAAGCTCCTTTTGGTCAAGTTGCTATGCTTCACAACCAAACTGGCGGCTCACAACGGGATTTACGAGAAACCTACAGTTCGGATGATCGTCTGTCAGTGTTCATAAATGAACTCATCAAGGGAACTTGGAAACTTCACGTTAAGGATTTACTACGGCGTGATACGGGACGACTCAATCAATGGAAGCTTGAGATTGAGTATGAACCTACAGAACAAGTTATCTCAAAAGATCAGTGCAAACAAGTAGCGATAGCTACCTAGGATAAGAAAGAGTAGAGAGTCCTACTGACAAAGGTAGATACAGCGTATTCCAGGTTTATGAGGTACAGTAGCAACAATGTTGACTCGTAGTGTTTGAAGGGAGCTTGCCCCTCGTCGTCAGAAACTTCTATTTACGCCGACTATTGAAGAGGGGCGATCGGTAGTAACCGAACGAAAACGTACGCTAAGGACAACTGACTGTTTAAATAAGGCACGAAAGCCTTATAAGTTCGTAGAGGCCAAGCCTGATAAATTTATCAACTGTGAAATATATCCAAAATTTTGATTTCTCAAATCCTTACCTAGTAAGTATTTCATTTTTAGCGTACAATTTCGTTCGGTTAGTACCGATCGCCCTAATATGAATCAAGAGAATTGTTGAAAAAGTTGACTTCTAATTCGTTCGGTTAGTACCGATCGCCCTAATATGAATCAAGAGAATTGTTGAAAAAGTTGACTTCTAAAATCCTTACTGTGATTTGCTTTTGGGCTTAACGGTACTAACGCCGATAATAATAATTATTTAGTCAAGGTCTTCTCATTGTACTGATTGGCAAAGTGTTGACCCAGTAAGTCATGGATAAACCGATATCCACCCCCAACTCGTTGTAGGAATAGGCGGTCTGTAGAGTAGTCGAGAAATCGCGCATAATTCCAGGGGATGCAATGATTAAACCAGAGAACTAAACGTAGAGAAAAATGCCTAACGACAGGTAATCCAGTTGCAAAGAAACTATAGCGCTGTGCGCAGGGAACAGGGAACAGGGAACAGGGAACAGGGGGAATAAATTGCCGATAATATAAGACTTCTAGCTATTTGGCCACTCCTGCAATTTGTAAATATACCAGCGCTCATTGCTATACATATCAAGACAAATCCAAAAAAACTAGCTAATAAAACTAATAAATTAATAACTTCAACTGATTCTTTCTGTAGTGAAATTAATAATAAATATAGTCCGAAAGTAGTTGAAGAGGTGATAGTTGTAAGTATAATAATATTTTTTAGGGGCGCCCAATTCCCTTGATTTGGAGTGTTTTTAGGCACAACTTCTTGCTCTTCAATTCCAAGAATTAGCCCAAAAGTTAGCCCAAAAATTAGCACATAAATTAGCCCATAAATTAGCCCTAAAACCCCAAGAGTTAGCAAAAAACTTAGTACAGAAATTAGGTGAAGTAGAAAATACCACCATTGGTCTGCTTTCAATTTCAAAGTTCGTCACAGTTTCCCTGCTTCATAGCCTGCTTTGTGGCTCCATTGTTTGAGAGTTAATTCTACTTTGTGTTTAAATCCAATCGCCCACTGATCATAAATAGCCCGTTCTTGGTTTTCTGGCCAGATACGATAATGTTCAAATCCTTCATCTCTTGATTGGTAAACACCCACAGCCATTCCTTCACTCCTTTTACTGGCCAAGGTGTTTCATCTACATGAATTGAAGGTTGTTCTGTTTTCACCCATTCTGATAGTTCCTCTACATGAGGTTTAATTGCTTGCTCTAACCTTTGATTCGTGTTCACTAAAGTCCCTAAGCCAATCTCAATTTTCCTTAATTCCCATAACATTTCTTGTTGTTTTTCATAGGCCAGGTGTCCATAATTTCCCAACCATGCCAGAAAAGCTTGCTAACTTTAGCCCCAAATCTTGCCCAGGGATCATATCTCCAGAGCAAGGTGCTGATGTTACTGTACCACACCTCAGACATTGACACTTGTGGCGATGGTATTCTATTATCTCTATAGGTTTGTCTACCAGTTGGGCTACTTGTTGAGTTTCTACTACCACTGGTTCATCTAAAAATTCTGCTTGACCACACTGACTACAAACAGAAGGTTGCAATATTTCTATTCTGTCTATTCTGGAAAACCCTTTACGAGTCCTACCCTGATGGCCTATTTGTCCTCCTGGTCGTCTCTTCTTTTCTTCTGAACTGGGAGACTCTTGTTTTGGCTTGGCTTTTTCCGATTTTTTCAGTAGATCAGTTGATGGGGGTTTCGAGGAGTTCTTACTGTCTAGGTTTTGACTCTGTTCTAATTTATCAATTTGTTTTTGCAGTTTCTCGATTAGTTTCTGTTGAGTCAACAACATTTCTACCAGTTCTTCTTTTGACATCTGGTTGAGGCGTTTACGATTTACTGGGGGCTGTGATTGACTCATGCTTTGACTTTACCCTAGTGCAGGATGGCAGAAATAACTAACCAGTTACAAAATCCTAAAAGCCTTACCAATCAATACTTTTGACTTTTAACTTTTGACTTCCGCGTAGCTGCACTAGTTTGTTTTTTTGTCAAGCTAACCAATATTCTTGAATTTCCCTTCTGAGAATCCACACTACGATCGCGCTATGACCTGAATCCTTACCTTAGATATAACACGATATATAGTATTTATAGCAACTTTTTGTGCTACATTATGATTATAAAACTAGAGGGCATAATTTTAACAAATAAAAACTTAGGTGTGATGAATAAATTTAAAACTTTGATTAATGATAGTTTTGATAATTATTAATTAAAACTTCAGCAAGTACAAAAAATAAAATTATATACCATCAAAACTAATATGCTTATTGAAGTTCGAGCATTCAAGTAATGAGGTAAAAGTCAAGAAAAAATATTCCTAAAACCGATGTTCTCCAAGCTCACACCTAGAACCTGTATAGCAAATCTTATCTAAAAAATATTTATAATAATTTTTTTGACAGAAGAGTAAAAATTTAATCATTTTAGACTAAACTACAGGTATGAATGATTTAAACATTATTCAGTTCCTATCTTAATATTAATTAACAAACTGAGCTTGAATTATTTAAAAGCCTTAATAGTAAAGAGCATCCAAATATTTAATTAAAGCGTTATGACATCTGCATCTCCAAACCAAATAGCAACAGAGTACACAATCCCAAAAGAGGATGTGGAAGTTATAGAGGGTCCTAACAATCAGGTGTCTTACCCTCAAAGCTACTCTGATAATAATAATACTTATAATAATAGTCCAGAAAATAATCGTCATAATAGAAATAACCCCAAAAGTCATTCAAAAGTCAACGAAAGTAGTGCATTAGTTCATCCTGGGTCTAGCTTTTCAAGCTATCTAGCTGCCCTAACAAAAGAAAACTTTGTCGAAGGAGTTAAAGATGTTGAAGAAAAGCTAAAAACAGTTAATCACACTTTGGGGATGCTCAATAATTTGTTAGAGGCTCAAGGATTTGATGCAATTCTACATGAAATGTTGCGCTCAATTACTCTCAAAACAGGAGAATTATTGAACGCAGACCGGACAACAATTTGGTTATTAGATGAAGAAAAAAGTGAACTTTGGTCAACAGTAGCTAAAGGAGCTGATGGAAAACTATTAGAGTTAAGAATTTCAGCCAATGTAGGAATAGCAGGAGAATCAGCTCAAGAGAAAAAAGTAATCAACATACCCTACGATTTCTATAACGATCCACGTTCAGCTTCAGCCCAAAAATTTGACAAACAGAATGGATATCGTACCTATACTATGGTAGTAATGCCATTACTGCAAGAAGAAACAGGGGATTTAATCGCAGTTGTCCAACTCCTCAACAAGTTAAAACAAGGCCACGAACAATATGAACAACTAGGAGAAAAAATAGATAAAAAGGGATTTACTGAAGAAGATGAAAGAGTATTTCGTGAATTTGCCCCTTCCATTAGTCTAATTCTAGAATCTTCTAAGTCATTTTATTCAGCAACTCAAAGACAGAGAGCAGCAGAAGCTTTAATGAAAGCTGTAGACTCCCTCAGCAAAAGTAGTCTAGACTTAGAAGATACTCTGGGAAAAGTCATGGAGCAGGCCAAGGAACTTATGAACGCAGACCGCAGTACCTTGTGGCTCATAGATAACGATAAAAATCAACTATGGACAAAAATCCCGATTAATGGACAGCTAATAGAAATCAGGATTGCTAAAGATAAAGGCTTTGCTGGTATGGTTGCAAAATCTGGCCAACCACTACTCATTCCTTTTGACGTTTATAAAGATACCCACTCAGTTACAGCCAAGGAAACAGATGAAAAAACAGGTTATCGTACCTGTAGTTTGTTGTGTATGCCTGTTTTTAATGCTGACAACGAATTAATTGGTGTAACTCAGCTAATTAATAAAAAGAAACAGGGAGATTATCCACCATATAACCATGCAAACTGGCCTGAAGCACCAGAGCAGTGGAAAGCTAGTTTTAATCGCAACGATTTAGAATTTATGAGGGCCTTTAATATTCAAGCAGGTGTAGCCCTCCAAAATGCTAAATTATTTGATACAGTCAAACAAGAGCAACAAAGACAAAGGGATATTCTACGGAGTCTGACCAACGGGGTAATATCTACGGATAAAAAAGGCAAAGTTATTGCGACAAATGAAAGTGCTAGACATTTACTAGGAATCAGTGACACAGAGATACTAGAAGGTAAGTATGTAAGTGAATTAGTACGTCTCAAGGAAGGTGAGTTTTCTAAGTGGTTAGATTTAGCCCTTTCTCCGAATTATAGCAAAGAGTACCAACAGTATTATCCAGATCGAACTTTGTTACCTCTGGGAAATTTGCCTCCTCAAAGTATTAATCTGTCAATTAACTCTATGATTGATGTTTGCGACCCTCAGAAAGTTAATGGCGTTTTAGTAGTGATGGAGGATATTAGTGGAGAAAAACAAGTGAAAAACTTGATGTATCGCTACATGACACCAGAAGTTGCAGAACAATTATTAGCAAGTGGTGATACTGGTTTAGGAGGAAAACGTCAACAGGTATCTGTGCTTTTCAGTGATATTCGTAGCTACACTACTGTGACAGAAGGCATGGAAGCTGAACAGGTTGTCACTATGCTGAACGAATACTTTGAAGAGATGGTAGATGCTGTATTCAAATACAAAGGTACTCTTGACAAATATATAGGAGATGCCATTATGGCAGTATTTGGTTCTCCAGCTCCTCTAGAACATCATCCTTTGTGTGCTATGCAAAGTGCTGTAGAAATGCGTCAACGCCTGAAAATCTTCAATAGAGACCGTGTAGTTAAGAAAAAAATGTCTATTAGAATTGGTATGGGCATTCACTCAGACGAAGTGGTTAGTGGTAATATTGGCTCTAGTAAGCGTATGGAGCTAACTTCTATTGGAGATGGTGTTAATCTAGCTTCTCGCCTTGAAGGTACAAGCAAGCAGTATGGTACAGATTTGGTCATCAGTGATAATACTTATCAACCTTACAAAGATATGCTTTGGGTTCGGGAACTAGACCTAATTACTGTGAAGGGAAAAAGTAAGCCTGTTAGAATATATGAACTGTTAGGCTTTAAGGAAGGGGATCTGAAGCAAGAGCTAACGGAGCAACAACACCATATAGTTGAACATTATCATCAAGGACGAGAGTATTACTTAAGACCATCCAAAGAAAAAAATTTAACAGACCTCTCTATAAAAGAAGCTTTTGCACTAGCTGAAGCTGAATTTAAAGAAGTATTGAAAATCGATCCAAACAACAAAGCTGCTAAGTTGCACCGCGATCGTTGTCAGCTATTTCAGGCCGAGCTTCCTCCAAAAAATTGGGATGGAGTCTGGAATTTAACTGAAAAGTAAACAATATCTATCTAAATAAGAATAGAATGTTAACTCTCATTTTGAAAAAAAACTAGCCCTAGTTATGACTAATTTAAATTCCCACTACTCAGATACTGAGTGGATAGAGCAGATTCATCAATTATTATTTGAGATTGTCCGTACTTCCTTGTCGGATAAGCCTAAACTACCAGAAAATCTTGCAGAAAAAGCTCTACCACTAGCACAGAAAGCAAAAATTATTCAAGAAAAAGCTGATGGCCAAGTTATTCCTCCAGATTCATTAGAATGGGTAGAAAAAGTCCGTCAACTTTTGTTGGATTTATCTCGTGCTTCTTTGGCAGATATACCTAGACTACCTGTAAGTATGGGTCAAAGATCTCTGGTACTGGCACAAATAGCTAAAGAGATTAAGGACAAAGTTGCTGAAAAAAAATCGTAGTTCTTAACAATCAAAGTTTAGGGCTATTCCCAAGAAATCATAATACAGCTTGTATTGCTACTAAGTATTACTACTAACAATTTTAAGTTTTTTAGAAGCTTTCTCAATATGGAATCAGATAGTCAACCTGCCAGTTACTCAGACGATGAACCTCCTCAAAGAATTGCAAATATTTTGGGAACAGCGATCGCTGTTCTGACTCTGGCCTTGCCTTTATTGGCCATTAGTCGTTATTCTCATCGTAATATAAATGTGATTCCTCAAACCTCTTATGAATTGTCTGGGTATGAATGATTTCCAACCAAATTTCTAAGAACTTTAGTTTCAATTTTTATCAATTTTTCAAGAATACTGCGACGCGGTAGATTTTTTCATAAAGCAGTAGGCAGGATGATCCATGAGGAAATTTATAGTTTATCTTTGTATTATTTTCGATTATAAATTTTTTCCTCTAAAACCTACCTAAAAGTCAACTTTATGCTTGATTTAGACTTGAATATATAGTCATTTAACTTTAGATTGAGACAAAGCTTTCTTGCTATGAGGGAGTTTCAGACGAAAAAACGTCTCATTTTTAAGTTAAACTACTATAATTTTCATCTGTACACATATACTATTTATATTGAATTAGGGTTTGCTGAAAAAGTCTGTTGGCAGGGGTAGGAGTCAGGAGGAACAGGGAATTTAGAGGAGGTAGTCGGATATATTTATCCCTTTATTTTTTTTTGCCATAGTTAGCCAAAAATCGTAACTTTTTGGCCACTTAACCTTAAAAAATTGCACTTTTTTTCGCTCTAAAAATGCTAAAACCTTTATCTGTAAATGCTTTTATATTTAATCAGCAAGCCCTAATTAAGTAGTAATAATAAATAACTGATTAACCGAAAATAGACTGTATTAATTTAAACAATGTAATATAAATAAAATATTCAATAATTTGAAGCTACTACAACTCGGTTACGTCCCTCATACTTAGCCTGATCAAGAGCAAAATCAGCAGCTTCAATGACCTTTTCCCCTGTTTTGCCATGTTTACAAAAGCAAGCAACTCCCAAAGAAATAGTAATATAACTTAGCAGTATACCATCATATTCTACACATAATTGTTGGATTTTTTTCCGTATTTGTTCAGCTCTTCACTTGGTATTTTCTAAAGAACTTCCTGGTAATATCATAATCAATTCTTCCCCACCATAACGACAAGCTATATCATAATCTCGAACTTTCTGTTTTAAAAAAGAGCCTAAATTTTTGAGAATAATATCTCCAGCAGCATGACCAAATTCATCATTAAAACTTTTAAAATAATCTACATCAATCATAATTATACCAATAGGCTTTTCAGTTCTAATAGCTCGGTAAGTTTCTCTATTCAGAAATTTTTCTAAGTAACGCCGATTAAATAATCCGGTTTTATGATTTATTTATCCCAGTTAACAATAACTAAATATATATTTTTTTGTCAAAAATACCTATTATTTTTGCATATAAAATATTGATATATTTAGGATTTAGCAAAGTCTTACATTAATAAAACAAATATTTGACAATTTCATATATATAGTAATCCTCAACTATAAATTATATTTTATTAAATCAACTATACTACGCGTAAAAATACTTATACAACTAAAAATGATTAAATTAATTCAAGTAATTTTAATATATATAGCAATCTTATTTGAGTTGTGAGATATTGTAGATTTTTAGGGAACACCAGATTTGGGAACAGCGGTGCGACCCCGCGGGGTGCTACAGACGCAAGCAGTTGGAACCCGCCGTTTTGCTCTGTAACATGTTTACGCAGTATTCCGTTTGGGTAGCATTCTGCACCGAAAGGAAAAAGCGGAAGCTCTGCGAAGCGCAAAACGCCATGATAACGCCGACTCTTGTGAGGCAATGCGCGCTCGGTGTGAGGGAACAGGGAATGGGAAACACCGAAGCAAGAAAATTATCACGAATGATTTAGAATTACTATAAATTAGATTTGAGTTATCTTATGTTCAGAAAAACTAAGATACTTAACCATAATTAAAATTGGCAATATTTGCAGTTAAAATTTGAGTATATAACTAACAGGTTATCAGACTTAATCTCAACACCACAGGCTAAATTTACCTGCGAAATTAGTCTATAAAAAAGAGCTACTTGCACTAAGAGGTGATTTATTAACTGAGCTGTTTGCGCAGCATTCCGCAGGAAAACTCTGATGTTATCTAGGTCTCATCAATTTATACTTTACTGGCCTACAATCGGTAAAAACTTTGTCCTGTCAGAAATTCAGCCTCTTAATATTTACTTGATAAATCAGCTCTAAGATAGAATTCAGTTACTAATAGTTATTTTGCTCAACTATATAATTATCTAAAACTTCTAGTAAATCCTCAATACTAGCATTATAATCTAGAAAAGAAAACAAATGTTTATAGCTAAGTCTACCTTGTTTATCTAATACAAATTGTCCTGGAAGAGGTGCCCCCAAAGCTTGACCGACTTGATAATTTTTAAATACCTGACAACTAGAATCACTGAGTAAAGGCATTTTTAAACTTAGATCGCTCACAACAGTCTTACTTTGTTCCCTATCTGTACTCGTAATCATTAATATTTCTATTCCCCGCTCTAAAAATTTTTCATAATTATTATTTAAAGCTAAGATATGAGGAAAACAAAATGGACAATACTGTTTCTCAGTAAAGATACGAGTCAAAGCAAGTATGACAGGTTTTAACCCCCAATAGTCTGATAAACGAACTAATTTACCATTTGTGATATCTGGCAATTCAAAATCTGGTGTTCTTTTTCCGTTATCCAAACTATTAATAGGTGGAATAGGTAATAAATTTTGAACAAAACGTTGATTTATTAAACCTCTAAAATCATAGGAAGTTAGCATAATCTTGATATAATTTAAAAGTTAAAATTCAAAACTTTAATGTGTTTAAATCTCCTCTAAATTTACAACTCCAACACTTTTAGAGCTAGAATATATATGAAAGTGTTAGAGTTGACATTTTTTTTAATTATTAGGTACTTTATAGACTGCTTAAATCAATTTATTTAATAGCTGCAAAGAATTCCTTAGATTTGATTGGGTCGGGATTCATAGTTTTATCTCCTGGTTTCCAACCTGCAGGGCAAACTTCATCTGGGTTAGCCTGTACATACTGAATAGCTTGTAGAGTACGTAAGGTTTCATTCACGTTACGACCAAAAGCAAGATTATTAATTGTGGCGTGTTGAATAGTACCTTCTCTATCAATAATGAACAAACCCCGCAGAGCAATACCTGCTTCTGGGTCTAAGACGTTATAGGCAGAACTAATCTCTTTCTTAATGTCAGATAATAGCGGATAGTTAAGGTCTCCAACTCCACCAGACTTACGATCTGTTTGAATCCAAGCTAAATGCGAAAATTCACTATCTACTGAAACTCCTAGAATTTCTGTGTTAAGTGATTCAAACTCTTTGTAGCGATCGCTAAATGCCGTAATTTCTGTTGGACAAACAAAAGTAAAGTCCAGGGGATAGAAGAATAAAACTATATACTTACCACGATAATCAGACAGTTTAATTGTCTCAAATTCCTGATCCACTACACCTGTAGCAGTGAAATCCGGGGCTTCCTGGCCTACACGCAGGCATTCCTCTGTCATGATTTAATTCTCCTTAAAATAACTTGTTGACACTCAAAACTCAAAGAAAACTTATGGTTTGAGATTCTTTATTCTTCAATCTTACCTCTTCATACTAGACCTTAAGTACAAACAAAACCATAGAATGTCTCCTTTCGGACATAGCTAGACCAACTTAGCAGCTCGAATATTTTCAGACTTGGTTTCTCATTCCATATTGGATTGACCAGTAAGGATCGATCAACTATTTTAGTTTTTTAAAGTTTAGTTCTAAGGGTATATAAAGATATTATCAGTCATATATGTTATAGTCATCAGTTAATGTTTTTAATATCTGATTTATAAAGTAAATATTAAGAGGCTGAATTTCTCGCTATACTTAGGTTTTGCTAGTTATCGGCCTGTCGGCCGAAATTCCTGAAAGCTTGGTAATGCAATACTTTTAGCTAAGTTTATAAATCAGCTCTAATAGGTTCTTAATTGACCCCCACTATTTCAGTTATCAGTTAACTTTTTCCAACTCCAGTTGATGGTAAAAATTGAACCGGAACTCAACTCAGGCCTATTGAGATTTTGTATTCCCTGTGTCCTCACAGGAGTAAAGATTCCCTTTCTGGGTCGATTGGATATAGCGTTTTTGCGCTGCACAAAGCTTCCCGTAGGCAAAGGAACGTTGATATCCCTCGATAGCTTGTCTAGCTTCTTATAGAGGAGCTAACGTGCTTCGCCGATCCAGGGTATACCGCTGTTCCCATATCCATTGTTTCCTTAGATCCAATTGGGATATATAGTCATTTCAGATAAGAATGAAACACTTTTTCGGCTGAAACTCTTTCAATGCAAGAAACGCTTATCTCAATCTCAACTGAAATGACTATACAATTTAAATGCCGAACCACTATACTCATAACTGTTTAACTCCCCAATCATACACCTGCTTCCTCCTTTGGAGGCTAACGATTCAATAAATAACCAAATACTTTAACTTAAACGCCAGTTGTTGACTAAGGTTAGACTATCGTGAGCTATTGCAATAAATCAAAAAAAAAATTACTTATTTATATATATGGCTCAGGCGGGATTTGAACCTGCGACCTTGGGCTTATGAGTCCCCTGCTCTAACCACTGAGCTACTGAGCCTAAATTTTTAACCATTCATAATCATAGCACAGAATATTGTAATTTATTCAATCATTTACTATTTTTTTCTTAAAAAAACCAAAATAGATTTAATTTGCACCCTAAATTTATTTATATCTCTCTCCCCATTTTAACTTACAAGAATGGGGGTATTAACATTTTTCAATTTAGAGGAGTTGTACTGAAAATAGGAAGATTTTCAGATGGGATTAGGGAGTTAAAATAAGTTCTGAGTACTAGGATATCTTGATTTGTTCCCATTACATATTTATATGTATTGGGATAAAAATAACTGTACTATATAAAATAATCCCAATTTTGACACTACACGGCATAAATCAGCGTGGATTTGTGACTAGGAGTTGCAAATCGGGTAAAAACCACGATTTTCACATTGCTTTAACTAAATTGCCAGTAGCATACCGTAGTACGTATACACCAGTAATTCACTAGGGGGCATCAATTGCCACTACTCTCTCCGGCCAAAATACCATTGAGGCTACCTTTGAAATTTTTGGTTAATTATAACACATTTTTTTGACTACGGATAAAAATCCTTTGAGTCCTTTGCATCCAGCCGTTCAAACTTGCACTTTTCCGACTTACCGAAATTTTACGATGATTATGCAATACCTAACCTAATGATATGCCACTCCCGAACGTAAAAGAGCCATTGGATTAACAGCTCCATTTCCTGTTGGATGAATTTCAAAATGTAAGTGTGGGCCGGTACTACGTCCAGTGCTTCCCATTTTAGCAATTAGTTCACCCTGAGCAACTTTTTGACCTTCTCTAACAAGAATTTGACTGTTATGAGCATAGACTGTCAGACTACCATTGGGATGCTTAATTTCCACTAAGTTACCATACCCTCCGCTATTCCAATTAGCATAGGTGACAACACCAGGGGCTGCAGCAACAATAGGAGTACCTGTCGGTGCAGCTATATCAATACCACGGTGCATTCTTCCCCAGCGCCAACCATAACCTGATGTTAAAGTACCCTTACTAGGCCATGTATACCCCGTAAATTGCATTGAACCACCAGGTAAATAGGTATCAGCTTTACCCAAAGGCGGCAAGTCTGGAGAAACCATTTTTCCTAGTGAAGGATTATTCAGAATCTCATTAAAGTTAGCTCCTGTTGGTGATGTGGCCATGAATGATGACCCTTGAGATTGACTAATTTCTCTTTCTAGGGGTAGTTCTTTAACAACTGTAGCAGGATTTCTGATTTCAGGTCTGTTAGTTCCTATTTCTTCAGACCATTGTGTGGTCTTGCTGCTACTTACTTCTTCCTGATAAGTTGGTTGTAAGTACCTACTACTATTGTTCTCAGTCAGAATTTGAGAATTATTCGGTAAATTCTGTTGTGAAGACCACGGCTCAGGTACTGGAATATTTATTGCTTCTGAGGTTATTATTTGAGAATCTTCAAGTTCTTTTTGATTATTATATTCCTCTCTTAGCCTGCTTATTTCTGACCTCAAACGGTTAGCATAAGGATTGTTTTGACCTTCAGATTTTGCTGTTGGTAGTAACTCATCACTCTCAGTATTTATGTCCACTGGTAGTGGTTGAACGGGTTGACTATTACTAAAAGAATTTTGTCTAGATTCCCTTGCACCTAGATTATCAGGCCATACTTTATTAACTAAGGGATTTTTAGGGCTATCTGTAACAACCAACTGTGTTAAAGTTGAAAATTCTTTTGGTTTCTTGTGTATTTGATGTTCTTGATCGTTTAGACCTTCAGACCAAGAAACTAGTTGTACACTTCTCTGTGGTGCAACTTCAGCTCCAGTCAAACTTGGTACGCTGTACGATAAATAATTAGATTTTATATTAGGAAGCTTGGCTTCAGGAATATTGAGTTGGTTAGCTGTAGTTTCCAAAGAAGGTTGACTAAATTCCTCTTTTGTAGAATGGCTACTTGTAGAACTTACCAGTTTTAATGATTCAGAAAATGGTTGCTGAGGAATTTTAAGTAATTTAGCTGCTTCAATTACGTCTAGATTTTTGATATTATTAGCTCTAGCTAATACTTCGACAGATACATTGTTTTCCTTGGCAATTAAACTTAGCGTGTCTCCCACACGCACCTTATATACCAATGAAACTGGTGTAGATGTCATCTCAGAATCAATAACCACTGCCCCCTGTAGTTTAGTCCCTTGAGTCTTGATTGACTCTTGAGCAATATCTATTTGACTATCAGCTACTTGTTTAGCTGTGGAACGATTGTCTGATTCAGAGGATGTGGCCATCTGTAGAGCTGGTTCTTCAACAACTAAATTTTCTGATTTGCCATCTCTATTTTCATTTTCTAGGAATTTTTCCTTTGATTTATCAAATGACTTTCCTACGGGATCAGAAATATACTGCTCATACCTCAACTCTAGCGAACTTTTTGCCGAGAGGTTTTCTGGTTTTTGGACAGGATTAATTTCTACTTTTAATCGGTCAATTAGCTTACTATTACTGCCTATTGGCTCCTTTTCCTGCACTTTGGCCAGAAGTCCTAGAGGAGGCAACTCATTAGTTTCTAATTGATTAATTTTCGGTTCAGAAAAAACTAAAGTCTCTTTCTCTTGTTCAGATTTTCTGGCTTTAGTCTGGCTATATTTGTGTTGAAGTTCTATAGGAAAAAAGGATTCTTCTCCTAGTGTATGTTCTGAGGGCAGGACAGTCTCAGGTTGAGTTGCTTCAACTTCAGAATCAGTATTTTCTTCTACCTCTACATACCCTTGGGTTAATTTCTGAAGTAGTAGACCTTTTGACCTATTAACTCCAGTAACATTTAACTCTCTAGTTGAAAGTTCATGTTTGTTAGTGTCCACTCCAGGAAGTTCGGCTGCGACTGCGATATTGCCTTTCCCAGACAACAGGATGCCTGATGCACCCATAGTGGTTGAAATGGCAGCAAGTCCAATCATGGCAGCAGCGGAAGAAGTTTTTTTGCTACCAACTATACTTATTTGTTTTGACTGATCAATATTTGCTTCTGTGTGAAGTTCACAGATAGCGGCAGATTTTCCTTTACTTGGAAATGTTCGTTTCAAAGAACGACCTCCTATCGACAAGGGTTTAACTATCCTTAATTAATTTTTCTTTGTCAATGACATAATTCACTCTATTTTAGAGATCAAGATCACTGACAAACATTAAACTTAGGCTAGAGTATCTTGGTTTCATAAAAAAAGCAAGGATAATTTTAATTTGATTTTTATTTAATGGCCAAAAATAGCACAAAAAAAGTAACTAACTTTTAAGGCACTAAATATTACAACATTCTTGCTCGTAGTTTATTTTTGCCATGTTATTTGGAAATAATCCAATTGTATTTTTCTCTGAATTATTTAGTCCTTTAGTAAATACCCTCTAGACGAACAAAAGGATTTCAGGAGAAAATATCATCTAAATTTTGGTATACACTAACTTGGCAGTTGTGGCAATTATTAGATATATAGAAATTTCTTATATATAGATAGATATACAATTACAGACTGTATGCGTCATACTTATACAGAGCAAAATGACCCATTAAATACTTATAATTGGAATATTTCAGAACTTAAAGATTTTTGAGCGATCAAAACTATATTTAGTGTGGCAGTATAGTTTTAATTAGGGATATATGATGTTTTTCATCATTAATATACATATCTGTAAATAGTAAATAAAGATTATAGATGTATAGATATTATCAGAATAATGATTTTAACTCAGATAATCCAATTGACGCCTGGCTTCAAATAAACCCAAGGCAGCACTAACAGAAAGATTTAAACTACGAACCTTTGGCTGTGTCATTGGTATATAGAGAGTTGCTACACAATACTCTAGGACATCTTGTGGTAGTCCATTAGTTTCTGAACCAAACAATAGCCAATCATTTGTTTGGTATTGAAATTTAGTATAATTAGAAGCTCCCTTTGCACTAAAACCTACCAGTCTTCCACCTCGTTGCTGATGATAGGTTTGAAACTCTTTGAAGTTATCGTGGTCATATAGTTTAACATAAGGCCAGTAATCTAAACCTGCCCGTTTCAAATAGCGATCGCTAATTTCAAAACCCAAAGGTTTTACTAGATGTAATTCTGTATTAGTAGCAGCACAAGTACGAGCAACATTTCCTGTATTTGGGGGAATTTGCGGATATACTAGAACAATTTGAGGCATTAAATCAATTTATTTTGATATTGAGAACATTAAAGTTGTTAGCTAGAATATCCTACCTTTAAGTTTTAGGATTTCTCTGAAAATTCAATAATTCAATACAATAAATATAGGTATAATAAAAACTTAACTATATGCCTAATATAGCAATTAGGTTTTTCTCCCCTAATCTTATCTTAGTTTTGTTAGTTTTACTTTCTAGGCTAGTGTCGTGCCTCACCGTTCTGATCCTAGAAACACTATATTTTATTTTGATTTCCTAGTTCGGTAGTCTTGCATGGTAATGATGAGGATATATAATATATTTTTTAATTTCTCCCACACTCCCGGTGCTCCCCAAACTCCCCATCTCCCCATCTCCCCATCTCCCCATCTCCCCATCTCCCCATCTCCCCATCTCCCCATCTCCCCATCTCCCCACAGTCCTGGTGCTTCCTTTACCATTACCATGCACCACTACCCCTAGTTTAGTTCAGGAAAAAATTTTGATACAGTAGAAGTTATAACAATTAAAATAAAGAATGCTATTTACCTTAATTCCTGACTCCTAATCAAATTTCTCATGTATAAATGCTATATTTAGTTACCATTTTATCTCCCCATCACAAGGATATGTAGCAAAACTTTTGAGATTTGGTATAACTCCTAATTCCTGACTCCTTTCAACCTATGTAGCTGAAGTAAATGAAATGGTATTAAGTTAGGCCACCATTGATTGACATAATTGATCTTCTAGCTCTTCTTCTTGTTGTGCCATCTCCAAAATTGCTGCTTTAATTACGCTCCGACTGTCAAGACTACTGTTATATTGATCTAACCATTTTTGTGCTGTATTGCCTTCCCGAATAATTTTTTTGATTGGAGAAAGAAAGCAACTAAAGCCAAGTTTTTTGGCATAAGGTAAAACCTGTTGATAAATTTCCTCAATCCAATTTTTCGCTAAAATAGTTCTACCATCTTGCCAATGGGAGAGTTGAGCTTCAAGGCTATGATGAGCTGCTGCTATTTCATTATTATCTGCTAAAGCGACTAAATCTTCCAAACGGTTAGTTGCAGATAAGTTACTTTTTTCTAAGGGGTCGAGACTAGGATCGTCAAATAATTGCCATAAACGAGCTTCTAATAAAGCTACCAAGGCTAGCTGCATAACTGGGTTACTGACAAAGTCACAAATTCTTAATTCTAGACGATTAAGATTATAGGGACGGCGATCGCCGTTAGGCCGCACAGAACACCACAGATGGCGGACATTTTGCATAAGACCTGTAGCAATTTTCTCTTCAGTCCATTTAATGAAATGACTATGACTTTCAAATAGAGGGACATAAGCTGGAGTTTTAGGAAAAGTAGCCCAGCGAGTAGAGTGAAAGCCTGTAGCCTGGCCATCTAGAAAAGGAGAAGAGGCACTGAGGGCTAAATATAAAGGAGCTTCCATTCGGATCAAGCGAATGGCCCGCATCAATAATTCTGGTTCACTAATACCAATATTTATATGAATACTGGTGGTAACAACTTTTGCACCGTAAGTTTCTTGTATATATGTGTGATATGGGTTTTTAGGGTCAGAGCGTTCAAAGGTATGACTACCTCCTAAAGATAAGGTACTTCCTGGAATTATTGTGTAATCCCCTAAAGTGTTTAAATAACTTCTCAATTTGAGTCTTGGCTTTACTAGAGCACATAAAAGTTGAGCGTAGCTACACAATGGTGCAGTTGTGTATTCTATATTTCTACTATCTGGCTCCCTAACAAACCCCTCTACTTTGGCCACAATTTGGTCTGACAGGCCAACAGTATTACCTTGGGGTGTGCCAGTGTACATTTCTACTTCAAATCCTTTCGATAGCAGCACAACAGGCTCCTAAATTTGGTTTATTTATATTTTTAATGGTATCAGTATATTTAACATCTTTGGTCTATGTCCTAGAGCTTAGATTATCAGGAGATTATTACTTTATTGAGGTATAGCATTTACATTTTAACTGTGAGATATTGTAGATATTTAGGGTTTAAGAGACATCAAGTAATCAATTTATCATAAATTATTTAATATTCCTATATTATAACTAGTCTGAAAAGACTGTAGATCAAAGCAGCTAAATATTTAATTATTTAATATATTTCTAACAGAGATATTTGATGGATTTTCTTCTAATTAACTAGAGACTAAAATTCTAGAGGAAAAATTTCTTCTTCCTCTTGCTGTTGAAATATATAATCAAAATCAAATTTTAAAGCTTTAATATGGCGAGCGGTCGGAAAACCACACTTAGTAACTTTATCAGTCGTAAAAGTTGCTATTACTAAAGTCACTAACTTTTTTGGAGATAGTTCAGGTATTTGCACATAATAATCTCTTTTTGCAAAAAATATTCCTTGATCTTTAGGTACAATAATGCCATTAATTTGATGAGAGTGCTGAATTGGTTTAATATATGTTTTAATAAAATCATCTTGATTTGTTTGAAGACGAGCTAGTTTCTCATTTCAAATCCCAAAATATAGTTAAATATTTGATTTTTTTATTCTGTATTAATGACTCATTTTAATGCTAATTATAAATATTGTAGAGTTTGACAGCGTACATCTTGAGCAGAATGAATATAATATTGTCTAATATAATTTATGAGTACATTTTGATTGATTTTTGTTTGAGTACGAAACCGTCTTAGATATTTGTTCACCCTGTTAATCTTATCTATATATTGTAGCATTTTTACTTCTAAACCATCAGCTATATAATCATCTAAAAAATCTGCTTGTTTTTCTGGAGAATAACCACATAAAATATAAGAAAAAGTCAAACATAACAGCGTTGATGCCAAGGTAAACTAGCCGGCAATTGTTTAACTTCTTGGGGTAGTTTATTAAAGAAACTATCTTCATGATTGGGTTAATAAAATATATTTTGATATTGATTTTTGGGATTTTTCATTATTACTATTTTGATTTTTACGGATGTTAATATAATATTTTTTTTCTTATTGTGATTCAAATCACGTTAGTGATTTTTTACTATCACAACTAATAGTAGATGTTAATCACTGACAAATCGAGATTAAATTACATATAATAGTTATTAAAAAAATTACTATCAAGGTTTTAAGTATATTGGTAATTAAATTATAGTTATTATAATTATTTTCAAATAATATTAACCATAATCGTCAATCACAGAACGGGAATATAATTTTATTTTCGTGATTTTACAGTTAAATCAAGCTATCTCGAATATAAAATCGTAAACTTAATGTGTCAATAGTAAATAACACAGAAATATGTGGCATTTACATTTTAGCTGTAAATATTATCTTGACGAAAAAGCAGGAAAAAATGAAGTGTAGAGATTTTTTTTTATCATTGCAAATATATTTTTTTTGCTAAATAACTTCAAAAATAAATATAGCAGTTTGTGTAAAATTTACAAAAAATCATCAATATATACAGATTCTTTTACACTATTAAGCTGTAATCCTTTGTTCTTTATTAGAAGCTTAGAAGAGATTTTTGACAATTACATAACAAGAAAGCAATGTATAAAATCAATATTTAAAATATCAATATAAAATAAAATATTTGAGAGAAAAGTTGCAGGGTTCACAGAACTATTTGTAAAATAAAAGATGACAATCTAGTTTGAGATATGCAATGGAAAAACTATTACAAAATGATTAATAGATAATCTGCCACCTCAAACTTTGGATAGCATCTAAGTATTCAATCAATGTAGATATAGCAATCCTAAATCATTCGTGAGGATTTTATTGCTTAGGTGTTTCTCATTCCCTATTCCCTGTTCCCTGTTCTCTAAAAGCCTAGGATATCTCACAAATAAAATTGCTATATATTGAAACCTGAAATTAACTTTTTCACTATGGCTAAAAATAATAATAAGTAGTATAGAGGAATGAAAAAAAGAAAATGAAGTGAGATAATTTGTTGATGATGGTAAATAAAAAAGTGTATAAGTTCATTAAACTGAAATTCAGTGAAATAGAAAATTTAAATTAGGAGACTGCAGATGTTTAACTCCACAGAACTTTTAATTGATGCCTTCATAAAACGGCTGACTAATGGCTATCGTCATACTTATGGTGGATATAAAGCAGATTATGCTGATATTATTGCCTGGGCGGCCGGAATGGCATTAGAAAATATTGCTAATAGTGATGCCCTGTATCACAATGTAGAACATACTATTCTTGTAACTTTAGTGGGACAAGAAATTTTACGCGGGAAGCATATCCGTGAGGGTGGAGTTTCTTGTGAAGATTGGCTACACTACCACATTTCCTTACTTTGTCACGATATTGGGTATGTCAAAGGTGTATGTCGTCAAGATAGAGGAGACTTAAGATTATATGCTACAGGCATAGATGGCACAAGTGTATCTTTACCTAGAGGCGCTACGGATGCTAACCTAACTCCTTATCATGTTGACCGAGGTAAACTGTTTATTGAGGAACGCTTTGGAGGTCATAAGTTAATTGATGCAGAAGTGATTAAGCGTAATATAGAATTGACTCGTTTCCCTGTACCAGCAGATGAAGATCATCAGGATAAGGAAAACTATCCTGGTTTAGTGAGGGCAGCAGATTTAATTGGTCAGTTAAGTGACCCCCGGTATTTACAAAAAATCAGTGCCTTATTCTATGAATTTGAGGAAACAGGTCAGAATAAAATATTAGGATATAATAACCCAGGCGATTTACGTCAGGGCTATCCTAAGTTTTACTGGAATGTGGTTTATAGTTATGTTAAGGATGCGGTGGCTTATCTAAATCTTACTCAACAAGGAAAACAGATAGTAGCTAACCTCAGTGCGAATGTTTTTCGAGTAGAACATGACAATGCTGTTGAGGAAGCGGTAGCTGCTAGTAATTGAGATCGGCGTTGGTGAAGCGCGTGTATGATATTAATCTTAATTACTCAGGAGTCAGGAGGACCGAGTCAGAAGTCAGGAGGGAAGAAAGAATAAGTAAAGAGGAGTAGAAGGAGAAAGTTTTTTGGTCGCGGAGCGCGGAACTGAGTTCTATCGTACTCTGCTCCGGATATGATATCATACCTCAAATCACCAACGCCCTGATCTCAAATCCGCCTAATTGCACATAGTCCAATAACCTCATAATCAGGGTTTTAAGCTATTGATTGTGAGGTTATTTAACAAGATTTGATATTACAGTGTATTCCAGGTTTATAAAGTACAGTAGGGAGTAGGGAGCAGGGAGCAGGTAGTAGAGAGTAGGAAAGAATATACAGCAGATTCCAAGTATATCAAGTACAGGGATTAACCATTACAGCGCTTTTCAAATTGATGAACTACATTTTCACAAGCAAAACGTTGTAGGGACGTTCCATGGAACGTCCCTACTGTGGTCTACCCAAATGAAAACCGCTGTAAATGTTTGTAGTGCGGGATCTTGCCCGCGATAGGTGTATCTCACGGTTAGTGGAATCTGCTGTATTGGTAGCCTTGCATAGTGCTAAATAGGGTTTGCTTATGGAAAGTCTTTTTGCTGGGGTAGGAGACAGGAGACAGGAGACAGGAGACAGGAGACAGGAGACAGGAGACAGGAGACAGGAGAAATTGGAATGAGCGAGGAGGTAGAAGTAAGAATTGTCTCTCAATTTTTCTGCCATAATCATCCCAAAATACTAGCTTTATGCAGCTCTTTCCACCGAAAAGCTAGTACTTTTTCCAACTATAAAACGCTAAAACCTTTATCTGTCAATACTTTTAGAATTAATCGGTAAGCCCTAAATAGGAATAAGCAATGCCTGGTGCGGGTATCCTCGAAGGGAAGGGAGCAAGATGCTCCCACTACTATGTCTGGTAACAAAAATAACTACAATGCACCATCACCTAATTATCTAGGAGAGAAGGAAAAATCTTGTGTTGTCTGAGTTTTAAGCTTTTGATCTGTCCGCTCAAAAATTTAAAATTCAGATAAAGTAAGACTTTTACCTCTTCCTTCTTTCTTCTTCCTTCTGATATAAAAACCAACCCATAGGTTACAGTACTTTTTTGAGTTGATATTATGAATTTATCTAATAGTAACTAGCTGAGAAGATTTTGTCTGATGTTCTCCAGATATTGCTGGAAAAACTCGTAAATTATCTTCAGCAATAGATACTTTGACCTTAATTCCAATTGGCAATGTCACTTGTGGAGTAGTGCGAGCAATTAATTCTTTTCCAGACTCAGTTTGTAAACAATAACGAAACTCACGACCTAAAAACTGACGATCGCGAATTATCACAGCTCCTTCCTCATCATGTTTTAAAATCAAATCTTCCTGACGTATCATCAGATCGATCCGGTCGAACTCATCTAAACTATCAACTTTTCCACAAAACAAATGATTATCCGTTAACTCAAAACCACCAAGTTCCGTTTCCCAAACCTGACCGCGACGACGTGCAGGCAAAAAATTAGCCTGAGTCACAAATTCCGCTACAAAATGAGAAGCAGGTTCAGTATAAATATCTTCTGGAGTACCAAACTGTTCCACACGTCCGGAGCGCATCACTGCCACCTGGTCAGAAATAGCCATTGCCTCTTCTTGATCGTGGGTGACAAAAATTCCAGAAGCACCAGCACTCTTAAGAATATCTCGTAACTCTTGTCTTAATCTGATGCGGACTTGTACATCCAAATTACTCAAAGGTTCATCCAATAATACTAAAGCAGGACTGGGTGCTAAAGCACGCGCCAAAGCTACTCGTTGCTGTTGACCCCCAGAAAGTTCGTGGGGATAGCGACTTTCCAGACCAGATAAACCAACTAATTCTAGAGCATCAGTCACCTGATGATTAATTTGCGTGCTTGACTTTTTGCCAGAATTATGTAATCCGAATGCAATATTTTTTGCTACTGTCAGATGGGGAAATAAGGCATAATCTTGGAATACCATACCAACATCTCGCTTTTCTGGTGGCATCCAATCATGTAGGCCAGCAACTACTCGCTCATTGATAGTAATAATACCTGACTGTGGTTGTTCAAATCCAGCAATCATTCTCAATAAAGTTGTTTTACCACAGCCTGAAGGCCCTAATAACCCCAGTATATCCCCTTGGTATAGTGTTAAATTTACATTTTGCACTGCAGGGGTAACAGTGCCAGAAAATTGCTTGCTGACACTCTCCAGATGGAGAATTACAGATTTGGCCATTTATTACTTAACCTCCCTAGTAGTATATCAAAAGTTATCAAAATAATGAATAATTAATCATTAAGAGTTGATAGTTAATAGTTATTAATTTAACAATTCATGCCTTGAAGACTCTCCTTTTAAGGGGATAACAGCTGTATAATTAATCATGAATAATTAATCATTAAGAGTTGATAGTTAATAGTTATTAATTTAACAATTCATGCCTTGAAGACTCTCCTTTTAAGGGGATAACAGCTGTATAATTAATAATTAATAATTAATCATGAATAATTAATCATTAACAGTTGATAGTTAATAGTTATTAATTTAACAATTCATGCCTTCAAGCCTCTCCTTTTAAGGGGATAACAGCTGTATAATTAATAATTAAGAGTTGATAGTTAATAGTTATTAATTTAACAATTCATACCTTGAAGCCTCTCCTTTTAAGGGGATAAAAGCTGTATAATGAATAATGAATAATTAATAATGAATAATTAATAATTAATAACTAAGAGTTGATAGTTAATAGTTATTAATTTAACAATTCACGCCTTGAAGCCTCTCCTTTTAAGGGGATAAAAGCTGTATAATGAATAATGAATAATTAATAATTAATAACTAAGAGTTGATAGTTAATAGTTATTAATTTAACAATTCATGCCTTGAAGCCTCGCCTTTTAAGGGGATAAAAGCGGTCGAGGGATGGCGAGAAAACCTGCGCTATATCCAATTGTGGTCAAATCTTTATTCTATTGATTCTGCCTCCAGAATTGCTTTCTCCTGACTCCTTCTTTAAGAATCTCAGAATGTCTTTAGCACATTTACCGCTATAGTTCTTAAAGTTGTCCATAACATTAATACATTAATTGTTGCTTGAATTATTTTAACCTACTTTTTAGGAAATGTTCTCATTTAAAGTAATATAAGTTTTTGTAATTTACAATATAAAAATGTTTAATATCAAAAAAATTAACCGCCTCAACTGGAATGCTTGGACAATATTTGTCATAGCGATCGCAGCCTTAATCTCAGCTCCTGTAGTATTTATTCTCAGCAGTATTTTCTCGGATACAGGAGAAATTTGGAGTCATTTAGCTTCTACAGTTTTACCTCGTTATCTCCTAAACTCCTTCATCTTAATGTTAGGGGTAGGTTGGGGAGTTGTCGTCATCGGAGTAGGAGCAGCATGGTTAGTCACAATGTGTCGCTTTCCTGGTAGTCGCATCTTTGAATGGGCAATGCTGTTACCGTTGGCAACTCCCGCTTATATTCTTGCCTACACTTACACAGAATTACTAGAATTTTATGGACCCGTGCAAATGTGGTTGCGAGAGGTATTTGGTTGGGGAAGTGTCAGTGATTATTGGTTCCCGGAGATCCGTTCCATTGGAGGAGCGATCGCTTTATTAACCCTTACCCTATATCCTTATGTTTACTTACTAACACGGGTCGCTTTTTTAGAACAATCAACCTGTACTTTAGAAGCTAGTCGCTCCCTGGGATGCAACCCTTGGCGTAGCTTTTATAAAATAGCTTTACCTCTAGCTCGACCAGCAATAATGGCAGGTTTAGCTCTAGCACTGATGGAGACTCTCAATGATTTCGGAACAGTGCAATATTTTGGAGTCGAAACATTTACCACTGGCATATATCGGACTTGGTTTGGCATGGGAGAGAGAGTTGCAGCAGCACAGTTAGCAGCAGTATTGATGTTATTTATTTTATGGTTAATTTTGCTGGAGTTATGGTCGCGTCGGCAGGCAAAATATTATCAAACTAGCAGTCAATATCAAAAATTGCAGCAGTTTCGCTTAGGTAGAATACGTGCAATTGTCAGTTTCTTTAGTTGTTTGCTGCCAGTTTTGTTAGGTTTTCTGTTGCCAGCAGGATTATTATTAGAAATGACTATTGCTGAAAGTGGGGAAAGTTTTCGGGGACAGTTTTGGAATTATGCTTCCCATAGTTTGATTTTGGCAGGAGTTACTGCTATTTTTGCTGTAGCGATCGCTTTAATTATGGCTTATGGGGTGCGGTTAAATCGGAATTTGGGAATGCGTTTATCAACTCGCATTGCTGCAATGGGTTATGCTGTACCTGGTTCAGTTATTGCAGTCGGAATTTTGATTCCTATAGGTGCGGTTGACAATATTATTGATAGTTTCATGCGTTCAATATTTGGCATATCAACTGGTTTATTATTCAGTGGAACTATTACAGCATTAGTGTTTGCTTATTTGGTGAGGTTTATGGCGGTAGCATTTGGTGCTGTGGAGTCAAGTTTGCTCAAAATCAAACCCAGTTTAGATGATGCTTCCCGAAGTTTAGGTTATGGACCGACGAAAACTCTGGTTAAAGTTCATGCACCGATGATGTGGGGAGGGTTATTAACTGGAGCAATGTTAACTTTTGTGGATGTGATGAAAGAGTTGCCTGCAACAATGGTAATTCGTCCGTTTAATTTTGATACCTTAGCAGTGAGGGTTTATAATTTGGCTTCTGATGAGCGGCTAACGGAGGCAGCAGGTCCAGCTTTAGCAATTGTTTTGGTAGGGATTATACCAGTAATTTTACTCAGTTTGAAAATTGCTAAATCGCGTCAATATTAAAGATAGGGAGTGGGGGAGTGCGGGAAAATGGGGGGATGGGGAGATCGAGAAATATTTGAAAATGGTTGAAGATGGAACATTTTTTTATACCGAATTAAACGGATTTGATATGACTTAATATCTTGCGTAAGTCCTGACCATAAATCGTGTTTTTCTTTGCCTATTCCCATAACCCGTGTTCCCTAACAGATCAGTCTGTCGCACCCCACGGGGTCGCGCCGTTGTTCCCTGTGTTGTGACGGTAACATTCTTTTTTCAAATTGGTATAAGAGGATCAGATATGCCACTGACTGAAGCAATATATCATCTAAGTTAACTCAGAAAAAAAGATGAGGGGGTTGATGCAGTTACACAATCAAATCAAAGTATAGAGTCAAACAAGCGATCGAGTTGTTGATTAGTAGTAGAAAATCATCAACTATTAGGACGTTGCACAGCGACGAATGATTTGAGATTTTTGATTGAATTGGATTGTGGATTAATCAATTGCTAGAATGATTAATTAATGGTTATTTTTAGTCAAAGTCTAAACTAATTTTTGGCAATATCATTCCATAATGTGCAACCCCACTATTAGGAATACTAACCGAGCGGGATATAGTACGCTTAATTGCCCAATAAATTTCTCTGAAAAATTTGAAATTGAAGAAGGAGTCAGGAGTCAGGAGTCAGGAGTCAGGAGGGAAAATTGCATGGGGATTCTCTCCCCCAAACAATTTTGAGCACCGTGTAGACGGTGGGGTATTAAACCCATAAGGGAAATGATAAATTATATCAAATCCGGTAGCATCGGTGTAATTAGATAGTTAATCTAGGAGGACCTCCTCAGGAGGACCTCCTCAGGAGGGAAGAGAATGCGCGAAACATTTGCTCTTGGATGAAGATGAAAATTTTTTTTATACCGAACTCGAGCGGATTTGATATTATGTGATGACTCAGAAGTTGATTACAATAATTGCTTCAGAGATCGAAGATATTTTTAAAGTTGTCAATTGTTTTCGGCAGCATAAAATTCGTCATCTACCAGTACTATCCAATACAGGGGAATTAGTGGGTTTGATTACAGTTGCAAGTCTCCGCAATTCTTTAAAATCAGTTGATTTACTTAAACATCGACAGGTAAAAGAAGTAATGACTACTGATGTTATTCATGGAACGCCAGATCTATCTATATTTACTTTGGTAGAAAAAATGGTAAAGTATCGAGTTAGTTGTATAGTAATAATTCGCACAGATCCACAACAGAGATTATATCCTATTGGAATTGTCACACAAAGAGATATTGTGCAATTTCAAGCACTGGGGATGAATATCAAACAATTCAAAGCTTCAGAAGTTATGAGTACTCCTTTACAGAGTTTGACTCCGTTTGATAGCTTATGGAAAGCTCATCAACAAATGCAAAGGTTGCGAGTACAACGATTAGTAGTATGTGGTAGTGATGGCCAATGGTTAGGACTCGTCACACAAACTAGCTTGTTGGAAAATCTGAATCCTGTGGATATGCATGGAATGATTCAGATATTGCAACAGGAAGTCGATCGCCTACAAACTGAAAAAATTGAAATGTTGCATCGTAATAATAATCATCTAGAGCAACAGGTAGAGAGTTTGCAAGAATCAGTAAATAGACTGGATCAACACAACCAAGAAATGGCAACTATTAACCAAATGATAGATTTTTTACAAGCTTGCGAAAAAATTGAAGATACGAAAAAAATGCTAGCATAATTTATCAAAAAACTGTTTCCAGGGTTTTCTGACATTTTGTTATCAAAGCGAAACGTTATCAACAACCTCTAAGTATTATCATGGTAGATATCGATCGCTTTAAACAGTTTAACGATACTTATGGTCACAATGTAGGAGATATTGTTCTCCAAAAAGTAGCGCAGTTTTTACAGAAACAAGTTAGAAAATATGATATTGTTTGTCGTTACGGTGGAGAATAAATGACTGTGATATCAACTAATACTCCTCTAAAGATTGCTCAACAAAGAGCATAAATGATTTGTTCTGGAGTGAGGTAATTATCATTACAAAATCAAGGATAAACTCTGCTACATATCACTGTTTCTCTTGGAGTGGCTTGTTTTCCTCTACATGGAACTACAGGAGAAAATATTATTCAACGGACTGATGAAGCTTTGTATCAGGCGAAGAAAGCAGGGCGTAATCGAGTTGTTTTGTATCAATTAAAGCAGTAAACTTAATCTTAATTTTATGTTTTTTTTAATTAAGAAATTTTAAAAAAATCTGAATTAAGCATAAAGAAATAAGTCATATATAAATATTAAGGGTCATAACAGAAATAAGCAGTTTTATTGAAGCAAAATCAAATTAAGCCCAATGAAAATAAGTCATTTTAGCGAACAGTTAACCTCCTACGGAGGAGCTACACTAACAGTTATTAGTCAAGTTATTGTAGTAGTTAACTCATTATTATTTATAACAATTAATCAGGAGTTATATGGCGGATTGTTCGATCAAATCAAGCTGTTGAAAATAGAAAATCCTAGCTGTCTGGAATGTGATGTCAAAATAGCTGAATGGAAAAAGAAGGAAGAAGTCATAATACTTTAGCTAGAATTTGACAGGCGATCGCTAGTGTCGGTGCAAATTTAACTATTGGGACTTACACAACTTAATGAGCAAAATTAGTCTATAATGCTTGTCAACCAAGGGTTTTACCTCGAAGATGTCATGGCGATGAAAGAAACAACTCCTACAGCAGTTGCCTCCTTGCTTTGAGAGATGGTGTCAAAAGTTTGATGATTGTTGGAAAAACCAACCCCCACAAAAAAACGGGACGTTAATCCCATAGAACAAACTAATTAGGGTCTCTCAATCGCACTCGTCCAGGACGATAAATTAGGGATTGTTCCTGCCAGCCGTCTAATTGTTAGACTCTTCTTTCCGGGAAGATACTCGCTTGTTTAATAGGGTACTTCCTGTACCAAGACCAGCAATTACGATTAGAGCTAGCGTAGAAGTCGGTTCAGGAACAGGAGCAACTTGGACAAATGGATAAAGGAACTGGCGGACACCGTAGTCATCGTTACGCAATGGGTTTGGGTCACCAATTAAAGTGCTTGGAATAAAGCTTTCCATCAGAATATCAACACCAAAGGTATCAATGCCGGGGTCAGCGTTGGGAACATCAAACAGAGATAAAGGTGAAGCTGCTGGGTTAAATGGGTCAACCAAATTAGCCCATGAATTGGTCAAGGTGGCTAGAGCTGTCTCGCTGCTGCTGCCATCAAAGTTATCGTCAATGAAAACACCAGGATTGATATTGAATTCAACGTCTCCCATACCGATAGCATGACCAATCTCATGGGTCAGCAGTAGCTGGAAAAAGTCCAGGGAATAAACGGCTTCAGGATTGTTGTTAAGGGTGATGTCCGCTCCAGAGATAGCACCCCCACCACTATAATCAGTAGTGCCGGAAGTTAGGGTAACATCACCAAAGGAAGCTCGGAAGAAGCTTTCACCCCGTTGTCCAGAATCTCCTGGGTTCCAGAAAGTTCCATCAATAGCTGCTAAGAGGTCAATCTCAGCTCCTGCTGTGTTCACACCGCCTGTTCCAGTACCGACAACCTCGGTCTCCAGGTCAGCCACGAAAAACAAATCCGTTCCCAGTCCAGATACTGGGTCAATCAAAGTCCAGGCGTTGAACGCACTTTCAATCGCATTTTGAAACTCAGAGACACTAGGTACTACATCCCAGGTGAATAAATCTCGATAGGCTTGATAAGAACCACCTTGTAATGAATATCGGAGTCCACCATCGAGCGACCGTTCATTTCCATTAATTGTCCGGGGAGCTGCATCCCATCGAAATCCTCCAGATAACCCATCATTGCCAAAAATAACAGCGGCTTTAGATGGCAGTGGGTTAGTTCCTATCCCAGCCCAACTCAAGACAGCACTAGCTGTAACTATTGATAATTTTTTTACATAGGTAGAAATGATCATCTAGTTTGTCCAAATATTTGGTTGAAATGATATAGATTTATTTTATCAATTACAGCACTTTTCATATGGGTGAACCACAAAAGTGTAATAAAATGTAACTAGAGAAAAAATAGTTATCTAGAGCGATGTTGTTGTTCATTATAATCATGGTTTTTTCCCTCTACCATGATTTTGTTTAGTTCTTCTTTGATTCTTGATTCTTTGTTCTCCTTGTTAATTATATTTCTTAATTACTGTCTTAGCATAACCATAACTTAACCCCACCGCGATAGCGCTGCAGTAAATCTAGTTACTGCGGTTGTACTGCCGGAGTAGATTTTTTTTCCCACTCAAAGGCAGTATATTTCCCACCTAAAGCTTCTACTATTACTTGAGTATTAGACACTAACATTTTAACGTAGCTATCTCCCTCACTACCTGGAGCGCCAATAGAATCAGAATATAACTCTCTTGGCGCTAACTTTACTCCTGCTTCCTGAGCTACAGTTGTGATCAACTGAGGATTAATTGTTGTCTCAGCAAAAATTGCAGGTACTCCAGTTTTCTTAATTTCCTCTGCCAAATTTTTCACTGTCTTTGCACTGGGTTGCTCTTCGGTACTCATCCCAATTAAAGTTCCAGTCATCTCTAAACCATAAGCTCTGACATAATATTCAAAAGCATCATGGGTTGTCACCAATCGGCGCTTACTTTCTGGAATAGTTGCTATTTGTTCGCTAATCCAAGTATCAACTGCCAGTAACTCCTCAGTTAGTCTCGCTGCATTCTCCGTAAACAACTCTTTATCTTCCGGCGACAAATTAATCAAAGCATCCCGAATTCCATTTACCATCAAAATCCCATTTTTTGCATCACCCCAAACATGGGGGTCTGGCACTAACTCGCCCTGATCTGGATTTTGCAATGGTGTCACCTTTTCCCCCACGGCCAATTTTTGGGCTTTTATACCAGCAGCATTCATCAGTTTAATTAAACCAGGTTCCAAATTGTAGCCATTGTAAACAATTAAGTCCGCTTCCTCAAAAGCCACACTATCAGCAGGCACAGGTTCATAAATATGGGGGTCAGCTCCGGGTTCCATAATTCCTTGATGCTCAATTTCATCCTCACCTATTTTTTCTGTCATATCGGCAATGATGGTATTAGTGGAAACTACTTTAGGTTTTTTTTCATTACCGTCTGAAAATGGGGAGGCACAGCTACTTATCCATAATCCCAATAAAATTCCTAATGCTGGCCACAACTTTTGTGGGAAACCTTGAGTAGAAATACTGCTTAATTTCATTTTCATTTTAATTGACAACTTTTCATATTCCTTTCATAATGTATATCATATTGTTTTCATATTTTTGATTTAGCAGAAGGAAGAAGGAAAAGTATTACAAGGTTAATAGTTATACCAATTCACTTAAAAAGTGTCATAAATAGTTGGTAACTGATGAAGTCAAATAATAAGTTGAAATTATTGTAGAGTAGAGGTTTTAAGTTCCATTAATATCACTTCTGACTTCTGAGTTCTGACTTCTGACTTGCGCGTAGCACTATATTTCCAGGAATCAAAAGCGATAATTTACAGGAGTCTAAATTAATGAATCAGACTAAAATTACAGTAAGTCATTTAAGAGTCCATTATCGTACCGTTGAAGCGTTGCGAGACATTACCCTACAGGTACAAGCAGGGAAATTAACTGGTATTATTGGACCAAATGGTGCGGGTAAAAGTACCCTCTTAAAGGGAATGTTAGGGTTAATTCCTGTAAGTGAGGGTTATGTTATCTATAATGACAAATCTCTTTCAGAGCAGTTAAAAGTAATTGCTTATGTACCTCAGCGGTCGCAAATTGATTGGACTTATCCGGCCACTGTCTGGGATGTGGTAATGATGGGACGGGTAGCAAAAACAGGTTGGTTTCGTCGCTTTTCTACGGTGAGTCGGCAGATAGGGATGGAGGCATTGGCCAGGGTGGGGATGGATGGTTATCGCGATCGCCCCATTGGTCAACTTTCTGGTGGTCAGCAGCAACGGGTATTTTTAGCAAGGTCATTAGCTCAGGAAGCGGATATTTTTTGTTTTGATGAACCGTTTGTTGGGGTTGACCAGAAAACGGAAAATATTATTTTTGGGATTTTTCATGAATTAGCAAATGCTGGAAAAATTGTCATAGTTGTTAATCATGATTTAGGGGAATCTATTACTAATTTTGATGATTTGATTTTGTTAAATAAAGAGTTAATTGCTGTTGGCGAGCGGCAGGTTGTATTGCAGGAAGAAAATTTATATCGTGCTTATGGAGGTAAAGTTGGTTTCTTTTCAGAACCTTTAGCGAAAATTGCTTAACTAGCTATCAGCTATTAGTGCTTTCCGTAACGGAATGCTCCGCAAACATCTATCAGCCTAAAAATTTGTGCTTATGTAATAGACATCTCCAATAATAAAAAATCAACTCAATTATCCCATAGAAATTATCAATTATTTCTCCCTACTCCCTCTTGTGGAAGAGATGTCTAATGGTATCTGAGAAGCTTGGGTTTAAATTCCCGACTTCTATAAGTCGTTTAATATGTATAATTAATGCAGCAGTTTCCGAAGCTATTAGGTACAGTTGTTTTTATTCTTTTCTTTTCCCTGTTCCCTGTTCCCTGTTCCCTGACGCGTAGCGCTATAAAATTGAATGTTAATCAATATCGATCGAACTCATCCACAACTATTAGAAGGTTTAGATATTTGGTTACGCCTAGGTTTAATTTCCGATGATGAAGTTAGGAAATTATGCCAAAAATATTTAAGTTCTCCACTACCACTACCACAATTTATCGAAACTAAACCCACATTACCAACTAATATTCAAACAACTCAAAAAGAAACAGATTTACCACCTATTACTTCTAATATTCCCACCAAAAAATCTCCTAATTTAATCGCTAAATTATTACAGTCATTGATGGCAGAAATCAGCCTCCGATGGCTGCTTTTTTTAGGTTTATTTATGGTGGTTATATCTTCTGGATTACTTGCTGCTAGTCAGTGGGAAAAATTTCCACCCACCGGACAATATTTAGTACTTTTTGCATATACATTATGCTTTTGGGGAGCGACATTTTGGACTAAAAAAATAGGAGGTTTGCGGTTAACTTCTGAGACATTACGATTGGTGACATTACTGTTAGTACCTGTAAATTTTTGGGCAATAGACGGTTTAGGTTTGTGGGGAAATATTGGGGAATGGTTAATAGTAGCGATCACTTCTCTCTTGCTCACTAGCATAATCATTTACTTTATTGAAGAAGGGAGAAGGCATCCCCCCTTACCCCCCTTTGAAAGGGGGGAAAAAGAAGGCATCCCCCCTCCTTTGAAAGGGGAGAGGAAAAAGTCGATGGGGACTCAAACCCCAACTAATTGTCAACACCCTGTAGAAGGCGACGTATTAAACCCAAAAGAAAAAGATAAAAAATTCAATAATTCTGTCTCTACAAATTGGATTTCAATTGCTTCGCTGAACTTATTAAGTCTGAGTTATTTACATTATGGTTGGAGATTTTCAGGATTTCCAATTCTGGCAATTTATTTAGGAGTTATTGGTACAGCGATCGCTACTATTTATCAGAACCAAACTCCACCTACTGAAAAAATCAGAGAAATTGAAAATCAAACTACTACTGGAGACCCATTAACAGGAATTGCGATAGTAATTTATGCTTTAGGAATTTTGTTAGTTCGAGCAATTTTTGTTGCCAATGTAGATATTACAAAATTAGGATTAGCTTTAGGGATTAGTGGATGGATTTTATTAAAGAATAATCAAATTCAAAGAAAATTATTTGTACAAAATAGAATTGGGATTAGTTTACTGTTAATCGGGTGGTTGGTTTCAGTAAATGCTCAACCTTGGCAGGCATTCATCATTAGTATTATTGGTTTATTTTTACTAGCAGAAAATCTACAAAAGTCTTGGCGATGTATTAACCTATCTGCAATTTTTCTGATTGGTTTACAAACAACTTGGTTAGGATGGCGATTAATTCCAGTTCCAACTAGACAAACGTTAATTACTACAACAACCAAAATTTTCAACGCCCAAAATTCACCAGAATCATTACTCAGTTTAGCTTGGTTTCCCTACTTAATATTTATGGTCTGGGCAACAGATTGGATTTATCGTCGTCAACAAATTAACCTAGCTAAGTTTAGCGAGAAAATTTGCTTAGGTTTTGGAATATTTTTAAATATATTATCTTGGCAAAATCCTCTAGTTATATTTCTCAATTTCTTAGGTTCAACTATTACTCTTGCTATTTTTACCTCTCGTCGTCAATCTATTAAAGTTAGTCTTGTTTATCTAACTCATATCACTGGTTTATTATCAATATTTTCTGGGATTAATTATTTCTTGCCCAGTATAAGTTTAGAAATGTGGGCAATAATTTGCTCAGTAATTATGGTGGCTGAATGGGGAATATTTAGTTTCCAGACAAAGATAACAGCAGAAACAAGAATAGTCACACCCACATCCTCTATTTCATTATTAAGTTGTTTCTGTTTCAGTTCTTGGTATCTTGCTTTAGTTTTAGCAGTTATTAGTTATATTTTATGGTTGAGTAAGTTAGAATTTTTCCCATCCGATATTTGCATGGTTATGAATTGCCAATTATCAGCAAAATGGGGAATTATTTGGTTTATTACCCCTCTAGCTTTAACAATTATTGCTAGTGAAGAAGGAAGAAGGAAGAAAGAAGAAGGAAGAAGGAAGAAGGAAGAAGGAAGAAGGAAGGAGCAAACTTGGAAAAAGTGGATGGGGACTCAAACCTTTGAAGAAGGAAGAAAGAAGAAGGAAGAAGAAAGGATGGAAATTGGAAAAAGTGGATGGGGACTCAAACTCCAACCAATTGGAAACACCGTGGGTGACGGTGGGATATTAAACCCAAAAGAAAAAAATCAAATAATATCTTTCAGAAAAAGAGCAAGTGGTTTAAGTGTAGCTGCTGTAATTATGCTACAAATTTTAACTTTGTGGCAGCCAGAAACTCGATTAATTGGTTTGGGTTTAGGCACAGCTTTAATGTTGATTAATACTAAATACTTAATAACTCAAACAGCAGCAAATATTACAGTAGGCTTCGTCTTAGTTTTCGTGAGTTTTTGCCTGGGTGAAGGTGTATTAGGTTTACCTCCTGTTTCTGGAGCGGGGTGGTTATTAACGATTAGTATATTTTTAGTAATTTTATGGTTTTTGTACTCTCGAATAATTAGATTACCAGGGCAATTATCTAATATTTATACTCAAGCAATAGATGGTTGGGCAATTACTCTCTGTAGTTTAGAATTAATCTTCTTAACAATCCACTCTTTCGGCATTTATTGGCAAACTATTAATCCCTCAATCACAGTAATTATTTCTGCTATTTTGATATTATTTGCCATTGGCTATCGAGGCTCGATTAAACAAGCAGCAGAAAACTCATCAATTACATTTAGTCTCCATAATTTTGTTCAGTCTACTGCCACAGTTTATAGTTTTGCTTGGGCTTTAGGATTACTAATAGTTGAAACTTTAGGATTTGTAGATAAATCAACAATAAATTTAGCAATAGCTAATATTGGATTAGGATTATCGACTCAAATTTTAGGAGATTGCTTACAAAGAAAATTAGGTATTAATAATTTGCCTAGATGTTGGCAAGTAATGCCATTACTTTATGGTATTTTAGGCGCTTTATTCCGTGTAGGTACTTTTGAAAATTGGACTGGTTTAACTTCCTTAGCTCTATCATTTATATTGATTGGAATAGGCAGGAGAAAAACCATATTAAAGCCAATATTATACTTAGGTATCCTCGGAATATCCTGTGCTGCTTCCGAACTACTTTTATATCAAACTTATTCCCTGCCATTAGCAGATAAATTAATTGCTTATGCCAGCCTTGGAACAACCATCACTTATAGTTATCGATTATTATCTCCTTGGTTATTAGATTACTTAAAAATCACAGAAACAGAAATTAAAAATATTGCCCATATACATTGGGCAGTCAGCAGCTCAATCTTACTTTTATTAGTAATACTTAATCTCAAATCCAATCCAATATTAGGATTAACCACAGCAATACTTTTGACTCGCTATGCAATTATGCAAGGCAAAAATAATTCCAGTTTACAACAAGCAGAAAGCTGGATTTATGTAGGATTTTTAGAAGGATATGCCGTTGCCATCTATATAATCAACCTACTTTCCATCACAGAAATTTTACGATATTGGCTAAGTGCAATAACTGCCATAATTTCTTACTTTATCTATTTATTACCTTGGGAAAATTGGGGATGGCCTCTACAACCTTGGCGACGAATTGCTGTAATTATGCCAATAGTAACTATATTTCTTACCAACTTAAGATTAGACACCGCTCCACCTTGGTATTGGTATGCTTCAATTCTCATAACAGCAGGATTTTATATTGTAATTGCCAAAGTAGATCGGCAAATACGATTAACTTATATTAGTGTCGGTTTAATTAATTGCGCTTTTGTAATTTGGCTCAATAATTTAGGAGCATCTCTTCAGACATTAATTTACATTACTCCCATCGGATTATCATTACTTTATATCGCTAAAGTCGATCCAATTCTGAAATTACCTAAGAATAAAAATCTTCGGCATAACTTACGACTTTTTGGCAGTGGAATAATTTGTTTTATCGCTTTATTAGAAAATCAATGGACTGGTTTACTACCAGGAATAATTAGTGTAATTGCCATTTTCGCAGGATTAGGGTTACGAACTAGAGCTTTTCTTTATGTAGGAACAGTCACATTTTTAATCAATGCTTTTAACCAACTAATTGTCCTAAATTCTCTTTACTCTTTTTTCAAGTGGATAATTGGTTTAATAGTAGGAATTGTCTTTATTTGGATAGCTGCAAGTTTTGAAACTCGACGAGAACAAATTAATAATTTATTGCAAAATTGGATAGAAGAATTAGAAGAGTGGAAGTAAGGGAGTAGGGGAGTAGGGGAGTAGAGGAGTGGGGGAGTGGGGGAGTGGGGGAGTAGGGGAGTGTGGGGAGTGTGGAGAGTAGGGGAGATTGGATATTGAAGTAATTATAGAATTATAAAGATATATTAGATAGGCAGATTCTATATGAAAAAAAATCAAAAAAATATGTTTGTGTATAAATAATTTATAAATAGTTATTTACCAATAAATTGTGGTCTAAAGCATCCCCTTTTAAGAGGATAAAAAAAGAATTTTCCTGTAAGCATTCAGCTATCAGCAGTCAGCTATTCCTACGGAATGCTACGCAAACAGCAATTAGTAATGAATAATTACTTCTTAGGTTTTGTCCAGGGACTTTGGCAGTAACTTTTTATTCTTTTTCAATCTCAAAGGTTGCTTTTACACAGACCCAAAATTAATAGCTGACGGCTGAATATTTACATTTTCCTTAATGTCAAGTCTCCTTATTGCAGAGGTACTGATAACTGATAACTGTTAACTGAAATGAAGGATTGCTGTATTACTTTTGATTTTACCGAATAATTAAGGTAAAAATCCTCTCCTTTAAAGGAGAAACAATGAATTAATTTTCCTTTTATTCAATCCTTTTCCTTTTAGTAGGGAGAGTTCAATAATTTAGAATTAAGAATTAAGAATTTAGAATTACCTCTCCTTGAAAAGAAGAGGATTGGGTTAAAAGGAATTTTTTTCTTCTCTTGGTCGATTGGATATGGCGAGGAGACCTCGCCATCCCTCGACCGCTTTTTTCTCCATGAATGGAGAGGCTTTATACCTTAATTTTTCGGTAATTATCAATTATCAATTATCAATTATCAATTATTGAATGGTGGGCCGATTCTAATATACTTATGTATACAGCATTTGATCTAGAATTAATGTGTCAATTCTTTGTATTCTTACAGAAGATATTTTCATCTTAAGGATAAAGATATTACACCTCTAATTCATAGAATACTGTTACTAGAAAAAAGGGTAGAAGCATTAGAAAGTAGGGAATAGACAAATAGCTCGCAGGACAATCTAATATTTAACCCATAAGTAACTGATAAATTTTAATGTCCCACTCAACCATCCACGTTCAACCACCCCTAAAATATATTCCACCCAACTTCAAGCCACTGGTACGACTAGGTACAAAGCTAATGTTACCTTGGTGGCTTAAGTACCAAGTGTCTGTCGCCGACGTACAAGCAGATAACCTAGAAACCTTAGCCCAACTATATCAAAACTTCCATCACGGGAAAAACCGCTTTCTGATGGCATTCCGTCATCCTAGTGCCAACGACCCTTACTGTATGGGATATATGATCTGGTATCTATTGCCCAAATTTGCTAAACAACAAGGAATTACCCTTCCATCTCTTCTCCACTATCATTTTCTCTTTGACCGAGGTATTCCTTTATGGGCTGGTGATTTTGTAGGTAAATGGTATTCATATTTAGGAGGAAGTTCAATTCACCGAGGAAAAATAGACCGTCAGGGACTAAAATCAGCTCGTGAATTATTTGCCAATGGCAGTTTACCAATGATGGCTGCTCCAGAAGGAGGTACTAATGGCCATAATGAAAGAGTTAGTCCCTTAGAGCCTGGTATTGCCCAGATGGGATTTTGGTGTGTTGAAGATATACATCAAGCAACTCGTTCTGAAGAAGTTTTAATTGTACCAATAGGTATTCAATACAAGTACTTGGGTGAACCATGGGAAAATATAGAGCGACTTTTAAGTAAGCTGGAAAAAGATAGTGGTTTGTTTTCAAGTTCAGAAAATCTTTCTCATCAGCAAAAATTAGCACCTTCTGCACTATACCAACGACTTTTGAGATTAGGAGGTCATTTATTAGAAAAAATGGAAGAATTTTATGTAAAATTTTACCATCGAGAGTTACCTAAGTTAACTCAAGAAAGTTCTTCCCAACAATCTTTAATAGATGACCAAATGAATGAAATGATCGCCACTCGCCTCAATGCTCTTCTTGATGTTGCTTTGGAAGTGGCAGAAGAATATTTTCAAATTCAGGCCAACGGTAATTTTATAGATCGTTGTCGTCGTTTAGAACAAGCGGGTTGGGATTTTATATATAGAGAAGATATTGAAAATTTGGCGACTCTTTCTCCTGTAGACAGAGGTCTTGCAGACCGACTTGCACAAGAGGCTAGTCTGCGAATGTGGCACATGAGATTAGTCGAAAGTTTTGTTGCGGTTAGTGGCAAATATATTACGGAAAAACCGACAGTAGAAAGGTTTTCTGATACAACTCTACTAATATGGGATATGATTAATCGCATTAAGGGCGGTAATCCTCTCAAGCGTCCGATACTAGGAAAACAAATAGTATACATGACAGTGGGACAACCAATTTCTGTTTCCCAGCGTTGGGAGAGTTACAAAACTAAACGTCGTACAGCTATATCAGAGCTGACTCAAGATTTGCAAAAGGCACTGGAAGAAACGATTCAATGATAGTATCTGTGCCAAAAATTAATTTAACATTTGTAGGGAAAAGGGAATAGGGAATAGAAAATAAAATATACAATTAATTCGGTTAATTCGGTTTAAAAAGCGTTTCGGTCTGAAATGCTCCGCAAACAGCCGCTAGGCGTTTAGCAGTCAGCTTTTGAGAAGTGGATACGCGACCCCTCCTATAACGCTACGCGCAAGTCAAAAGTCATAAGTCAGTAGTGGCGTTAACGATCGTTATGCGCAAGCTTTCGGCCGTTTGTCCGTACAAAAGTAATCCCTGACTAACTTTGAGCATTTATAAATTCCGCGCCTTATTTGCCTAGTGCTATAAAATTAAACGATAAGCTAGAACTCGAGAATTTAAACCCAAGCTTTTAGCCCGCTGAAGGCTGTTTGCGGAGCATTCCGGTACGGAAATGCTGAAATGTTGATAGCTAGTTAACTACTTAAACAGAAATCGAAAGTTAAAAATTATAGCAATAGACAAGTAGGGCGCGGATATAGACTGATGATGTCCCAATCAGGATAAATTTTTTTTCACTGTATATCTGCTATAAAATTATAAATATATAGATTAAAAGCTTTGACTGAAAATAAATTTAGAAAATTATTTCAAATACCAAGTTTTGAATTATTTGTGAAATAATTTGAGTGAATTAGTACAGCAGTTGAAGGGGAGGTGAGGACATATCAAAAGCTTAAAACTCAGACAACACAATATTTTTTATTCTGCCTTCTTCCTTCTGCTATACCACTAATAAAACTTGACAAAACTATCTCCCGCCTAATTTTTTGTAATGACTAAAGAATCTATTATTAAATCCTCTAATTTAATTAAAAATAAGCTACTAAGTCTTTTGAGCCAAGAAATGTTAACTCCCTTAACTTCTGTGATGGGGATGGCAAGTGTTCTCCACCAAGAAATCTATGGTTCTCTAACTGATAAGCAGAGAAAATATGTAGAAGTGATTCATGAAAGAAGTCAATATTTACGATTGCTAGTTGAAGAAATTATTGGTTTAACAAAACTATATGAGTATGGCCAAAATTCAGAAAAAACTCCTGTTGATGTGAAAAATATCTGTCAGCAAATAGTAACAGACCTAGAAGCAGAAACAGTTCATCAGCAGATCAAAGTTCAATTATTAGCTGGATCTAGCGACCGGGTTTGTTTTTTTGATAAAACAATTTTAGAACAAACATTATACAACTTAATTTATAGTGTAATTAAATCTACAGTTTCAGGGAGTGAAGTAAAAATTCATTTGTCTGAAAAGCAAGAAGATTTTAAGATTGCACTGTGGGTTTCTCATCCTATTCTTGGAGATAATCTTCCTCATGCTCAACTATATTCTCACAAGTTATCAGAGATTGAAAACCAGGATAATCAGTCTAGCTTAATGCTAAATAGATTACAGCTAACATTTGATGAACTAACAACAATAGTTTTTGACAAAACGTCAATACAAGGAGAAAATATTGCAGCTGAACCTACCCGCGAGCTATTGGCATTACTATTAAGTTGTCAGTTAGCTGAACAAAATGGTGGCTCTTTCTGGGTTCAAGGTTCTACGGAATTAGGCTATCGATATATTTTAACTCTGCCACTTTCTAAGTAGGGAATAGGAAATAGTTTTCTTCTTATTTAAAATAATGGGATTGGTGATTTGAGTTATGAAAAGTTATGAAATAAGTGATTTAGGTAAATTAAGAGTCATTCTTTGAATGGCAAAATTAGATGTTGTCCTTACTTAATTGACAGAAAAGCACTTTTCTTTATCCTGACTCCTAAGTAATTAAAGTTAATATAATACACTAATTCAGCAACGCCAAAATTCTGTATTGTATTATTCTCAAATATAGCAATCCTAAATAAGTTGCGGGTAATCAAAAAGTAGATAAAAAAACTGAAACTTCTACCTGTTCCCTGTTCCCTCTCTTGGTGCGCGTTCCCTTGCGTCTGACGCCGACGCGGGGTCGCACCGCTGTTCCCTGTTCCCTAAAAGCGGTAAGATTTTTATACACAAATAAAATAGGACTGCTATATAACTTTCTTTACTTGCTTATACTATTTGTAAGATTATTTATCCAATTGATAATAATATGAACTCAGTTTGGCAGAAATTAACATTAACTAATCTTTCTTTTTCTAACTCTCCATGGCTAAATGCTAGCTACCTCTATGGTTTAATTAATGGCTCCCTCCATAACTGGCGACGAGGTAGTTGGTTAATGCAATGGGGAGAAGCTCTGGGTTTTGTCTTACTGGCAATTGTATTTAGTCTAGCTCCTTTCGTAAATACTGCTCTGATTGGTTTATTATTACTAGCTGGTGCTGGGTTGTGGGTATTGCTTGCCGTCTCAGATAACACTCAGGAATATTTAACTCCTATTCATCTACTGATATTCGTTTATTGGGGTATTGCCACATTAGCAATGGCAACTTCGCCAGCAAGAACCGCTGCTTTTAGTGGATGGGTAAAGTTAACTCTTTATCTATTGTTATTTGTTTTAGGAGCAATGGTATTACGATCGCCTAAACTCCGCTCTTGGTTAATTAGTATCTATTTATTGGTTTCTTTGGTAGTCAGTTTCTACGGTATTCGTCAATGGATAGACAAAGTTGAACCCCTTGCTACCTGGAACGACCCTACTTCTGCTCAAGCTGGCATTACTCGCGTGTATAGTTATTTGGGAAATCCTAATTTATTAGGTGGATATTTGCTGCCTGCTATTGCTTTGAGCTTTGTCGCAATTATCGCCTGGCGTAGTTGGCCACAGAAATTGTTGGCAGTAACAATGTTGCTAGTGAATTGTGCTTGTTTGCGTTATACAGGTAGTAGAGGCAGTTGGATAGGGTTTATAGCTTTGATGTTTGCTCTGTTAATTTTAATGTGGTATTGGTGGAGCATCTATATGCCCAGTTTTTGGCAAACTTGGTCGCTGCCAATAGCTGTAGGAAGTTTGGCAGGGTTATTAATTCTGGCGGTGGTGTTATTAGAGCCTTTGCGCGATCGCGTTTTTAGTATTTTTGCAGGTCGTCAAGATAGTAGTAATAATTTTCGGATGAATGTCTGGATGTCTGTGTTTGATATGATTCGCGATCGCCCGGTTTTGGGTATTGGACCGGGGAATGATGTGTTTAACAAAATCTATCCTCTTTATCAACGACCCCGTTATAGTGCTTTGAGTGCTTATTCAGTACCTTTAGAAATTATTGTGGAAACTGGTTTTATTGGTTTTACTGCTTTTTTATGGTTGCTGTTGGTGACATTCAATCAAGGTGTATTAAATTTAAGACGTTTGCGAGATGCAGGCGATCGTCAAGGGTATTGGTTAATTGGGGCAATGGTGGCGATGGTAGGATTAATAGCTCATGGTTTGGTGGATACGGTTTGGTATCGTCCTCAAATTAATACGCTTTGGTGGTTGATGGTGGCTATTATTGCTAGTTATTATGGTGGGGAGCAGAGAAAGGAGAATATTAGTTAAGTTAAGCAAATAGTAATTTATAGTACAAGGAAGAAAAAAGAATGCTCCTAAAGCAAGGAATAATTAATGTTAATGATTAGGGATTAGAAACTTTTACAGCAGAAGAATTAATTCGGTTAAAACCATTTCTAACTCTGCCAAAATCGCTAACTGAATATATGAAAAAATATTGACGACGTTGGCGAGGAGTATCTGAAGATGTTCCTGCCTTTCCAAGATTTTGAGCAAGTGATAATAATTTTTTCAGAGTAATCACATCGTCCCTAATTGGTTCTGAATCTAAATCAAAATTAGCAGATTTAAGAACAGTAACGTGATTTTCAATCCGCTTTTCAGCAGTTTCTAAATCTCTTGCATAAAAGTCATCAAGGATATAGAAAGCTACTTCACTTGTCCATAAACCTAAAGCGTGTTCCGTTACTAAATCAGATGGTAAATTTCCTGATGGTGATCAGGTAAGTTGATGCTTTTGATTTTTGCGCTTAAATGTATCGACATACTGTACTGTTGCTTCCCCAATCGAATTTAGATTGTTTGGTTCAGGAATAGCTAATTCAAAAACTATCCAATAGGTTTCACCAACTGCTAAATCTGGTACAAAAATTCGGATACCTTCTTCCTGATTTATCAAGTCAGGTTCTGATTTGACTCCAACTTCTCTTTTTGCCTTCCTTTTCGCCTCTTCAACATCTTTGAAGACCGCTGCTCTGCTAATCGGGTCTTTTATTTCATCGTGACCATACAAGTAAATAATTGGAATCTTTGTATCGATATCTATCTTTAACTGAACATTAATTGCTGCTAGGTATTCTCTTCTACTTAATTCATCTTTAAGACTAACTTGAATATCATCTGTATCAGTCACAAAAGTAGATTTTCCTCCCGTAAGACCTGCTAAAGCATCAAGTTCTCTAGTATTAGCATCTGAACCAAAAGCAAAAGTTGATCAGCGGATATTCCCTCGTGTTTTTTTGTCTATGTTTTGTCGGATTCTAATCCATTCAGTTTCTCCTGAAGTTGGATTTCCATCAGAAAATAAATAGATCTGATTCAGAGTATTGTTGCTTTTATAACGACTAATTTCGTCTATTCCATAGGATATTCCTATGTTAATATCTGTTCCACCATCAGCAGTTATACCACTAATAATTCTACTAAATTTATTAATGTCAATTTTTCTGACAGGAGTTGCTTTTAATACAGTTTTTGGCTGTTCATTAAATTCTATTATACCAATAACATCGTCTTTCTTAAGACTTTTGAAAATTTCCTTGCAAGGATGTTAGAATCCGGGAGAAATAATTGCAGAAGTTATCAATACAAGTTTGCCTAAAAAAGTTATTAACTGATTTTTAGGAGTAGCGCCCCCGTGCCTACCTCAATGGTTAATTAGACGTTTCATGGAACTTCCCTATGGGGTACATTTCTTACTATATATTTCATCCTGATAAAAACCCATCTTCCTTCTTCCCTCTTCCTTCTAAATTACCGAATTAATTTTTCCCAAGCTTGCCATAAAACCTCAGCAGTTTCCACCGGACTTTTCGGTAAACTTTGCCGCGCCTTTTCCAAACACATCTGTGCTTTTTGATCATCTCCAGACTTCTTAATAGCTAAACTCAACCATAACCAAACCATCGGTTGATTCCCCTCAATATCCAAAGACTTAAAATAACTTTCTACAGCCTTTTCATATCTTTGCAATTGATAAAATAACACCCCCAAACTCCGCCACCCTTGCCAATGATTAGGCTGCAATTTCACAGTCTTTTGATAACAAAAAATCGCTTCCTCATAACGCTTCAACTGATGACAAACCTCAGCCTTCTTATACCAAGCATCATAATTATTTGGTCGAATAGAAATAGCAAGGTCATAAGAAGCTATCGCTGCTTCAGTTTTCCCAAATTCTTGCATAATTCGACCTTTAATAACTTGTGGAATTCCCCCAAGCATTTTTGTTAACAAAGAAGGATTATTACCTCCTGCTTGAGATTTTGAAGAGGCAAAACTTTTCTGATATTTTACCGACTCTAATTCTTTTAAAACATCTTCTACAGACTGATACCTTTGATTAATGTTTGGAGCCAAAAGCTTATCAATAATTATCCCCAATTCTTCACTAATATTAGACTGTAAATATTGTCGCCAAACCCACTTACCCTCAACAACATCAAACAACTCAAAAGGCGCTACTTGAGTCAACAAATATATACAAGTAACCCCCAAATTATAAAGGTCGCTAGCAGGAACCGCCTTTCCCGCCAACTGTTCCGGAGCAACATATCCCGCACTACCAATCATCGTTCCAGTTTGGCCAAGAGAAGATTCTGTAATTACCTTACTAGCTCCAAAATCCACCAACACCAACTGGCCTTTAATTTCCCCTCTACCATCAGGAAGCGTAATTGAGTTTCGCCGAATAATATTTTCTGGCTTAATATCGCGATGAATTACCTGCCGTTCGTGGACAAATTCCAACACAGGCAACAAATCCCAAAGTAACTCCTGAATCTGATTTTCAGTAAAAGTCCCATTAACAACTAACTCCTGCTCTAAATTTTGCCCATCAATAAATTCTTGGATGAGATATTGTTGCTCACCTTGTTGAAAATGAGCCATTAATTCTGGGATTTGAGGATGTTGACCCAACTCATCAAGCCTGATGGCCTCCCGACCAAACAACTCAGCAGCTTTTTCCGCATTAGCACTATTTTGAGGAAAAAATTGTTTAATAACACACCGGGGTCGGGAAGGTTTATACTCATCCACAGCAAGAAAAGTTTTGCCAAAGCCACCTTGACCAATAGGTTTAATAGTACGGTAGCGATCGCCCAAAAGTAACTTAGCTCCGCAGCTGTGACAAAATCGATGACCGGAAGGATTATATGGCTTTCGGCATTCAGAGTTAAGACAGTAGCTCATCCTGATTTTTAACTTGAAAATTTAGTTATATCAACTCACTTCAATTGACCTTAATGATTAGGCACTACTGTTGTTTGCTAAAGCTTAAAAACATGGACTATCCTAGACAAATATATACAAAAGGTCTATGTTTTTACGCCCAAAAACTATCTTCTCCTCTTCCTTTTGCTTCTTTTTTCCTCCTGACTCCTGACTCCTGACTCCTGACTCCTCCCTTCTATCAGAGTTCAGATTCGAGAACCGAAGAAGGGATAGGTACTTCTTCAACAGTTGGATATTTTTCTATAGTTAAAGTTGATTGTTGAGCTCCAGATAGTCGTTTGAGAAGCTTAGGTTTCGGGTCATGTAGCAAATAAATAATCCGATCGCCTGGTTGCCAATTTTCTGTGGCAGATAATACTTGAAGACTTCCTTGCCTTTCAATCAAAAGTGGCATTAACTCCCTTGCTCCAATAAGTGCCTCAAGGTGAGTCTTTTGGAACTCAAATCCCAATTGCTTAAGGACTGTTTCCCCTAATTTCACTTCTTTGTCAGAAAGATATTTATTCCAACTTTTGATATTTAACTCTAAAGCAAATGGTTGTTGAACCTTCTGTTTACCATTTTGACTTTTATGCTGGGGACTTTTTGGATAAATAGCTAATACTCTTGGTGGCTTAAATTCTTCTGCTGCTCTTTGAGCCAAAACTAAATTTACTTCTTCATTCTTAGTCATTGCTAAGAAAGTTCCCACTGATTCTAAACCAGCCTCTTCTAGGACATTAGTATCAAAGGCACTACCTTTGTATACTTGCAAACCTTCCTTCTCTGCCTGCTGACAAGCTTCCTCATCCGTATCTATGAGTACCACTGATTCACCCATGTCCTTAAATATACGTCCAATCAATCGGGACAGAGGATTTGACCCCACAATCACAGCACCAGTGGCCGCACTAGAAGTAATTCCCAAAAATTGAGCCACGAATCTTGCCGTCAACCCTTGACTAAATACCGTCATCATAATTGTCAAAAACACCAAAGCCTTAATAGAGTCACCACCATTAATACCTTTCTGAGTTAACAAGATAGCAAACAAAGAAGAAACTGAAGCCGAAACTATTCCTCTGGGAGCAACCCAACTGACAAACATCTTTTGTCGCCAATTAAGCTTACTATTCCAAGTACAAATTAAGACGTTGAGAGGGCGAACCAGGAACATCAAACTCAAAACGGTAAATACACTTCCCCAACCTAGAGCAACAATACTTGCTAAGGATAGGTCTGCTGCTAGTAAAATAAATAACACTGAAACGGCCAATATTGTTAGTTGTCCTTTAAACCGCCTTAATAATCGTAACTCTGGTATTTCCGCTGCCCCAACGAAAATTCCTGCTACGACTGTGGTCATCAATCCTGATTCACTACGGACTTGTTCTGCTAGACCAAACATTCCCCATAGAGCGGCCAAAACTACCAGATTTGCTAGTTCTTCAGACAGAAACTTTGCTCTTTTGAGGGTAAATCCTAAAATCCAGCCTCCTGTTGCACCAATGATAGTCCCCATTCCTAAGCGCACAACTAGGTCTCTAAATAATCCTAAAGGGTCAGCGCCTTCATTTAAAACTATGTTCAGTACCAATACGGCCAGAATTGCTCCTACTGGATCGATGAGAACTCCTTCTCCTTCCAACAAGGTCGCTATTTGTCGGTCTACTGAAACCTGTTTGAGCAATGGCCCTACCACAGTTGGCCCTGTAACTACTACTAACGAGGCATAAAGGAATGCGATCGGCCACGGAAACTCACCTAACCAGTGAGCGGCCATGCCACCACCAATTAAGGTTACCAGTGTACCTATGGTTACTAAGTTGCGGATACTACCGGAAACTTTTCCTAATTCTCTAAGTTCCAAATTCAAGCCCCCCTCAAAGAGAATGAGGGCTACAAATAAGGATACTACCACTTCTAAACCATTACCCAGTAGGTTTGGATGTACCACTCCCAAAACATCTTTGCCTACTAAAATACCAAATAGTAGTAAAAAGACTATCGCAGGTACTTTCAGGTAGGCTGCCAGAACTTGGGCTGCTATACCACTGATTACAGTCAGGATGATCAGCAGAGTTATGTCAAATGGTATTTCCATAAGTTAAGTGTTATCTTTAATTCCCTGGCTTACCAGTTTTTTTTCTTAGGTTTCAGATTTTGATTGTGAAATTATCTGTTCTAATTTTTTTTGCTGGTTAGTTTTTCTGTATTTTATTCTTAATTTTAGCGATGAAATTATTATTCAGAAGGATTGATTGTTTATTTCAAGTTAGGTTAAGTTTTAGGAATTATCTGAATAAAACAATTGAATTACCGAACTTCTAATTTTTTTATTCCCTAATTAATTTTTCTGTACATCTCCTAATTTAAATATTTGCCCATAATTCTTTTGAAACATATTTATCTATTTCGTATTATAACTACTCTTAACCAAAGTGCAACTATGGTTATTTTTGACTTTTACGAATAGAGTATAATCTATCTAAATGTAGACCATGGCTGATGTTATACTAAATCCGCCTTAGCAAGAGGGTACTTGAAAAAGTTGTAGCCTTTGCTATACATAGGATTTGTGAATAGTACAAGCCTGCTTTTATACCCGGATTTGGTATTATCAGGTTTTGATCTTAACTAGAAATTCCCTTAGATTAGGTGATTTTGACAAAAAATATAATTATATGCGATTTCTGATCAAAATAACAAATCCTTCTAAATACTAAATCCGGATTTAGATAAGAGCTGTATCTCAACGTTGGTTGAATACCCGCGCTCACCTGAGGGTGGAAGTGTCCTATAGAAAAACCAATCAATGTTGTGGTTTTTCCAAAGCGTGTGCTATTGTAATTAAATTAAGTCTGCTGGGCTAGCAGTTTTTAGGGCAGCCGTCGGATTGGCGACGTACTGTGGAGCGGCCTTAAGACCGAAAAGAGGCTCGACCTCGGAGACAAGTGCTATGTTAGCGCAACTTCTCTGTTAGCGCAGCTCCTCCGGAAGAGGTAAGAGGAAACAGAAAACCCTAAGAGCGTTATGGTTAGGAGTCCCTCGTTGTCCCCTTAGCGCAACGTCGGGAGGATGTCAATAATAGGGTAAGGTAGGGGGTAAAGAGTATAATACAGGTTGGGTTAACTGGGAACAAAAACCAAAAACCTAATCTGTTGGGTTTATCCTCCGGATAAGCTCCGAAGATCGTTCCTCAAGCTAACCTACAAAGCTACTGCATTCTATCAATTGTCCGATACTGAATTGCCTCAGCTACATAAGCAGGTTTCAACTCCTCATCCCCCGCTAAATCGGCAATAGTCCTCGCCACCTTCAAAATTCGATCGCTCGCCCTCGCTGACAACCCCAATTTCCTGATCGCTCCTTCCAATAAACCCCGACTGCTATCATCCAACTTACACCACTTGCGAAAATGACGACTCTGCATCTGAGCATTACAACTTAAACCAACCTCATCCTGAAACCGATATCGAGCGCGATCGCGTGCTAATTTTACCCTCTCCCTCACATCAACCGACCCTTCCCCAGTGTCCTGCCTTGTAATTTCCTCTGGTTTCAACCGACTAACTATCACCTGCAAATCTATCCTATCCATCAACGGTCCCGAAAGTTTTCCCCAATATTGCTCCCGTTGCCGTGGCGAACAAGTACATTGTTGAATAGGATCTCCATAATAACCGCACGGACAAGGGTTTGTACTAGCAACCAAAGTAAACTGAGCCGGAAATTCCACCGACATTCGGGTGCGCGATATTGTCACCACCCCATCTTCCAACGGTTGACGCAAATATTCCAAAACATTGCGATTAAACTCCGTTAACTCATCCAAAAATAATACTCCTCGGTGAGATAAAGAAATTTCCCCCGGTCGCGGAAAACTCCCTCCACCCACCAAAGACGGTCCCGATGCCGAATGATGGGGAGCGCGAAACGGGCGATCGCTCACCAAACTCCCCCTATCTTTCAACAACCCCGCCACAGAATAAATTTGAGTCACTTCCAACGCCTCCTCAAAATTCAACGGAGGCAAAATTCCCGGTAAACGTCGCGCCAACATAGTTTTCCCACTGCCAGGAGGACCGACAAAAATCAAATTATGCCCCCCAGCAGCAGCTATTTCCAAAGCACGACGGGCATGATTTTGTCCTTTAACTTCTTTCAAATCTAAACCAGAAAATTGTTGTTTTGCCAAAATATCAGCAATATCTACTTCTACAGGAGAAAAGTTAGTGGGATTATTCAAAAAGTCAGTGACATCAAATATCTTGTCAAATCCATAAACCGATAACCCCTTAACTACCGCCGCCTCCTTGGCATTAGCAGCAGGCACAACTAACCCGCTGATTCCCATTTTTTCTGCTGCTGCGGCAATGGGTAAAATTCCAGCTACTGGTCGTAATGTACCATCCAGAGAAACTTCTCCCAAAAATAGATGGTCTCCGAGTAAGTCTGCATTCACTTGTTCCGAGGCAGCCAAAATTCCGATACTAATAGGTAAGTCAAAACTGGGGCCTTCCTTGCGTAAATCTCCGGGGGTGAGATTAACCAGAATTTTCCGCATAGGGAAGGCATAACCGCAATTTTTGAGAGTAGCTTTGACTCTTTCCTTTGATTCTTGAACTGCTGCATCTGGCAATCCCACAACGACAATTTTCGGTAGACCCCCAGATACATCAACTTCCACACCCACTTTTACGGCCTCAATGCCAATTATTGATGCACTCCAGACTCTAGCTAACATATTCCTTTATTCTTTAATTTATATAGTAAGTTGTTTGAATATAGATAAATGACCCAGCAAGACACTCTTTTCAGTAAAATTATCCGGCGCGAGATTCCGGCGGACATTGTTTATGAGGATGACATGGCCCTAGCCTTCAAAGATATCAATCCTCAAGCTCCTGTTCATATCCTCGTGATTCCGAAAAAGCCTATTCCCAAGTTAGCCGATGCTTCACCTGAAGACCATAGTTTGATGGGACATTTATTGCTGACTGCCAAGCGGGTTGCTCAACAAGCAGGACTTGAAAATGGCTATCGTGTAGTGATTGTGTGACTCGTTGGCCACTAAACCAGGAAACTGGGTATAAATGGCCGTTCCAAGTCACCACATGAGGACAACCTCGACTTGTGAATAACTCTTATTACCTTGGTGGTGAAATTCCATCCGCCTTGTTGTTGGGTTGACAGCATAGGCCACACTGGTGAGACTGAATATCAAACTGGTGAAGCTGGCCTAAAAGCGGGAAAATACCAGTTACCAAGAACGATACCGCAAGCAAAGGCTGACAAGTGGACGAACAGGAAGGTAATTAAACTCTCGTTACACGAAACCATTCCAAAGGTAACTATGGAATGTAGGACGAAAGTCAGGGGGTCAATGGATAATTTCATAATTTCGGAATTATCAGCAACCATACCGAACCCTCCGGGAGATTTTACCCCACTAAATTAGCCGTAATAAAAGGAATAAGGGAACGAGAAAACCTCTCTAAGACACCTAAGAATATAGGTCGATAACTTAGGAAGCCATTCAAGGTCAATCTACGCAATCGGACGTAGGTCTTAGGGAGAGTAGGATTGGATAATAAGCATTAATTTGCAGACGTATCCACTGTTAGACGTAATGTAAAGTAACAATTAGCTATGAATAAAGCTAAAACACTAAAAAGAAAACTAGGAAATCCTAGACCATTTTTAAGCGTGGCATGGGATACAGACGATATACCGAATCAAGTTAGTATCAATCCTAACCTTAAATGGAAAGATATTAATTGGAAGAAGGTAGAAAAATATGTATTTAAGTTGCAAAAGTTAATTTACAGAGCATCCAGCCGTGGCGAAATCCGCAAGATGCGTAAGTACCAAAAACTTCTGACCAAAAGTTACTACGCTAGGTTGCTAGCTGTTAGGCGCGTGACCCAGGATAACCAGGGGAAGAAAACTGCGGGTATAGATGGAATCAAAAATCTACCACCAATACAGAGATTTAACCTAGTTGACTTATTAAATACGCGATACCTCAAAGCAAGTCCAACCCGCAGAGTCTGGATACCAAAACCAGGAAGGGATGAGAAGCGACCGCTTGGAATCCCAACAATGTACGACCGTGCGTTACAAGCCTTGGTTAAGTTGGGTGTGGAACCAGAATGGGAGGCACACTTTGAACCTAACAGTTATGGTTTTAGGCCAGGACGGTCAACGCATGATGCCATCGTAGCCATACACACTAGCATCAATCATAAACCTAAATATGTGTTAGATGCCGATATATCTAAGTGTTTTGACCGAATTAACCACGATGCACTTCTAGGAAAGATAGGTCAATCTCCCTACAGACGACTAATTAAACAATGGTTAAAGTCTGGAGTGATGGACAACAATCAATTCCTAGAATCTGTGGAAGGTACACCACAGGGAGGGGTAATTTCACCCTTACTAGCAAACATCGCCCTGCACGGTATGGAGGAAAGACTAATGGAATTTGCCAAAACTATAGACCTTAAAAACAAAAAAGGTAATCAAAAAGGTTGGAAAAGTAAATGTCAAAGTCTTACCATAGTACGCTACGCTGATGATTTCGTTATCCTACATGAAGACATCAAAGTAGTCCTGCAAGCAAAAGCCGTAATACAGGAGTGGTTAAACCAGGTAGGATTAGAGCTAAAACCAGAAAAGACCAAAATTGTCCACACCTTAGAAGAATATGAAGGGAACAAACCTGGATTTGACTTTCTTAGCTTTACAGTCAGGCAATGGAAGGTAAAGTCAACCAAACAAGGATATAAGACTCTGATTAAACCCTCCTCCAAGAGTATAAAAACTCATTATCGAAAACTGGCGGATATATTTGATAAGAATAAAACCGCCCCGACTAAAGCTCTAATAGCTAAGTTAAATCCGGTAATAAGAGGATGGGCTAACTACTTCTCAACCGTCGCCAGTAAAGAGGTATTCAGCAAAATAGATAACCTCCTATGGGTAAGAATATGGAGATGGGCCAGTAGAAGGCATCCAAATAAGTCGGCTAAATGGGTAAAGAAAAAGTATTTCCCTCGCTGCAAAGAGACCAGAAATTGGTTACTTAACGACGGTGAGTATATACTAAACCGACACTCAGATATACCTATTATAAGGCACATCAAAGTTAAAGGTAATAAATCCCCTTATGACGGTGACTGGACTTATTGGGGTAGCAGAATCGGTAAACATCCAGGCGTAAGGAAAGAAGTCACAACGCTACTTAAGCGACAAAAAGGTAAATGCGCATCTTGTGGACTAACCTTTAGACCAACTGACCTAATTGAAGTTGACCATATAAAACCAAGGTCTAAAGGTGGTGACAACACATATAAGAACAAACAATTGTTGCACCGACATTGCCACGATACTAAAACTGCATCAGATAACAAGACATATCCACAATTTAAGCCACAGGACTTACCTGAAAGTTATTTATGGGTTGATGATATGTTGATATTAAGGTAGGGATGTACCCATGACAAGGGACGTTTAAGAGAGGAGCCGGATGAGGTGAAAGTCTCACGTCCGGTTCTGAAGACGAGTCGGTCAAGGTAACTTGCCTGGCTTAGTTTAACAATAATGGAGCTGAAGCTGGTCAAACTGTTTTTCATTTACATCTTCATATTCTTGGAGGTCGTCAAATGCAGTGGCCTCCAGGGTAATTCTAGATATAGCAGTACGTTCTTTGGCGTTTGACAATAAATTTGAGTGAAAAGGGAGTAGGGAGTAGGGAATAGAGGAATGCCTGCGCCCTATTTGCGTGATGCTATAAATAATGTAGTGGAGTGGCACGCCTAATATCAGGCGTTGCATAAATGCGGGATGATTTTAATAGTTTTGTGGAAGTGGAATAGGCATCTTGCCCGTTCCTGATATTTTTGGGCAGGCAGGATATCCACCCCACTTATATTCATCCCGCCCCTCAGCAATGCCTAATATCAAGCTGCACCGATTAACTACAATATAATCAGGACTTACGCAGAGACTCTACTTATGGCTAGGGCGAATACCATTCGCCCCTACATACAGATGGTGGTTTAACAGTCAATTTGCGTAAGTCCTGTGTGCAATAGATTTTTGTTTCTAGGTAGTCTTTATCTCCTCATCTCCCCATCTCCCCATCTCCCCATCTATAGGAGTCTCAAGGAGAAAGCATAAGTCTAACTTATAATAAAATTCAAAAAGACTTTTCTTAAAACCCTTTACAAAACTAAATTAGATGTTTAATATAGTAAACAAGAAAGCAAAAACGCTTTCGAGAACCTTGAAAAATACATAGCAATTATAAAACAATGACAACTACCTTACAACAGCGTGAAAACGCCAACGTATGGGAAAAGTTCTGTAGCTGGATCACCAGCACAGACAATCGTTTATACATCGGTTGGTTCGGTGTATTAATGATCCCCACCCTTCTCATGAGGGCGCCGAGGCCGCCGAGGCCGCCGAGGCCGCCGAGGCCGCCGAAGCCGTCGAGGTCGCCGAGGTCGCCGAGGTCGCCGTGGTCGCCGAGGCAGGTGAGGCCGCCGAGGGCGCCGATGCCACTACATAGCGATGCTATGTAGTGGCGAAATGCTGCATTCTGATTGGCTGATGGGCCAGGGCTGACAGCCAATCAGAATGCAGCATTTACTTCCGGTTTGGCGAGCACTTCCGGTTTGGCGAGTATTTAAGAAGCGCCGAAAGGACGGAAGAGGCAAGTTTCCGGTGTACGCAGATCACCAAAATAGGGGTCTGCGAAACAGAAGACATTAGGGAATAGAGTAGGGACTAAGCATGCTATGTCCTTAGGGGAGAAAGATTGTTGTTGGGTTTATCCTACGGATAAGCTGCGCTAACGTCCCTCAACCCAACCTACACTTATTGCACCATTTTTTAGATGTCTCAGTCTACTACGCCTGGATTTAATATTCCTTTTACAAAGAGTCTCTAAACCTATAAAATCTTACTTTTGACTTTTGACTTTTGACTTTTGACTTCCGTGAAACGGTATGACTTTTATCTCCTTTAACTATACTCTATTTTTATTAATAGTATTAGGAATCTACTGGTCAATGCCACGACAGTCTTGGCGAGTATTAATCCTCTTAGTTGCTAGTTTAATTTTTTACGCTACTATTCAACCTCAATATATTCCACTGTTATTAATAATTACTCTATTTAATTTTTACCTTGCTCAAGCTATTGGGGAACCCCAAGACTGGCGCATTGCCAATACACAATGGAACCGACATCGTTTACTATTATTGTGGTTAGGCATAATCTGCAATATCTTACTTTTATTAAGCTTTAAATATATACCTTTTCTATTAAACAGTATTGGTATTCTTTATAATTTACCTAATATTTTAGAAACTGCTAATTGGGTAGACAATAATGTGACGGCACCCTTGGGATTAAGTTTTTTTTGTTTTGAATGTCTTGCCTATTTAATAGATATTTATCGAGGCGCTCCTGCTGCTGCTTCTTGGCTAGAATTTGCATCTTACAAATTATTTTTTCCAAAACTTATTTCTGGTCCGATTACTCGTTATCATTATTTGCAAAATCAGCTAGGAATGACTAGCAGAAAAAATAGTCAAGTTTCAGTTAAAATACCAGCATTAAAATTCCCTAATTTAGAAAAAGTAACAGAAGGAATTTGGTTAATTGCAACTGGGGCAGTAAAAAAAGCTTTAATTGCTGATAATTTAGGAATTTTTGTAGAGCTGAGTTTTGGTAATTTGCCAAGAGCAGGAAGTGGTGATTTGTGGTTAGCAACTGTTGCTTATGGATTACAACTTTATCTTGATTTTAGTGCTTATGTTGATATTGCTCGTGGTAGTGCTTTTTTGATGGGTTTAAGTTTGCCACAAAATTTTGATTTTCCTTATTTTAGTACAAGTATTGCAGAATTTTGGCGCAGGTGGCATACGACTTTGGGAGATTGGTTGAGAAATTATTTGTATTTTCCATTAGGGGGTTCGAGGGTTGGTTTATTTCGGACTTGTTTGAACTTGTTAATTGTGATGTTAATTGCTGGTATTTGGCATGGTGCTGCTTGGGGATTTATTGTATGGGGTGTTTTGCATGGTTTGGCATTAGTTGTTCATCGGTTAGTAGAGGCAATTTCTCAACATTTTAAGGTAAAAAAAGTATGGGAAAGTTTGCCTGGAATTTTAATTAGTTGGTTGTTAACTCAGAGTATGGTTTTTGGTGCTTGGATATTTTTCCGACTCCCGAATTTAAGGGATTCTTTTTGGGTGTTTTCTCACTGGTGGAATTATGATGCTGATGTTCAATTTGTGGATAAAGTTTATCTGGAGGCGATGGGTTTAGAAAGGTTACAGTTGGTGTGGTTAATTTGTGGAGTTGTGGTGGCAATGGGGATTAATTATTGGTTTCATCGTGGTCTGAAGTTACAGTTAAATTGGCAGTTGAAAGTTTTGTTAGTGCCTGTATTTTTGTTTACTGTTTGGTTGTTGGCACCGGAGGGTTTGCCTTATATTTATTTTGATTTTTAAAGAAGGAAGAAGGAATAAGGAAGAAGGAAGAAGGAAGAAGGAATAAGGAAGAAGTAAGAAGTAAGAAGTAAGAAGTAAGAAGTAAGAAGTAAGAAGTAAGAAGTAAGAAGGAAGAAGTAAGAAGGAATAAGGAAGAAGTAAGAAGTAAGAAGTAAGAAGTAAGAAGTAAGAAGTAAGAAGTAAGAAGGAAGAAGTAAGAAGTAAGAAGTAAGAAGTAAGAAGGAATAAGGAAGAAGTAAGAAGTAAGAAGTAAGAAGTAAGAAGGAATAAGTAAGAAGGAATAAGGAAGAAGTAAGAAGGAATAAGGAAGAAGTAAGAAGGAATAAGGAAGAAGTAAGAAGTAAGAAGTAAGAAGTAAGAAGGAAGAAGTAAGAAGGAAGAAGTAAGAAGGAATAAGGAAGAAGTAAGAAGTAAGAAGTAATACCATTTCTGTGTAACAATGCGCTTAATAATTCTTACCTAAACCTGAATTTTACTAATAGCTGTTATCTTTTATTAAGCGCAACTTTATGGAGAAATGATATAAGAATAAGGTAAGCATTCAGCTATTAGCTTTTCCAAGAAGGAAAAATAATGTAAATATTCAGCTATTAGCTTTTCCAAAAATCAAGCAACGACTAAGGTTATGTCATAACCTTTTTCTTTTTCTAACCAAGCTTTTTCAAACTTTTGTTTAACTTCAGCAGCTTCTTTTTGTTTACCTTGTGCTGATAAACTTTCTGTTAATCCAAATCAAAACAAACCATTATTTGGATGCTGTTGCAAATCTTGACCAAAAACTGCTTACTTCTTCTATAATTCCAATTTTTCTTGACTCCTAACCTACCAAAAAGAGTTATTCAGGAAACCATAATTATCCATTATCAACTATTTGAATATCTGCTTCTAACCAAGATTTTTCAAACTTTTGTTTAACTTCAGCAGCTTCTTTTTGTTTACCTTGTGCTGATAAACTTTCTGCTAATCCAAATCAAGACAAACCATTATTTGGATGCTGTTGCAAATCTTGACCAAAAACTGCTTACTTCTTTTATAATTCCCATTTATCCTGACTCCTACCCTGACAAAAAGAGTTATTCAGCAAATCCTAATTATCAATTATCCATTTAAAAGGAGAGACTTTAAACCTCTAGGGATTAATTATCAATTATCCATTATTTTAATATCTGCTTCTAACCAAGCTTTTTCAAACTTTTATTTAACTTCAGCAACTTCTTTTTGTTTACCTTATACAAATTATCAAAAGTATTGCTATACTTGGAACCTGGAAAAAATAAGGTTCATTCATAACAAAAGCTACCAAATACCAAGTATTCACTCCAATAAATAATATTTAGAAATAGAAAATCGAAGTAGAGAAAAGTTTTTGGTAGTTGTTATTAGCACTGATTAGCCATTGATAAATGCCAAGGTGTCACCACCATAAGGAAAGCAATTATAATTGTACTTTCTCAAGAGTGATTTTGCTAAATTTTTCTCATCATTAGAAAGATGCTTATGCTCATACATGATAACACAGGGTTTATATCTCAAAAAATCAACTTGTGATAGTACTCTATAATCAAATCCTTCTGTATCTATATGAAGAATATCTATTGCTTCTATATTATTTCTGTCAAATATTTCTTGTATAGTTATAGTTTCGATATCTTCTTCAATAATATAGGGTTCAAGCTTCCCTTGAAAATGTTTAAGTATGTGATTTCTATTGAAATAACCCAATTGGTCATACCATTTTGGTAGATTTCCTAATTCTGTTTTTGCTTCCTCAGAAACATAATAGAATTTCTGAACACCTCTTTGAGTGGATATAGCAATCTTTTCAAAAATAAATCGTTCAGAATTGTTATAGTTCTGTTTTAATCTCTCGAAAAGGAAAGGAATAGGCTCAATAAATATGCCTTTCCAATTTGGATTTTTGATAACTAAATCCCTAATGGGGTCTCCATGAGACCCATCATTTGAGCCAACTTGCACAAAGAAAACAGAATTTTTATGCTTAATATGTGTCCATATTTGCTTTTGTATTTTTCTCAGTCTCTTGTTATTGTTATATTGTATTTTCAGGTTTCTGTAACTGTTTAATGTTTTGCGTAATGGCTCGTATACTACAGGATATCTGCTAAGTGTACTTTTTATCGTTTCATACATATTAATGTTTTCCTATTCAATGAGGGTTAATAATCTACAACTATCTCTAGATAACTCTACATTTTTTCAACTTTCTAATCTGGAATTTTAAGTTCTAGGAAAATGCCACAACTTCAGAGATTCAAACCAATTTAATTCTGCTCTTCTAAACTAGATATGATGCCTTACAGCGGTTTTCCTGCACGGTAGACCACAGACGTTCCATGGAACGTCCCTACAAAGTTTTGCTTGTGAAGATGTGGTTCATCAAGAGTGAAAAGCGCTGTATTAGCTGATAATTATTCAAGCTCACATCTCATCAAAAAATTTTTAACTGAATATTATTAAGCACTTTAGAACACCTACTTTAAAACTCAGAAGTAGTTAGTTTAATATCTGCTGCTAACCAAGCTTTTTCAAACTCTTGTTTGACTTCAGCAGCTTCTTTTTGTTTGCCTTGTGCAAATAAACTTTCTGCTAATCCATATAAAGACCAACCATTATTTGGATGCTGTTGTAAATCTTGACGATAAACTGCTTCTGCTTCTTTTTCCCGATTTAATTTTAACAAAGCTCCGCCTAAAGATTGACGTACAGGATAATACCAATAAGGAGGTTCCATATAGGGTAAATTATCCTGAAGTTTTACGGCAGTTTGGTATTCGGAAATCATCTCTTCATTTTTATCTTTTAGGTTTGCCATTTTTGCCATTAATAAATGATTGGCAATTGAAATTAAATTTGTAGCAGGAAAATTTGCCTTTTCTAAACTACTAAATTGTAAATTTTGTAATAATTTGTTGATTTTTTGATACTCAAATTGAGCATTTTCTAAATTTCCCTTACCAACCCATGCCATACCTCTTGCATAATGCCATATTGCCATTGTATAGGGTAACTCATTTGATGGTTGAGATTCGGTAAGAATTTCATCCCACTTACCAAATTGTACCAAGGAAAAATAGGGAGTTGGGAGAAACATTTCAGTCAAAGGAAACTGCTTAACTTCCAGAATAGAAACTTTATCTACTAACTTTCTAGCAGCATTAATTGCATCTGTACTACGTCCTTCCATACTAACTGCTGACCAGAAAAAATGAATATTGTGAGGATAATAAAGTGCTGAATATAATCCTTTTTGTTGAGAAGTTGCTAGAAATTTTTCATCTGCTTTAATCGCATTTTGGTTACTACTAGCTGCATCGTGATAACGACCAATTCTGAGATAAAGATGAGATGGCATATGTACTAAATGACCAGAAGCAGGAACTAAATTCCGGAGATTATCTGCTGCTTTTTCTGCTTTTTCTGGATATGAGGAAGCTTCGATGGCATGAATATAATAATGTATTGCCCCTGGATGATTTGGATTTTTTTCTAATACAAATTCTAATGTTTTAACAACTTCGTTCGTTAAAGCTTGAGGTTCACCATTTTCTTTCCAGTAATTCCAAGGCATTAAATCCATTAAAGATTCAGCAAATAGGGTTGCTGCATCTAAATCATTAGGATATTGTTTGGAAAGTTCTCTCATGGTATTAGCATAAGCCATATCTAAAGGTTGACGATTTTCTAAATTTTGAGCAGAATATCTTTGAGATAAAGCTTTAATATAAGCTTGTTCGATCGGAGTAGTTTTAGTAGAAAGTTTTTGAGCTTTTTGGATAGCTTGATAAGCAGTAGGAATAGATTCTTGATTCATCGGTGCATTAATATTAGGACCTTCTGATAAAGCAATACCCCAATAACACATTGCACAATTAGAATCTAATTTGGTTGCTTGTTGAAAAGAACGTTTAGCTTCATCATGGTTGAAGCCAAAAATCAAGGTTAAACCTTGGTCGAAGTAACGTTGAGCTTCGGGAGAATTTGTTGTTATTTGATGATGGATATTTCCTAAGTTATTCCATAGAGGAACTACACTGTTTAATTGATTTTGGTTTCTCTCACTAGCTGACCAAGAAGGATTTAAAGTAAGTGTAATATAAATGCAAGTTGTGATACAGATAGAGATAAGAAAAATCTGATTTTTTTTTGTTTTAATATTCATAGTATGGTTGTTAATTATTGAATAAGGTTATTTAAGATGTCAAGTTTTGCTCTATTTTTTGTATTGGTGTTTTTGGCAATAACTTATTTGAAAAAATATTATTCTGAGGGCAAGTAGACTTCTTTATTTATAGAAGACAATATTACTATAGCAATTCTTCAGGTAGGCTATTGTATAGCGCTGTGCGCAGGCAACAGGCAACAGCTCATCTGGGGGAATAAAAGACCGGTAATACAAGACTTTTAGCTATTGGACAGTTCTTGTAATTTGTAAATATGCCAGCGCACATTGCTATATAATCTCAAAGCTTTACTAAAATTTTATTTTTTTAGCTATAGTCCGTTTAATTAGCGGTAAAAAAACTTGACTCTATATCTTAAGCAAGTCTCCCTAATTCTATCTCTTTTCCTTTTTTTGGCTGTTACTTACTCCGTAATATTTATAAGCATTCAACCAAACAGTTTCTGATTATTTCTGAATTCCTTCTTTTTAGTTCAATAGGGTTCAGTTAAGGATTTTTTTGGAAGTTCTGTAAATTGTATAACCTCAAAGCTTTACTAAAATTTTATTTTTTTAGCTATAGTCCGTTTAATTAGCGGTAAAAAAACTTGACTCTATATCTTAAGCAAGTCTCCCTAATTCTATCTCTTTTCCTTTTTTTGGCTGTTACTTACTCCGTAATATTTATAAGCATTCAACCAAACAGTTTCTGATTATTTCTGAATTCCTTCTTTTTAGTTCAATAGGGTTCAGTTAAGGATTTTTTTGGAAGTTCTGTAAATTGTATAACCTCAAAGCTTTACTAAAATTTTATTCTTTTAGCTATAGTCCGTTTAATTAGCAGTAAAAAAACTTGACTCTATATCTTAAGCAAGTCTCCCTAATTCTATCTCTTTTCCTTTTTTTGGCTGTTACTTACTCCGTAATATTTATAAGTATTCAACCAAACAGTTTCTGATTCTTTCTGAATTCCTTCTTTTTAGTTCAATACGATTCAGTTAAGGATTTTTTTGGAAGTTCTGTGATCTGAAAAGCTTATCTAATGGTTCCATAGTATAGGAGTTTTGGTCTTATCTATTTGCGCAGCATTCCGTAGGAAACCGTATTGCTTTTTAGTTGAAGGAGTTACAGGAAACCCAGAATAAAAAATTACTTCCTTAACTTACCAAGAATAAATCTGTTCCCCAAAATTTCCGTGACTATTTTCATCAGTATTCAAGAGAACATCATATAATTCCATCTGAATTACTCCTTTTAGTTGATTGACTCTCTAGCAAATAAGAACACCAATAATTACCACTACCTCCATCAAATTTTATTGTCTTAATACCTGGGATTTTCCATAACCATAATTTGAGATAAGGAGTTACAGGAAACCCAGAATAAAAAATTACTTCCTTAACTTACCAAGAATAAATCTGTTCCCCAAAATTTCCGTGACTATTTTCATCAGTATTCAAGAGAACATCATATAATTCCATCTGAATTACTCCTTTTAGTTGATTGACTCTCTAGCAAATAAGAACACCAATAATTACCACTACCTCCATCAAATTTTATTGTCTTAATACCTGGGATTTTCCATAACCATAATTTGAGATAAGGAGTTACAGGAAACCCAGAATAAAAAATTACTTCCTTAACTTGCCAAGAATAAATCTGTTCCCCAAAATTTCCGTGACTATTTTCATCAGTATTCAAGAGAACATCATATAATTTCATCTGAATTACTCCTTTTAGTTGATTGACTCTCTAGCAAATAAGAACACCAATAATTACCACTACCTCCATCAAATTTTATTGTCTTAATACCTGATATTTTCCATAACCATAATTTGAGATAAGGAGTTACAGGAAACCCAGAATAAAAAATTACTTCCATAACTATTTCAGCCAAAATTAGATTATTTATGCTGATTTTATCCTTTATAGAATCATTCTTGCTTATTCTTACTTGACCAGAAAATCAGGTATCAAGCCTCCCCTTTCAAGGGGTAAAAATCAATAAATTCAGTATTTAAAGTCTCCCTATGCCATGAAATACTGATAACTGATAAATGTTAACTGAAGTTACTTATTATCTACTAAATAAGAACACCAATCACTCCAACTACCTGCATAAAGTTTTCCTGTATTAATACCCGCCATTTTTAACGACCATAAATTCACACAAGCAGTCACACCAGAACCACAATAAACAATAACTTCCTCAGCACTTTTTACTTCTTCCCAGCGAGAAACTTGTTCCGAAACTTTCGCCTGACTATTTTCATCAGTAACTTGTTTCCAAGGATAATTAACCGCCCCTGGAATATGACCAGCAATAGGGTCAATAGGTTCATGTTTTCCTAAGTAGCGATCGCTATCTCGCGAATCAACTAATACTACTTCTGGCAAATCTTTTTTTGCTTTAACTGTTTCTATATCTACTACCATTTTTGATTGAATTTGTGGTTCAAAAAAACCTGTTTGTCGGGCAGAAATTTCATTAGTAATTGGATATTTTTTTTGCCACTCAGAAAAACCGCCATCTAAAAGAGCAACTTTTTCATGGCCCATGTATGTCAATAACCACCATAAACGGGAAGCAAAGGCAAAGCGAGAATCATCATAAGCTACAATTAGAGTCTCTCGGTATTTAACACCTATACTTGCTAATTTTTGACCAAGTTTATCAGGATCGGGTAATGGGTGACGCCCGCCATGTTTTTGTACTGCGCTGGAAAGGTCCTGATTAAGGTCAAAATAGAATGCCCCAGGGATATGACCTGCTTGATATTGTTTTTGGCCTAATTCTGGGTCAGCTAAAGAAAAACGACAGTCGATGATGATTAGGTCTGGGTCATTGAGATGGTCTACTAACCACTGAGGAGAAATAAGAATATTTTTATTAGTCATATTTACTAAGTTAAATTAAGTTTTCTTCTGATAATAATAGTTGAGGATAGGTGGTAAAACTATTGATTGTTTGTGGCGATCGCTTCACTAACATTTTACTGATAAAAACAACTACTGCCATGAATAATATTACCACAACTATCCCTAGAGTTATCTTACTAATTTTGAGATGATTCCAACTTCTATTTTTGATAGTATTAATTTTTGGCTTTGAATCAAATCTATATTGTTGATTATCATCAAAATTAGGCCAAGTTAAACTAGATGAGGAATTTAATGTTAAATCAAACTCCTGACCCCAAATTGCATAATCATCCCTGTATCTTTTAATTAGTAATTTAACTCTTTTAATTGATTCAGGAGCTAATTCTATTAATTGATGTCTAACTATATCTACAATATAACTTCTCTCTGGCAATTCTTCAGATTCTAGGAGTATGTGTAACCATCCATTTACTGCACTAACTTTTGCATTAATACCTTGAGGATGTAACGTTCCATTTAATAGGGTAGCAATGGATTTAGAATTTCCTTGTTTAGCAAGTTCGATAAATCTATATTGAACCATAATTAATTACCTCTGAATAATGAATTGCAAATATAGCAATATGATTTTAGTTGTGAGATATTGAAGATTTTTAGGGAACAGGGAACGCAGAACAGGCAAAAGAGAAGAAGAAAAAAATGAATATCTTATGAATAAGATAACTGCTATACCGTATACTTTTAAGAAACATCTCAATTCTCACATCTGATTCCTGATTGCTATATTTGTTTTTATTTACTTCGTAAGTATTTCCTGTGGAATGCTGCGCAAACAGCCGTCAACTTGCCTCATCACCTCGGAAATTCGGACTTCAGCTATCAGCTTCATTACCTTGAATTGTATGGGTTAAAAAGTCAAAACAAGTCTTTCTTGTGCTTCAATTTATGGGTGGAAAATTTAGTATAAGTTAAACTAATTTTTACTTCATTCATTAAAAAGCTGACCGCTGACAGCTAATAGCTGAATGCTTACTTTACTTTTTAATTTTCGCTACTCTAATTGCATAGTCAGCATAGCCTTGATATTCTTTGACTTTTTTTCTAGCTTGTTTATATTTAGGATGAGATGCTGGCACTATTTTCATAAATTCTGTTGCGTCTTGCCACTGACTTGCTACTGCTTCCCATTCTATTTTAGTCTGGGCAGATTGAGCCATTTCTGCTGCATTTATAGCTCGATTAACTGCAAGTTTAAATGGGTCTGGTGGCGGTAATACAATAGTTGTTTTTGGGATAGGTGAAGATTTTTTTATTGGGGAATATACAGGTGTAGGTTTAGTTTTTACTTCTTCAACTTCTAGGTTTTCGGACTCAACTTTTTTTGTTATTGGTGAGGGTATTTCCGGTACTGTAACTACAGGATTTTCGGACATTAATTGCCATTGATAAAATCCATATACGCCTAATATAAGTAAAGGAATAATCAGTAATACTAAAATATTGTTTTTGATTGTTTTCTGGATTATTTGTAAGTAATTACTTTCTTCTATTTGATGAACTAGCTTGACTTTTTTTGTCGCCAATACTGATTGAGGTTTATTTGTAATTTTAACTCCAGAATAGGTGCTAGTTTTTGTCAATTCATTCTCTGTTTTATCTTTTTCTTTTTGTTTAAATACCCCGCCGTCTACACGGTGTTTACAATTGCTTGGGGTTTGAGTCCCCATCCACTTTTTCCTCTCTTGGTGGGCATTCCTTTCCGTCTGTCGCCGACGCGGGGTCGCACCGCTTCTTCCTTCTTTCTTCTTCCTTCTTCCTTCTTCAATCAAATTAATCTGAGGTTGTTTGGATAAACTTGTCTTTTGTAGAGTAGGACTATATATTTTGTTCAATACCAAAAAACTTTTAGATAAAAATTCAAATTGATATAATTTAGCTGCTACAATTAACCAAACACTAATAAAAACAAATAAAAGTAACTTATCTATAAATGTTTCAGGATGTAAAAAATGACTTTTTTCTAAAATTGCAATTTGATAATTTAGGTTAAACCAAGGCAAAATTAATGTATATATTAAAGTTGCTGCCAGAGTACTAATAATAATTATCAACCAACTATATAAAGCTTTCCACCAACTTGTAATTGGCGGGAATAAGAAAAAATTATACCGATAACTTCGATGTAAAATTTTCCGATAAATATGAAAAATCAAAATAAAGTAATGATGCAAAAAAGCAAAAACAGGAATCAAAAAAAACAGAAAAATAATACTCAAACAAATGAATAACTCTAAACTTTCCCCTAGTTGTTGCCAACAATATATTCCCAGTTTTAAATCCTTAATTATGGCAACTAAAATAGTTATAAAATAAACCATAATTAAAGCCTTTAACCAAGAACTAGGACAAGGAAACCAAGGAGGTAAGTATAATTTTTTCTGTTTATTCATTAGATAACTATTTCAGAGGAAAAATTGATCAATCACAAATTCATGCCACAACCAACAGCAGATGGCTCTTTTACTTTTTTTTCACCCGAATTTGGTGAAACTTTTCACTCTCATTTTGGCGCTCAACAAGAAGCAGAATTTAAATTTGTTTACCCAGTTCAACTATTATCTAGAATACATCAACCCGTGGTCTGCCTACTTGACGTTTGTTATGGACTAGGATATAACACTGCTTCTGCTTTAGCAGCCATCTGGAAAATTAATCCTGGTTGTCAAGTTCAATTGGTGGGTCTAGAGTTAGACCCAGAAGTGCCAAAAGCAGCGATCGCTACAGGTCTTCTAGATAATTGGCCTGACCCTGTGCCAGAATTATTAGCTACTCTAGCTAATACCCATCAATTACAAACAGAAAAAATTCAAGCCAAACTGCCCATCGGGGACGCTAGAATAACTATTCAAGAACTAAATAACTCCGGTTTCCAAGCTGATGCTATATTTCTCGACCCCTTTTCTCCACCTAGTTGTCCTCAACTTTGGACAGTAGAATTTTTGCGCTTAGTAGGTAAGTGTCTCAAACCTGATGGTTATCTAGCAACATATTCCTGCTCTGCAGCAGTCAGAAAAGCATTACTAGAAGCTCATTTAAAAATTGGTTCTACTGCACCAGTAGGTAGGCGATCGCCAGGAACAGTGGCCAGTTTTACTGAAGAATATTTACCCCCACTGTCCGAAAAAGAAAAAGAACATTTACTAACTCGCGCTAGTATTCCCTACCGAGACCCCCACTTATCAGACTCGGCGGAAATTATTATGCATCGTCGCCAGTTAGAACAACAAAAATCATCCCTAGAACCTACATCTCATTGGAAAAAACGTTGGTTGTTGAAGAAGGAGTCAGGAGTCAGGAGTCAGGAGTCAGGAGTTCAAATTTAAAAGTCAAAAGTCAAAAGTCAAAAGTCAAAAGTGAGGATATATGAAACTATGAAACTATAAGTACTGGAGAGTACAAAGTTCTGCTAAAAAACAGTTGGCTATCAAGATTGAAAGTGTTACTGGGAAAGGTTTACAGCACCTACTGTTGTGAATGGAGAATTTTTAACCTTGGGTCCGTGAAACCCTTGACTAGCAATAGTTATTCCCAGAACTTTGCACTGTCTAGTATAAGTAGTCATGCAAAATTAATGAAACATACTCTAAAGCTAAAAAGCTGATGCTGTAAAAATTACAGAGAATAAAATTAGGTAATTAATTTTGCTTAAGCACTTAGCAGTGCTTGAGGGGTATATTTACAAATTGCAGAGACTACCCAATAGCTAAAAGTCTTATATTATCTGCTTTTTATATCAAATCCGCTAAAAAATGTTCCATTAAAGCACCGTAGAAGTCAAAAGTCAAAAGTCAAAAGTCAAAAGTGAGATTTGATGAAAAAAAAGCAGTGCTTGAGGGGTATATTGACAAATTGCAGGGACTACCCAATAGCTAAAAGTCAAAAGTGAGATTTGATGAAAAAAAAGCAGTGCTTGAAGGGTATATTTACAAATTGCAGAGACTACCCAATAGCTAAAAGTCTTATATTATCTGCTTTTTATATCAAATCCGCTTAATGTCGGTATCAAAAAAATGTTCAATCTGAGCGCCATTGCCAAATCTTTCTCAATCTCCCCTACTCTCCTACTCCCCTACTCCCTATCTCCCACTTTTTCTAAACAACCACCTCGAGGACTGCCATATATGAGAGGATAAATATTATAGATTCGCTAATATAACGTTTCTTATTCAATAAGAAAATAATCTCAAAAATCATGGTAGCGGTAGCAATTTTAGCGGCTGGACGTGGCACCAGAATGAAATCTGACCTACCTAAGGTATTACACCAGTTAGGTTCTTGTACCTTAGTAGAACGGGTCTTGAAAAGTTGTGTTTCTATTCAACCATCGAGAATAATTATTATAGTTGGTTATCGTGGAGACCTTGTACAAGAGTCTCTTCTTAATACTGAGAATCAAGACGATAACTTACCCACCCCGGAATTTGTAGAGCAAAGGGAACAATTAGGGACTGGTCATGCCGTTCAACAGTTATTACCCAGTCTTGAAGGATTTTCTGAAGACCTTCTGGTTTTAAATGGGGATGTACCATTATTACGGCCAGAAACTCTGAAGAATTTAATTGACACTCACAAAGAAAATCAAAATTCAGCCACCATCTTGACTGCGAATCTGCCTAATCCCATAGGTTACGGTAGAATATTCTGTGATACAAATAATATCGTTACACAAATAGTAGAAGACCGAGACTGTACGGCAGCTCAGAAACAAAACCACCGAGTAAATGCCGGAGTCTACTGTTTTAGATGGCCAGCTTTAGCAGAGATTTTACCAAGACTTACCACAAATAATGACCAACAAGAGTACTACATAACAGATACAGTTAATTTTCTCAGCCCTGTTATGGCAGTTGATGTGAATGACTATCAAGAAATTGTTGGTATTAACGACCGTAAACACTTGGCTACAGCTTATGATATTTTGCAAACGCGGGTTAAAGATGATTGGATGAGTGCTGGAGTAACTTTGATAGACCCCGATAGTATCACTATTGATGATACAGTTTTGTTACAACGGGATGTGATTATTGAACCACAAACTCATATTCGGGGTCGAAGTATCATCGGTGCTGGTAGTCGTGTTGGGCCAGGAAGTTTGATTGAAAATAGTCAGATCGGTAAAAATGTATCGATTTTGTATTCGGTGATTTCTGATAGTGCGGTGGCAGATCATACTCGTATTGGCCCTTATGCACATCTACGAGGAGATTCTCAAGTGGGTTCTCGCTGTCGAATTGGTAATTTCGTAGAATTGAAAAAAGCTCAGGTGGGCGATCGCACTAATGCAGCTCATTTATCTTATTTAGGGGATGCGACCTTGGGAGAAAAGGTAAATGTTGGTGCAGGTACAATTATTGCTAATTATGATGGAGTGAAAAAACATCATACCGAAATTGGCGATCGCTCTAAGACTGGTGCAAATAGTGTATTGGTTGCTCCTGTGACTTTGGGGGAAGATGTGACGGTAGCGGCAGGTTCGGTAGTAACAAAGAATGTGGAAGATGACAGTTTGGTTATTGCTCGCTCTCGACAACTTACGAGAAAAGGTTGGCGGTTAAAGTAATGTGATGAAAGTAAGCAAGAGGAAAATGAGTCGGAGCATTAGAAAATAAAACAGAACGGTAGCGCAGAGCGCCAAGTTTGAAGTAAGTAATTAACTTATTCGAGTTCCAAAGTGTCCCTTGGATTGGCCAGCGCTCACCCTATCCTTTGTGTAGTCCTACTCTATCAACAATAGACCTCTGGCGATCGTGAATCTCAAACCCTTTAAATACCTTAGTAAAAATTTAGTTTCCGCAGATGTCTAATGACAAAAAGATCGAACAGTTAACCTAATATTTCTAGCTAAATTCAGCTTATAACAGGGGACAGGGAACAAGGGGAAAAACATTTCCCTGTTTGAGGTTGATCATCAGCATAAGTCCTAACCGCCAATGCTTTTGCTGTAGTATATACCTTTTTTAATCCGGATTTTGTCAGATTTAAACATATTAAAAATGCCTTGAGACTTTACATCATGTTTAAAGACTTTTTCACCGACATTAGTTTATCTCAAGAAAGAGCATTATCCTACTCATTGCCAGACCTTCTTGTTGAGTCTGGTACTCAACTTACTCAGTTTACCTATAATAGTCAAACCCAAAAATATGAATCCCAAGCCGTAGTTAACTTGGAAGAGACACCTTTCCCTCCAAGTTCTTGGGAACTTGTAGCCTCATCAGATTCAATTATTGTGGGTAAAAATATTGAACGTAGACCAAATCAAGAGCAAACAGATAGACCTCAATCAAAAGTTATAAAATTATCACCATCGTTAGAAAAACTTAAAGTCTATGAATGTGCTGATGTGGCAGCAATGGCAACCGATGGAAATCATATTTTTGTCTGCACTGGAGGAAAGCTTGTTGCTTTGAGTCAAGATTTGGAAACCTTGGATGAAGTTGACTTAGAATTAGAAGGTTGGGGATGGAGAAAGAAGAAAAATGCCCATGATATCTTGATTCATCAATCAATTGCTTATTTGCTAGATAATGTTGTTGAGCCAACTTATATTCTTCGAGTTGATATCTCTAACCCCAGTAATCTGCAAATTATTAGTACTTTCGATATTACTGGAATTAATCATCATCTTAGAAAACAATGGATAAATCCAGATTTGAATCAGTGGTGTATTCTTCCGTATTATGGAACTCAAGGAGGTTCAGGAGAAAATATTATAATTCTTCCTCTTGATTTGGGCGGACATAAAAAGCTACGCGACATGAATGCGCAGCATGAACCAGGAAAACGTAACGCACTCTACTGAACTAACTAACGCACCCCACAAATGTTGCTGATAACTGATAAAATGGTGCGTTAGACAGACTGTTAAATGGCTTTCATAGTCTAAATTTTAGCCGTCTAACGCACTCTACAAATTTTGCTGATAACTGATAACTGATAACTAATTATGAAAGCTTTTGAAATTCAGGAATTTGGTAATTTAGTCTGTACTGAAAGACCACAACCACAACCAAAATTTGGAGAAGTTTTAGTGAAAGTTAAAGCTGTCTCCCTTAACTATCGAGATATTTTAATGGTTAAAGGTCTTTACAACCCCCATCTAAATTTACCTGTTATTCCATGTTCCGATGGAGCAGGAGAAGTTGTGTCAATAGGAGAAGGTGTCACTAAATTTAAACCTGGAGACAGAGTTGCGAGTATTTTTATGCAGAAATGGCGATCTGGTAATTTAACTAAGGAAGCATTTAAGTCAGCTTTGGGTGGTGAAGTTAACGGAATGTTGGCAGAATATGTAGTCTTGTCTGAAGATGGTTTAGTAAGTATTCCGTCTCACTTATCTGATATAGAAGCAGCTACTTTACCTTGCGCTGCAGTAACAGCTTGGCACGCTTTAATGGAAGCAGGTTTAAAACCAGGGGAAACTGTTCTAGTTATGGGAACAGGTGGAGTTTCTTTGTTTGCTTTACAGTTTGCAGTTATGGCAGGAGCGCGAGTCATTGCAACTTCCAGTAGTGATGAAAAGTTGCAGAAGGTGAAGCAGTTAGGTGCATCTGATGTCATTAATTATAAGTCTGTACCGAAGTGGGAAAAACAGGTGTTGGCGTTAACTGATGGAGTGGGAGTTGATTATATTGTGGAAGTTGGTGGAGCAAATACTTTGAGTAAGTCTTTAAAAGCAGTCAAAATGGGAGGGCAAATTAGTTTAATAGGTGTATTAGCAGGAGCGCAAGCAGAATTTAATCCTTTACCCGCAGTTATGAAAGGAGTTCGTATACAAGGAATTTTTGTCGGTTCGCGCCAGATGTTTGAGGCAATGAATAAGGCCATAGATGTTAATAAATTACATCCTGTATGCGATCGCGTCTTTCCATTTGAGTCAGCTCCAGAAGCACTAAGTTATATGGAAACAGGTTCCCATTTTGGCAAAATTACAATTCAACTTTAGGAGAGAAAAATGAAAGCATTGGTATTAGAAAAACCAGGAACTCCCGATAGTTTACTTATAGCCGAAATGCCTTTACCACAACCAAAAGCAGGAGAAATACGGGTAAAAGTTCATGCAGTAGGATTAAATCCTGTTGACTACAAAGTAGCTGCTTCTGGGTCGTCAAGGTGGAGTTATCCATTTATTTTAGGGTTAGATGTGGCGGGAGTTGTGGATGCTGTCGGTGCTGATGTGACTGACTGGCAAGTTGGAGATCGAGTTTATTATCATGGAAATTTGTCTAAACCCGGAGGTTATGCAGAATATACTAACGCTACCGCCATAGCAGTTGCTCCACTTCCAGAAGGTGTTTCTTTTACTGAAGCTGCTGCTATTCCTTGTGCGGGTTTGACTGCTTACCAAGCTTTGCATCGACGCTTGCACATTCAGTCAGAGCAAACTATTTTAATTCATGGTGGTGCTGGTGGGGTTGGTGGTTTTGGGGTACAGTTGTCAGTGTTAGCTGGATTGGAGGTAATTACAACTTGTTCTCAGAATAATTTTGATTATGTGCAAAAGTTGGGAGCAAAGCATTTAATTGACTATAAAAATGAGGATGTAGTTGTTAGGGTGAAAGAAATTACTAAAGGACGTGGTGTTGATGCAATTTTAGATACGGTTAGTTCAGAAACTGCAACAAAAGGTTTTGAAATGTTGGCATTTAATGGTGGAATTGCTTGTATTGCCGGGTTGCCTGATTTTAGTAAGTTTAAACTTTTTAGTATTGCTGCTTCTATCCATGAAGTTGCTTTGGGAGGTGCTTATTTATCTGGGGATAAAAAAGCAATTAAAGATTTAGGAAAAATGGCAAGAGAAATGGGGGAATTAGTCAGACAAAAAAAAGTTGATTCAATGTTGACAGAAGTAATTAGTTTAGAGGAAATACCAGAAGCATTAAATCGTTTAAAAGGTCGTCATGTCCGAGGTAAAATAGTTGCTAAAGTTGAGGGATAAAGTGTATTGGAGAAAAGACAATGTCTTTGTAATATCATATCCGGATAATAGCGCCATAGAACTCCGTTCCCTTTACACGTTAAGGCAGTTGTGCGCCACCAAACAAAAAACTTTCTCCTTTTCCTCCTCTTCTTATTTCTTCCCTCCTGACTCCTGACTTCCACTCCTGGGAGGGGTTAGGGGTGGGTTGACTCCTGACTCCTTCTTCTAATTTAGAGGTTACATTCTTGAACCTTAGAATATAATATCCGACGCAAACGTTTAGTAATCATAAATTCTGGGATATTCACAGTAGCATCTAGCTCTCTTAAAGCTATTGGCAAATGACCTTTAGGAGCATTTTCTGAAAAATTTAACTGCTCATATTTTTTCCATTTTCTGGATTTTCTCCAACCTAATTGATCGCCGAATAGTTGGTAACTTTGTGGGTCGTATGCTTCCAAATTATTGCCAGTTTCTAAGTAAATTGATACTTGAATACTAAGACCAAATTTATCTTCAGAATACTTCCGCCAGAGTCGGTCTATATTACTGATTTCTTCACAAGAAATTTTTTCTTTTATTGCTCTTGTATTGATACCTCCTCCTCTCTTTCTTTGAGTTAAAGTTAAAATCAGATCGTATGTTTCTTCGTCTGCTTCTTGCCATTTATTATCTGCTAATAAATTTTCTAACTTAGAATAAGGAGAATTCTCTGGCTCTGGTGAAGTAATAATTTGAGATTGAGAAATATCTGATTTATTGTGGGTTAATATTTCTAGATTATTAGAATTTGCTAATGATGGAAATGCTGCCAAAATAATCAATAAAAAAACAATTAAATTTTTGAATTTATACTTAATCATAAATTAACCTCCAAATTATTTATCATCATGTTCTAGAATTTATTAAAAATACAACAATTTTCTAGTGGATGAGGTACATCTTGGAAGTAGGGAGTAGAGAGTAGGGAAGAGGAAAGAGAAGATAGAGATTAATATTGAACTGTACCTCACCATCTTAAAAAGTGCTGTAAAATTGTTGTCAGTTTACCTCATAAACCTAAAATACGCTGTATAAGTAATCCTATTTAATTAAAATTTTATAGAAAATATATTGGAATTAGCAACCAACTGCTAAATATTTAGGCTAAAATCCACCTCTATCTCGGAGAAGGACTAAGTTACGATAAACATTATCATACATTTTTAAATTTGACTAACTTCTTGAAGTCAAATAATCGTAACGATTCAGCTATTAATAGTAAAGTTTAAGGCGTTTCAGCAACATCAAGTTGAACTTGGCCTCAATTTATCAATCGCTTTTACCTCCTGCAAAGCAATAGCTGATAGCTTACAAATAATCTTTCCACAAATGAAAATTAGTTGTCCTACCAAGTAAAAATACACCCTCTCCTTCTATTCTTGATTGCCTCAATAAATTACACGCATTTGCGATAACATAATCTAGACAATCTCGATCTGCCAACAATATATCTTGTTCCGTTTCATATAATGAAACACCTTCATTTCGCAAACATCTTCTTGCATAAAATACAGTCATATCTCTTCCTAATATTTGTTTAATCCATGCCCTTGCTCCAATGGCAAATCCTTGATTCGGATTACACATAAATACTAACCCACAAATACTGCTAATAATAGGTCTGATCAGTTCTCCCTTTTCATTAAAAGCTTGGTCTAATGGTAAATTTTTAAGTTTTAAATCTTGAGGAGTATAAATTTTTTCCTTAATCTTTTTCAGCTCTTCATTTGATAATTTAATTAAAGGCATTGTTGCAACTTTTTGATTTTTTAAATATTCGATCCACTCAGAATCTAAATTACATTCTTTAGCACCATAAATTAGAGTATTTAAATATCTTTTAGAAGGCGGTATACCCTCTTTAATTGTCAGACCTGGGAATTGAATTTTTTCTCTATAAGCTATATATGTTAGAGCATTAATAGTAGTATTTGAACCATAAGGCAAAACTTGTACAATTTCTTCTTGATATACTTGACCTTTACCTTCTAATCCATCAATTACTGCTTTACATTCTGGTGACATTTCATACAAACAACCATGTACAATAGAATTTTTTTGATAAACTAAATTAGCGTAACTTGGATCGACATTATTCGTCGGCACATATAAATTAAATTTAAATTCAAAATTTTTTAATATAGCTGGTTGAGAATGTAAAATCAGTGAATTAGGTTCTGTATTGTATTTATCCTTTGTTTGAAGATTTGATGCTAATTTGAATTCTAGTAATGATTTAGATAAGTTGGAGCCATAGGCAAAGTATTTAATATTAGAAGTAGAGCTAGAAAATTGTGCCGAATTTGGTTGCATATAACCTCGATTAGTGAGTAATTAGTAATTTTCATTTTATCAATTTTTTCTGAGTTAAGTTAAACTACTAATGTAATATAATTAAGTAATTTTGTTTGTAGTTGGGCTTTAGCCCAACTACTTGTCTTATTGCTAGAGCAAAACTACGATAAAAGTTGCACATCGCGTTACCATGTCTCAAACTATACTAAAACCCCAAAATACAATTCCTCCTCTCGAAAACGGAGACCAACTTACTCAGATAGAATTTGAACAACGTTATGAAAAAATGCCTGATGTCAAAAAAAAAAGTCCAGATAGGGAACAGTCTTTGACAACAAAAAATCACTCTTTATTATTATTTTATTACTTGGCAAACAGCTTCCTAACAGCTAAATCTTTCGGAAAGAGAAATTGTTCGGCAAATAATACTTTGGAGACTTACACTTGAGCACCACACAGCAGTTAGCTGCTTTTGTGCAGCAGATCGAATATCACAATTTGCCGGAAACGGTTGTGAATCAAGCTAAAAATGCAATTTTAGATACCCTTGGCGTGATGCTAGCTGGAGCAACAACTTCTGTTGGCAACATTTTACTTCGCTATGCTGAGAGTCTTGGCGGAACCAAACAATCTAGTGCGTTAGGGACACAACTACAAACCTCATCTCCTCTTGCTGCTTTAGTTAATGGTACGTTTGCCCATAGCTACGATTATGACGATGATAACTGGGCGATGATGGGTCACCCTTCTGCACCAGTATTATCAGCAGCGTTAGCAGTAGCAGAAGCGCAAGGGGCTACTGGAAAAGAGCTTTTGACTGCTTACATTCTCGGATATGAAATAGAAGCCAAAATTGGCAGAGGGATGAATCCAGCACATTATCGCCTTGGATGGCATCCCACTTCCACATTGGGAATCATAGGCGCAACAGTAGCTACAGCGAAATTACTAGGGTTATCATCCTCCGAAATTGCTATGGCTTTAGGTATTGCAGCTTCCCTAGCTAGCGGGCTGAGAGCTAATTTTGGCACTATGACTAAACCCCTTCATGTGGGACATGCAGCTATGTCAGGGGTGCAAGCAGCAACCCTTGCTCAGATGGGTTTAACTGCTCATGAGGCTATCTTGGAAACTTCTTTGGGTTTTGCTGAGAAATTCACCCAAGAGAATGGCTTTCAATTTGAGCCTATGACTGACAATCTGGGTAATCCCTATGAAATTCTTCGGTCTGGTTCCTGTATAAAACAGTATCCTTGCTGTGCTTTTACTCATCGAGCAATTGATGCCATCTTGGAGTTAGTTAAAGTTCATGATTTTTCTGCTGAGGAAGTGGAAGAAGTGGAGTGTTTTATGGGGCCAGCATCCTCCGGGGTTTTGAAATACTACCGCCCTCTTACTGGACTCGAAGCCAAATTTAGCATGGAGTATTGTCTTGCTGCGGCAATCGCAGATAAAAAGCTAGGGTTATCTCAATTTACAGATGAGAATGTTCACCGACCTGACATTCAAAGACTTTTAGCACGGGTCAAGCGTCAAGTCAATTCCTCCATTCCCAATGATCCAGTGCAAGAGGAGCAACTTCCGGTATTAGTGAAGGTCAAGTTAGTAGATGGGCGTTATCTTTCCCAAGAAGTTGCGATCGCTAAGGGTCATCCTCAAAATCCCCTTACCGAATCAGAGTTGAAAGCTAAGTTTTGGGATTGTGCTTCTTTGAGCTTATCTTCACAACAAGTTACCCAGGGTTATACTGATGTGCTTAATTTGGAAAAGATAGACTCTATCAAAACTGCGATTAAGAATCTGATATCATCAGAATTGGCTAAATGAAATTAGAGGAAAAGGACTTTGGTTACACAATTTAAAGACTACTTCTCAAAGCAAGCAAATGATTATAGAAACTATAGACCTCATTATCCAGAATCTTTATTTGAGTATTTAGCTGCACTTGTACCTGATCGTCAAGCAGCGTGGGATTGTGCCACTGGTAATGGTCAAGTAGCCTTGAGCTTAACCCCTAACTTTCAGCAAATTTATGCTACAGATGCCAGCGAAAAGCAAATTAGTCATGCATTTCATCATGATAAGATTAACTATTCTGTGGCAGTGGCCGAAAAAGTTGGGCTAGGGAATCAATCGATAGATTTAATAACTGTTGCAGAAGCTGTTCATTGGTTTAATCTGGAAAAATTTTATCAGGAAGTGCAGCGAGTTTCTAAACCTGGAGGAATTCTTGCTATCTGGGGCTACTGGTATTTTCAGTTCCTCCCAGGAGAAGAGCATTTAGACCAAATGTGTAGGAAATTTTTCACCACAGTGGTTGACCAGTATTGGGATGAAGAAATAAACCTACTAATTCAAAATTATCAAACCATTCCTTTTCCTTTTTCTGAGTTTAAAACACCTGTTTTCACAATGGAAACCCAATTGAACATGGAAGAATTTATGAGATATTTGAATAGTTGGTCTGCGATTCAAAAAATGATCGCTGTTCAATCCCACGAACCAATCTTGGAATTCTCCAATCGTCTAGTCAAAGCTTGGGGCGATCCCGAGAGGAAAATTATATTTCAATGGCCATTACATATGAGAGTTGGTCGGATAGAGTGAACTACCCCTGGGGGGGCAGGGCTGTAACATTGCTCAATTTTTTGGTTTCCTGAACCTCCCGAGTGGCCAAAGTTTCGCGCCTGTTTTTCTAAAATTAAACCCAATAGTAGAAAAAAACGGCGATTTCCGTGACCTTATATCATGTCCGGATAATTAGTGATCAGAAAACTCTCTCCTTCTTCTCCTGTTCTTCTTCTTCCTTCTTCTTCCTTCTTCTTTCTTCCCTCCTGACTCGGTCCTCCTGACTCCTCCGTAGTTATTTATTTATCACTGTTTAACCGGACATGACCTTAAGGGGCTTGAAAGCCCTCACCCAGGAATTTTAGGATCGAGAATGAAACAGCCCTGCTGCCCCTGGGGGAGTGACAAGTATAGTTAAAAAGCGGGTAGGATAAGGGGTTGAAACGGACGGCGTAACAAACAGGCTCAAACCCTTGTGAATTAGTAATCCGAGCAAGTTATGGTAGAAAAAGAACGGTCTCAATTTTCAGCAATCCCTATCTAGGATTAGGATAAATATGATAAGTTCCCGTCAATGCAGCCTTTTCTAGGATATTACCTTCTATGGCCTGCAAGACATCACTACTGCTAAAACGACCTTCAACTGGACAACAGTCTAAATTGAGTGCGTAGAGGGTAAAATGATAGTGATGAATCTTTTCATCATTCCACGGTGGACACGGACCATCATAACCAAAATAATCCCCTGCCATTTCTGGATCGCCAACATACCCTTGTGTATAATCATTAATCCCCTGTCGCGTGCCTAAAGGGGCTTCAGGTCCACTCTTCCCTCCTGGAATCACGCCATCGCTAAACTCACCAGGAGCAATAGATTTAATATCGGGTAATATATCTACCAATACCCAATGATAAAAATCCACACGAGGTAGACTAGCTGCCACAATTTTACCCTCTTGCTCTGCATCATCAAATACGCTTGGCACATCAGGATCATGGCAAATTAACACCAGAGAACGAGTCCCTTTTGGCAAATCACTCCATGCTAAATGAGGATTTTTATTATCTGATAATTCCATATGTTTTTCTGGGTGGTATTTGCCAAACGCAAACTCTTCTGGAATTTTGCCACCCTCTGAAAAGTTATCACTCCAAAGTTTCATCTTGTAATTATCCCCTATTTTTTTGAATTTTAAAACCGCATCCGAGCAGCTAACATTTGCAAAAAGAAAAAATGTAAAAGTAGCTAGATATGCCCAAATCTTGATTGGCATAAAAGATATGTTTATCTGGATAACCCTCTATATTTTGCCAAAGATTTTGGTTTGTTAATAATTCATGCTTGTTTTTCCAAGATATATCACTATCGTAGCGGTTTTGATTAAAACTATAGGCAATTAAACCTTGGGATTTGGTCACTCTCAGAATTTCATCCAGAGATTCTTGAGGCGCTAAACCAATGACAGCAGCACTGAGCACTGCATCAAAAGAGGCATCAGGGATTTCTGATAAATCAGTCAGATCCCCCACAGTTACCTGATTGTAAATTCCCGAACGGTAGGATTGAATATATTGGATACTTTCCGCACTGATATCCACTCCCACTAATTTGCCTCGAAAACCAGCTTTGCGGAGATCCACTCCCAGTAAACCGGTTCCAGCTCCTGCATCAAAAATGGATAAATTGGAATCCTGTAAATCCAGAAATTGACTCACTGTTTCAGTTAATTTTACGGGTGCTTGATATCCCATAAAATTGAGCAAGTCATCATAGAAAGGAGCGACAATATCGTAGTTCTGACTAACCGCTTGATTGTTACCTGATAAGTCAGAAAAAATCATGCGAATGCCTTGTTGTTGATCGGGATTAAGCACTCCTCTATGAACCTCATAAGCAGCAATTAGTCTGTCTAGAAAACCTTGATCTTCTGTAGGATGGTCTTGACTCATAATGGTTTCTTAAAAATATGGTTGACAGTAGCAGAAACATGAAAATCGGGAGTTTCTTCACCTTTTAAATATTCAAACCCCGCATCTTTTCCTAACTTGGGATAGTCTTCCACATCCCAGACTGGAATAGTTTCCGATTGTCGCTCTAAGACTTTACCATCACTAACCCGTGTAAAGACAATTTCCCGCTCTCGAATCACTAACTCGGGAATAATGCGGGTTTCTTTGAGGGAAAACTTACTGATCCATTCTTCTTTAATCTCACCATGTTTGGAATGCTGCTGCTTAAAGGTGAGAATCAGCGTATCATCCTGGACACACCCTTCCATGTCTTTATCCTCTTTCCCATCTAGTTCTTGTTGAGCGATCGCGGCTGACCCCCCTGCTTTATCATGAATGTAGGTTCGGGCATCATTGATAATGAGTAGACCTCCGGGGCGAAGAATGCGGTAAAACTCACGGAAAGCTGTATTTTCATCTACACGATCCACATAGCCATCATGGATTAAGCTGAAGGAAGAGAAGGGAACCGTAATGCAATCTAAACTCTCATCATCTATGGGATAAGGGACTTGCAAAACACTCCATTGAATAACCCGATGACGCTGATCAGGGGGAAATTTTTCTTTGAGTCGCTCTAGCATCGGGGCTGATATATCCATCCCATAAATATCGCAACCTGCTTCAAACAAAGGAATTAACAGTCTTCCCGTACCACAGCCTATTTCTAAGGTTGTGCCATCTTGAATATAACTGCGATAGTAGTCAATTTCTGCAGATGATAATCTACTATACCAACTAGAACCATAAAGTTCGGAAATCAGTTCTGAATAAACCGGTTCTTCAAACACGGAATTTTCAGAATCAATAGGTTGCCAAATTCCTGTCATGATCTTAATTTAATTCACCTAAAAAACATCAAAATTTATGAAGATTCTTCCTGAGCTTTTGCTTCAGTAATAATCGTTTCTAAAGCATCATCAATATCTCGTTCGCAGCAGTCAGGATTGATCATATTAATCCGTAAAAATCCCTGATCTCTAAATGTGGAATAGTTGAGGAAGGGTTTGCCCTGTTGAATCAGATGATTGCGGAGCCTACGGTTAAAACTATCAAGATCTGTGACTAATGGCGAGCGATATCGAAAACAGATGTTAACACTGATTCGGGGAAATACCAATTCTAGATTGTGTAAAGTCCGAATTTGCTTTTCTGCGTATTCAGCCAATTCCAGTAACCGATCCATTCGTTGACCATAACCGTGATCGCCATAGTATTTCCAAGCCAGCCAAAGTTTTAAAACATGTACTTTGCGGGTGCATTGGAGTGATTTCTTGCCTAAATCATAAGCCGCTTCATCATATTCATGAAAGATGTAACTAGAAGCTTTTGATACATCACAGGTGGTACATCCCTCATATAGAACTCCCTTATTCTTAGTTAAAATCACCGAACAGGGAAGGGGAATACCCATCAGTTTATGGGCATCCCAAGCGAAAGAGTCAGCTAATTCGGAGCCATCGAACCAAGACTGACAGCGATCGCTCAAAAGAAAGGAACCACCATAAGCTGCATCGACATGGAGCCAAAGATTATATTTGGAGGTAACAGCAGCAATTTTATCAATGGGGTCGAAAGCTCCTAAAACTGTGGTTCCCGAAGTTGCAGCTACAAAGAATGGCATTTTACCCTGGTTGAGCGCAGTTACAATGGCTTGCTCTAGTGCCACAACATTCATTTGTCCTTGCTTATTAGCAGGAACTCTGACCAAGTTATCAATACCAATCCCCAAAATATTAGCAGCACTGATAAATGAATAGTGAGCTTGATCCGAAATAAAAAAGACTAAATTGTTCTGTTGTAATCCCTTTTGCTTAACCAGGGGCAAAACCTTATTTCTGGCACAAAGTAAAGCTACCAAATTCGCCTGAGTCCCCCCAGTCAGGAAAATACCATCTCCGTTCTGGAATCCTACTAATCCAGCCATTTTCTGAATTAGGGCATTTTCCAGAACTGTAGCCGACGGTGCACCCACATAGGTAGCAATTGAGGTATTAGTGACCGCCGATAAGATTTCTCCCATTAAACTAGGAACTGTATAAGCACCATAGGACTTACCAAAAAATTGGGGATGGATAGTTCTAACTGCATATTGAAGATAAGCTTCAACCGTAGCTAATAAGTCTTTTTCCGACAATCCTTGAGTATTAATATTAGTATCAAACTTTTTCTCTAAGGCTTGATAATTATAGTAGTTAACAACCGCGTCATTTTCTAGGGGGTTATTTTGAATATAAGCAACCATTAGGTCTAAAAAATCTTGCAGTAGTTCTCGATCTTTTAAGTTCATCAGACTAAACCTGGCTAAATTTGTCAATGCAAGTGACCAAACGACTGATTAATATATCAGCTTCTGCGGTAGTCAATACTAAAGGAGGGAGTAAGCGAATCACTCGTTGCGCTGTTACATTAAACAGCAATCCTTCTTCAAGTCCAAGGAGTCGAAGATCTAAAGCAGGACGGTCTAATTCTACACCAATCATCAAACCTTTTCCGCGAATACTTGTAACCATTGGGTGAGATATAAGCTTTTGATACAGCCTTTTCAATAAATATTCACCAACCTCAGTAGCTTGAGTCAATAGGTTTTCCTTTTCGATAGTTTCTAAAACAGTAAGAGCAACACAAGATGTAAAAGGATTTCCTCCCAAAGTTGAACCATGTTGGCCAGTTTTTATCAGTCCTGTGGCTAGGCCTCTAACTAAACAAGCACCAATGGGGATGCCATTCCCTAGTGCTTTTGCCAGACATAACACATCGGGCAATATATTCTCATGCTGATAAGCGAACATTTTACCAGTGTGGCCAATTCCAGTTTGGACTTCATCAAGCATCATCAGGCAACTAGCGCGATCGCAAATTTGTCGAACTTTTTGCAGATAGCCAAAATCCGGCACAATGATACCAGCATTGCCTTGAACTGGTTCTAGAAGAACGGCAACAATATCAGGATTTTCTTGGATCGCCCGTTCTATAGCAGCAGCATCATTATAAGGGACTCGCACAAAACCAGGTAATAACGGTTCAAAACCTGCTTGAATTTTAGGATTAGCGGAGGCACTCAATGCTCCAAGGGTACGACCATGAAATCCTCCTTCCATTACCAGGATTTTGGGATTATTAATGCCCTTTTGATGACCATAAAGTCTAGAAATTTTTAGTCCTAACTCATTAGCTTCAGCTCCAGAATGGTTGAAGAATGCCTGCTCCATACCACTGAGTTGAGCCAGCTTTTGAGCGAGTTTTTCTTGCCAGGGAATACAATAACCATTGGAGGTATGCAGAAGTTTCTGGGCCTGAGTTGTTATAGCCTCAATCACAGCCTGGTGAGAATGACCTAAAACCGTCACGGCAATGCCACTCATGCCATCCAAATATTGCTTCCCTTCTGTATCCCAAAGCCATACACCTTTTCCATACTCAAAAGCAACAGGAAGCCTTTTATAAACTGGCAGAATGAAACTCTGATTCATAATCGTCACTCCTGATTTATTTCTTTTTTTGTTTGTTTGGAGATTGAATAGCTTCCGGAAAATATCTTTGCATCATTTCGGATACAATTGCAACCTGTCTGGCCATTGCTTTGCCATCTTGGGCATTAGTTCCTTGACCATGACGGGAAAGAACGGAGTTACCTGTTTTCAGATATACTGGGGAAGCTATCCTCACAATTTCTGCTGCTTCATAGGAGCGAACAAACCCACCGGAAGATGGTGGACAATCAACGTGACAATCAATGGGAATATTAACTGCGCTGCGTAAGCTAGCAATCATCGGAAGTTGTAAATCGCGAACGGGATTAATACTGTCAGCTCCAATGCTTTCTAATAACTTTAAGGCAGCAGCATTAGCATGGCCACAGTGTGCTGACACTTTAAATCTAATGTGGCCAGGTAATTCCTGGGCTGCACGCATTTTACCTAGAGTCCATAGTAGTCCTTCATCATAGATAACAAAGTTTTGCACCCCAAGCTCAATACCACGCTTGATATCTTCAATAGCTCGCACAAGTTGCTCTTGGCCTCTTAAACGATACCCAATTCTTTTTCCATCATCACACTTAGCCGTTGCGCTAGTGTCATAGACTGCTCGTGGCCCTGTTGACATAACTAATTCACAACTATAGTCTTGGCATAGTTTCACGAAAGATTTTATTTCAGCAGCAGTGTGGCGAAACATACCATAGGTTTCTATCATTCGGTTAATAGTCACACCTAAATATTTGCATTCTTCTAAAAGTGCCTGTGCAGTTGTAATATCATTAACTGTTGGCACCTCAATGCCAAAATGTGACCCGTCAGGAAATCGTTTTTCGGAACTGTGAAGGCTATATTGATCCCCTGATGGTAAATTGATACTTTCTAAAAAATTGCGTGTCTTTTCAAACATAAAAGTATTTATTGTTTTCGATAATCTGATTGATACATTATTATACCAATAGACATCTCCAATAATCAAAAATAAAATCAATTATCGCACTATATACATCAATTTTTTCCACCTACTTCCTACTCCCTCTTTTCTGGAGATGTCTAATTCTTAAAAACTTTGCTGTACTAGAATTTTCTATTTCTAAAGGCTTTGTTGCACTAATATCCTGAAACCCTTATAGGGCAGCACTTGATCATTTATAGATTTTATTGAGAAACCATTGTTTTATAATGCTTCTAGCACTTTCATGCAACAAAGCCATTGTCCAGGACTTATATGAAATATTGAGTTATTGTTACGAAAAAAGGCTGATATTTTGCTAAAAAATCCCAATTTTGTAATACTTGTTGATGAGCATCTTCATTTTTTATTTCTAGAGCCAAAATATAGCTAGTATCTCAAAAATAGATTTCTTTCATTGTTGATTGTACAGATAACGGTCGTGATTAATTGTGCCATCTTCTACATCACATTCCACAGGATTTTTACCTAAATCCCAAATGGAAGGTGTTTTTTTGATGCTCGTGATCATAATTTTTCCATTTTCTTGAATAATCTCAAACTCTTGGCTTTCTCCTAACAATTCTTTAGGTATTAATAAGCCTTTTTCTGTAGCTGTTAATTTCATGTTTAATTACCTCAATTAATTTTGTATATTAATTCGTTAAAATTACTCTGTCTCAGAATTGCAATGCTTATCCTAAACTTTCAATTTCCTGCAATACATCTACTAAAATAGGAGCATTTGAGGAAATAACATTTTCTTCACTTCCATCATGTTTATGGTGAGTAAAATTTGGCAAATTGAGCTTTTTATGGTGTCTAGTATTGTCATAACGAAAAATCAGATTATTTGAGGCAGTCATATATTGGTAGGAATACATATCACGCTCTACAGTTATTTTTACATCTACAAACTCGCGAAAGTAAAGCATTGAATCGTCTTTAAATCTAGTTTATCCCCGAATAAAACCTTGATAAGTACCTTGTTTTTTGGGATTAAATGTAAAATTTTGAATTATTGAAAATGTCTGAAGAGCTTCATTAACTAGCTGAAAATATTCTTCAATCAGCAAAATCAACTCCTTTATATATTTCTAATTCTTTCCTTAATCGCTCTAACATTATTGATTCTCCAATCCATTCATCTAATTCTAAAGTTTCTTCAAATTCATCATTTTCATATTTTTGTAGAAATTCATTTGTGGATAAATGATATTTTGCTTCAAATTCTAAGAGTCGTTTTTCTGTACGTTTAATGCTACTGGATATTAAGCTTAATTCTTTTTTTACCATATCTTGAAAAAATATCTTTAATGATTCTGGGTTTTGACATTTAATTTTTAGTTCTGGCATATTTACCTCCTTCATTATTTAATTACTTCACGAATTTCTTGAACATAATCTTTAATTAACAAACTCAACCACCTTTAAATTTTCTACTTCTTCACAGAGATTTTTCAGCATCCAAGATTCTCCAATCCATTCATCTAATTCTAGAGTTTCTGTAAATTCATCATTTTCATATCTTCTGAGAAATTCTTCTGTAGATAACTGATATTTAGTCTCAAATTTCTGCAATCTTTGTTTGGTTTGTTCAATACCATCAGACAAAGACTGTAATTCTTTTTATACTGCTGTTTTTAAGAAAATTTTTAATGATTCTGGATGTTGACATTTAATTTTTAGTTCTGGCATATTTATTGTCTCCTTTAAATGTAAATGAACAACATTAAGAAAATGATAACTCTGTAGGGACGTTGCATGCAACGTCCCTACTTTGTGGTCTACTAATCGTCAAAAGCGCTGTGTAGAAAAGGTGAGCATATTGCCCACACTAAATTAGACTATAGCAATCCTAAATGATTTGTGAAAAAAACTGTAGGGGTTTGGTTTCCAAATCCCTAATGCACTTGGGTTTAGATACCAAACTCCTACGATCAAATATTACAACCTATTTAGAATTGCTATATTGAAACGTTTAAAATTATTTAACTTATTTAGTTTTTTGCCAGTCTTCTAACGCTGCAATAACAAAGCTAATAGCAGAGTGATTAAGTAATTGTTCAACAGGAGCAACTCCAGCAGCTTTTACCGCACTTAATATTCTTTCTGCCTTAGTTGGATTATTATCAATTTGTGTAATTACTCTTGTAGCAATTTTCATTCTGTTAATCGTTGTATCTGACGTCTAAGTTTTATCTAGTTGCTCTAATAATTATTGAATCTCTTTTGCTGCTTGTGCTAAATTTTGTTCCTGAGATTCGTCGATTGTTCGAGCAAACTTTGAATCTATAATTTCTCCTTTGTTTCTGATACCAATACCAAACTTGTTATTTTGGTTATATCCAGATATTTGACACCGGAAATACTAATTCTTTTTTTGTCTGACATGGCTGATATACTCCCTATTACATTTAGTATAAAATTGATTGTATTCATTCAGACTTTAACAAACTTTCTTGCCTTTGAGATGGTGTAAGAAATTGTATCTTTTCTTGCTGCTCACCTTGGAACAAAGAAGGAATTAATAACGATTTAAAGACATCATAAATAACCTTTGCAATTACACTAAGTAAAATAGCACTCATAGAAGTAATAGTAATAGCTAATATGAGATTTCCCTTAATGAAATCTGTCAATCTATAGTACAAGGATTTTCTAATACGACATAATTCTTTTTCTATATTTGAGATAAATTCATTGGATAACTGAGACTGCATTATTCTAGCTTTGCAAGGCTCACAAATTCTAGGTCTTGCAGTAGAAAAAACAAGATCAGCTTTGTTTCCACACATATCAAATAAGCAACTGCGAGTTTCATCGTGAGCTACACTATATTCAACTAAAGAAGCATCTCTACCATATTCTAAGTAAATTGAGCAGAATTCATAAAGATTACGGATGATAAAATTTTCAATAGTCAAATTTGCATCATGAATAATTTCTGCTGTTTCATATAACGAAAGCATACATAAATCTTTTCCCACTCTTCTAACATAGTAATTCTTTTCTAAACGATAGTTGATCATACCAACTGTAAAGTCATAATTTTTATCTGACTTAATTAAATTTGCGAGTAATTTATCAGTATACGACCATTTTTCACCATCCATTTCTGGTAAAATCTGTATTTGATCGAGATGTTCAGCACTAAAAATTTTTGACTTCCACTTTTTTATAAACTGAAAATCAACTGGGTATTTTAAGTTTCCGAGAGTAACTAGCTTGATTTTAATTTTTTGCATATCTTTTCTGTCAAACAATGTTACCAATAGGTTGATTATTCTAGTAAATGAAGAAGCGGGTAGGGTGGGTTACGCTGACGCTAACCCACCAAAAAGTTTATAGTTTGGCGGTGCGTTAACGAAGTGTAACGCACCCTACTACTCTACTCCTTCTTTCATTGTGTCTCCTGACTTCTGTCTCCTGACTCCTCCTAACTACCTACGCACTAAAATATTTCGCCACTGGATGATAAGTAATGATCGCCGTAGTAGACTGTTCAGGATACAACTGCTCGCTCTCATCCATATACATATCAATCCTCTTAGTATCCAACAAGTCTAACTGCTTAAACTGATCCTGCATATTCGGACAAGCAGGATAACCAAAACTATAGCGCGACCCTTGATAACGCTGTTTGAGAATATCCTTAATATTATCTGCATCCTCTGCACCGAAACCTAACTCCCGACGAATCCGAGCGTGTAACCATTCTGCCATTGCTTCGGCAGTTTGTACCGCCATACCGTGGAAATACAAATAATTTGTATACTCATCGGCAGCAAACAACTTCTGAGCAAACTGAGTGGCTATTTCTCCTACTGTTACAGCGTGCATCGGGAACACATCAATAATTCCGGAATCCTTGGGAGCAAAGAAGTCTGCAATACACAACCGTCGTCCTGACTTTTGCCGTGGAAATTCAAAACTGGTGACAACTGTTGTTGCTTTACCAGTCTTATTCATTTCGTCGGAGTCGTAAATGAAAAGTGTATTTCCTTCTGATTGACAAGGGAAATAACCATAAATTGCTTGGGGATACAGCAACTTCTCATTAACTACCCGTGATTTCCAAGTTTCCAGAATAGGATAAACTTTCTCCGCTAAAAACTCATTATATTCTTCCCGTGGTTGACCTTGAGGTTTACGGAATTGCCATTGCCCTGCCATCAACGCTTGCAAATCTAAATACCAGAATAATTCCTCAAATGGCATATCCTCTGGTTGTAATAACTTAGTTCCCCAGAATGGAGGAGTCGGGCGATCGATATCTACTGCTACTTTATCGGAACGGCGAGTATCTACCACAACTGGTTCAGCAGGTTTAGTTTCCTCTTTTTCTGCAGTAGCAACTTTACCATTACCATTACTATGAACCTTACCATTACCATTACCGTTACCATTTTCTTCTGCTAACTCACCCAAGAAACCTTTGATGTCATCCCACTGATTTTCTGATTTTGCTGGCATCAATTTATCCATGAAATTCAAATCAGAGAAAGCATCTTTACCATAAACGACTTTACCTTTGTAAGTATTTTGGCAATCTTCATTAACGAATTTCGGAGTTAAAGCAGCACCACCTAAAATCACGGGTACGGTAATACCTTCTGCGTTAAATGTTTCCAAATTATCTTTCATAAATGCGGTTGACTTCACCAATAAACCACTCATGGCGATACAGTCAGCATTGTGTTCGCGGTAAGCAGCAATAATGTTATCAACTGGTTGTTTAATTCCTAAGTTAATTACCCGATAACCGTTGTTGGAAAGAATGATATCCACGAGATTTTTACCAATATCGTGAACGTCTCCTTTCACTGTCGCTATCAAGAAAGTTCCCTTAGAATTATCCTCACCTGACTCTTCTGTTTCCATGAAAGGTTGTAGATAAGCAACTGCTGCTTTCATAGTTTGAGCAGACTGCAATACAAATGGTAATTGCATTTGTCCGGAACCGAATAATTCTCCCACTACTTTCATACCATCTAATAAATAGACGTTGATAATATCTAATGGCGGATATTTTTCTAAAGCTATTGCCAAAGCATCCTCTAAACCGATACGTTCCCCATCAATAATATGTTGTTTTAAACGTTCTTCAATTGGTAAATTTTGTGTAGCAGAACGGTCTTTTTTAGTTGTTTTACCCTGGAACATTGTTGTTAACTCAGCCAGAGGGTCGTAAGTACAAATATCCCCATCAAATTCCCGTTGGTCATATATTAGTTTCCGACAAACTTCTTGATGTTCTGGTTCAATTTTTGACATGGGTAAAATTTTACTGGCACTAACAATAGAACCATCCAAACCTACTGCCATTGCTTCATGCAAAAATACCGAGTTCAACACTTGTCTTGCTGCGGGATTTAAACCGAACGAAATGTTAGAAACCCCAAGCATTATATGACAACCTGGTAATTCTTCTCGAATCCTTTTAATAGATTCAATTGTGGCTTTTCCATTTTCCCTATCCTCTTCAATACCTGTAGAAACTGGCAAAGCTAAAGTATCAAAGAACAATTCATGGGCAGGAATGCCATACTCTATTGCTGCATCATAAGCTCGTTTAGCTATTTCAAATTTTTTATCGGCCGTCCGAGCCATGCCATCCTCATCGATGGTTCCAACTACCACACCAGCACCATATTTTTTTGCCAATTCTAATACTTTAAAAAAACGAGGTTCTCCATCTTCATAGTTAGTAGAATTGAGCAAACATTTACCGCCAGCAACTTTTAAACCAGCCTCCATTTTTTCCCATTCAGTCGAGTCTAACATCAGAGGCAAATTAACATTTGTGACTAAGCGAGATGCTAATTCGTGCATATCTTTAACCCCATCGCGCCCCACATAATCAACGTTAACATCAAGAATATGTGCCCCTTCTTTTACCTGAGATTTTGCTAAGGCAACTAAACCATCCCAATCTTCATTATTGAGTAAAGTTCGACATTTTTTAGAACCACTAGCATTCAATCTTTCCCCAACAATTAAAAAGGAGTTATCTTGTTCGTAAGTTTCGGAAGAATAGATAGAAGCTGCTGATGGAATATAGTTATATTCTCGTTCTTTTGGTGTGAGAGTTTCAGTAATTTCAGATAATGCTTTAATATGGTCTGGACGAGTACCGCAACAACCACCGATAACTTGTACTCCTAGGTCTTCAACGAAGTGCATTAATGCCATTTTTAACTCTATAGGAGTTAATTTGTAGTGAGCTTGTCCGCCGATATTTTCTGGTAAACCAGCATTAGGAATACAAGAAACAACAAAAGGAGAATTTTCCGATAAATAACGAATATGTTCCTTCATTAAATCCGGACCAGTGGCACAATTTAATCCTAAAATATCAATAGAATAAGGTTCTAAAATTGTCACAGCAGCATTAATTTCAGAACCTACTAACATAGTGCCAAAAGATTCCATAGTTACTGACACCATGATGGGGCGACGTTCACCTTTTTTAGCAAAGGTTTCTTCTATACCATTTAAAGCAGCTTTTATTTGTAAAACATCTTGACAAGTTTCTACAAGAAATAAATCTACTCCCCCATCCCAAAGACCTTCTGCTTGTTCCGTAAAACCATCTTTTAAGGTGTCAAAATCAATATGTCCGAGGGTAGGTAATTTAGTTCCTGGTCCCATTGAACCAGCCACAAATCGAGGCTTTTCTGGGGTAGAAAATTCCGCAGTAACAGACTTTGCTAATTCGGCTGCTGTTTTATTAAGATAGTAAGCTTGGTCTGATAAATCGTATTCTGCTAAGACAATTTTTGTCCCACCAAAAGTATCAGTTTCTATCACATCGGCACCTGCTGCGAGGAAATCTCGATGGACCTTAGCTACGGCTTCTGGCTTAGTATGGACAAGGTATTCGTTACAACCTTCATATTCTGCACCGCCAAAGTCTTCAGCGGTTAGGTTTTGCACTTGTAGGTTAGTACCCATTGCCCCATCAAAGACGATTACTGGGCGTTCTGGGCTATGGAGACGATTCAAAAATGAGCTGTTCATAATCAAGTTTTTGGTTTTTAGATATTAATTTTATACTACTCTTTTGAGAATTTAAGAGCAATTTATTTTCTTTATGATAATATGTCTTAAGAAGTGCTATCGCAATTAGAACATAGATTGTCTACAGTTAAATAATAATTCAAATTAACTTCAATTTTTTTGAAGTTATGACTTAGTGACTGATGACTTATATATCCTAATATCTATCAAAATTTTATTAGTAGTTATAGGATAATTACCAATAAATATAATTTTAAAATGAGAATGATATATCATCAAAAATGATAGATGAATTAAGAATTTATTTCTATTACCATTACAAAGTTATTATTTTTGAGCAGACCAAGTTGGTATAATAAAAATCAGGCTGATTAATTATAGTGAATTAAGGTGCTTAAAAAACTAATGATTTGATTCAATCAACTAGAATAAAATAGCTATGACTAGAACAGAGTAACTACCAGCAATAAAACTTTGTCAAAGGTTAAGTATTTGGTGGAAAAATCATCTACAAGACAAGAAATCGACTCGTAGTTTTCTGTTACGTTTGTTGGTTGCAGGTACTACTGTTGTAGTTAGTATTGCTGCTTTTTATAGCTATCAAGTTGTCCGTGAATTAATTCTGGATAATTTGAAAAAAATGCTTTGTTGGAAGTGCAGCTAGGAGCAGATAATATCGATCAATGGTTGGCTAGTAAAAAAATTGGGTAGTCCTACATAGTAATGGTCAACAAATTGTGGCATTATAGTGATGTATAAAATTCCAGATAGCTCCAATGTGATTACTTAATTTTTGAGAAAACCATCAGGTTTTTCGTACTAACCGTCCGATACGTTGCTGTCCCATGGTATTGTTAAATCTTTCTATATCGCTTGTTTTACCAGTCTCCTTGCCCAGAGCTTGATGTCGCATTGATGGTAGTATGATCTCGTAAGCTTCCCCAAAATCACTGTAGCAGACTGCACATTGACCATAGACCCCTGGCAAACAGTGCCAAAGATTTTGAGCTGATTGTTGAGAGCGATCGCCAATATCTGCTCCCACAATTTCACGAGTTTCAACATCCATTGCTAACCAAATCCATTGTTGATTACTTTTTGCACCAACAAATCACCACATTTGATCCATTTGAATTGTCTGTTGGCCAATTTTTTGTGACTAACCTCAACCTGTGGAGGAACCAAGTCATACTTCTGGTGAAGGTAAATCTGCAACCAACTTTGTTGAAACACCAGTTATATCATGTTCGGTTGAATACTTATAAATAAATGTTGTGAGTCCTCAGGAGTCAACCCACCCCTCGCCCCTCCCCCTCCCAGGAGGGGAACGACCGAGTCAGGAGGAAATATTTGAGAAAAAGAGGAAATATTGGAGAAAAGTAAAGACAATTTCAGTATTTATTTGATACCGTCGGTACTGTCAGTCCTTAAATTTTATTTATAACTGACCCGTCCGTTAGCGTAGCTCCCCCGGAGGGGGAACATGATATTAATCAGAGCGATCGCTGCCAATGCTAATCTATAAGAGCAACATTTGATCAATCATGATTCTTGTTGCTTCATCCATAGGTCCTCGGGTAGGATTTTCTACAAACTGTCGCCCACAATGAGTACAACGGAAACGAGGTTTACCATCGTGGGTATGTCCATATTTAATGATTTTAGTAGACTGGCACTCAGGACAATTGCTCTCCACAAACTTAACTTTATTAACCTATTTGAATTATATTGCTATTACGCGAGCAGGACTACCAAAAATTGAAGCATATACTAGCGCTAATACTCCTACTTTCCGAACCATAGACTGATATATGGTTAGACCTTTGAGTGAGTTTCTTTTAATATAACTAATATTTAAGGGAAAAATATTTTTCTTTCCACCCGATTTGCGCGGTCTAGGTGTTCTGTAGCTACAAACTTTGACGATCTGATAAATTAGATCGAATATAGAACCCATTTGAGATCTATTTAAAAAGAGATGGGAAGGTGGGAGGTATTTTTCAACCTTTTTCCCATATTCCTTCCCTCCACCTCCTGACTCCTGACTCCTGTCAAAAAACTGAATCGCCAATAAAGATACCAAATGAGTTATATAAGCCTAAAGGTAACAAAATACTATGAAATTTTACATTGTAGATGTATTTGCTGAAACTAAATATGCTGGTAATCAACTGGCTGTATTTACAGGTTCTGAAGTTGAGAATCTTTCTGATAATGAAATGTTGCAAATTTCCAGAGAGATGAACTATTCAGAAACTACTTTTATTTTATCTTCAACACAACGAAATAATGGTTATGATGTGCGGATATTTACTCCTACTCAAGAATTACCTTTTGCTGGTCATCCAACATTAGGAACTGCCTATATTATTCAACGAGAAATTATTAAAAATTCGGTGGAACAAGTAATTTTAAATCTGGGTGTAGGACAAATTGCTGTGAGTTGGAAAGGTGAAGTTTTATGGATGGCTCAGAATATGCCTACTTTTGCTCAAAAACATCAAATTGAATCTTTAGCAGAGGTATTAAATTTAGATGTGGGTGATATAGATATGAGGTTTCCTATTCAGGAAGTTTCCACAGGGATACCTTTTATCATTGTGCCTTTGAAAAATCTCAAAGCATTGAAGAAAGCTCAAGTAAATTTGGATAAATATTATCAGTTTATTCAGATAGCAAAAGCTACAGAAATTTTAATATTTTGCCCTGAGACATACAATAGTATTAATAATTTAAGTGTGAGAATGTTTGCACCATATTTAGGAATTACTGAAGACCCGGCAACGGGCAGTGCTAATGGTTGTTTAGCAGGATATTTAGCTGAGTATAATTATTTTGGTGAGGCAAAAGTTAATATTAGGGTCGAACAGGGATATGAAATTAATCGACCTTCTTTATTATTGTTACAAGCAGAGAAAAAAGTAGAAGGAATAGAAGTATTAGTTGGTGGTAAAGTTATCATGGTTGCTCAAGGAAAATTGGTTGCTTAAATAAGGAAGAAGAAAGAAGGAAAAAGTGGATGGGGACTTAAATCCTAACAAGCTTGTAAACACCCAGACGGCGGGGCATTACAGCGGATTTATCAAGTAAATATTAAGAGGCTGAGTGTCTGGCTATACTTAGGTTTGGCGAGTTATCATCCTTTAGTTCCAAAATTCCTGAAAGCTAGGTGATGTAAGACTTTTAACTAAGTTGATCAACCAGCTCTTAAACCCAAAAGAAAAAGATAAATCATTTAATATTAAGTCCGGATAATTAGTGATGAAAAAACCTATGCTTTTACACAGGGTAAATATCTCTATTATCTCTACTGCGTACAAAGGTTGCATGAACGTCCCTACTCCCTTATTTATAAATATTCAAGGGGACATGATATAAGACTACTATAGGGGTTTTCATATTAATAAAATATGGTATTTTTTCTTTGTTTCTTCTTCTCTCTTACCAAAAATTAAAAAGTTGTGTACCTCATCTATTTGAGAAATTATATATATTAGTTTAGAATCATTGGTGAGAGTTTTGTCTTCCCTACAATCAAAATATTGTAATATTCTTTTATGTAATATTATGTTAGGTATAACAGTTATAATACGGCTTCGTAGTTAGGCTTAAGCAATAAGATAAGTATTTAAATGGCTAGAGCAAAACTACAGACAAAAATTTTATTATAACTAATTATCTGATAGCGTAGCTCCCACGGAGGGGGCAGATAATATAACTGGTTTAAATTATGAGTCAATGTTTAAATCCTGAATGTCTAAATCAAAATCCTTCTGATACAAAATTTTGTCAGCAATGTGGGTCAAAATTACTTTTAGCAGAACGTTATCTTGCCATTAAAATTATTGGTCAAGGTGGTTTTGGTAGAACTTTTCAAGCAGTAGATGAATTTAAACCATCTCAAGCTTTTTGTGTAATCAAGCAGTTTTTTCCTGAAGTTCAATATCAACAAAATATGGAAAAAGCAGCAGAATTATTTGCTAAAGAAGCAGTGAGATTAGAAGCTTTAGGAAAACATCCTCAAATTCCTGAATTACTGGCATTTTTTACTCAAGATAATCGTCAATATTTAATTCAAGAATTTATTGAGGGGCAAAATTTACAGCAGGAGTTAGAAACAGTAGGGGCGTTTAATGAAACTCAGATTTGGGAGTTATTAAATGATTTATTGCCAGTATTAGAATTTATTCATTCTCAAAAGGTAATTCATCGGGATATTAAACCGGGTAATATTATTAAGCAACCTATATCTTCCCAGAAAAAAGGTGAATTAGTATTAGTAGATTTTGGGGCAGCAAAGTTTGCAACTCGTACTGCTTTGGCGGTGACGGGAACAGTTATTGGTTCTGCTGGATATGCTGCGCCGGAACAAGCTATTGGGAAGTCAATTTTTGCTAGTGATATTTATAGTTTGGGTGTGACTTGTATTCATTTATTGACTCAAGTTGAACCGTTTGAATTGTTTGATGTAAGTGAAAATGATTGGGTATGGCGAGATTTTTTAATTTCTCCTATTAGCGATCGTTTGGGCAATATATTAGACCGGATGATTGTCGGAGCAACGAAGAAAAGGTTTCAGTCAGCGACAGAAATTATGGCATTGATTAAACTTAATGATGTTGATGTTTCACTACCTAAAAAACAGGTAAGTAATTTGGTAGACTCTTCATCTATTCTAGAAGTAAACTTAAATTCAGAAAGGGGAGTTGATTATAGTAAATTGTGTGATTTATTGGCTACTGAAAAATGGCGAGAAGCAGATATAGAAACAGCAAAGTTAATGTTAAAAATCACTAATAGAGAAAATAGAGATAAATTAAATATTAATTCAATTAATAATTTACCTTGCACTGATCTACGGACTATTAATCAACTTTGGGTAAAATATTCAAATAGTAAGTTTGGTTTTTCTGCACAAAAAGAGATTTGGGAAAATTTGCCTACTCAAACATTTTTTTTAACTTATGAAAAATTGGGCGATCGCTTGGGTTGGCATTCAATAATTGGTTGGACTAATCACGATAACTTAATATTTGATTTAGAAAAAGCACCTTATGGTCATTTACCCGCAATGTTTGCTATGAGTGGAAACTGGGTATGGTTTATGGAGTTAGAAAAGTTATTTTCTGCCATGGTAAAAAGACTTAATATTTGTCAAATATAGAGGGTTATGGGCAATTGAAAGTCAAAAGTCAGGCATCGAGTGCGCAATTAGTCGGTCTCCTTTCGGTCTGGAAATACTACGCAAACATCTGTTAAAAATGATACTAAGGTCTGAGGCAACAGGCAACATTTAATAGCAGTAGGTTTGAGAAATTTGACAGGAGAAAGAGCAGAAAATTTTTAGTGTGGTCAATTAATTAGACTTGATATGATTACGACTTACGCATAACTACCACTTATGGTAGGGGTGAACGGCCGTTCACCCGTAGAAATGGTGTATAATTTCGTCTTGTGCGTAAGTCCTGTTGATATTATACTAAGAGTCAAAAAAGAATGTGACCAATAATAGGGGCAGTAAGGGCGTTAACGTAGTTGTGAGCTAGCTAATGGCCATTTGCTAACGTAGAAGCTCTCTAGTTTACATATTGTGGAGCAAAACGCCCCTACTTTATAAAAGATATCTCTTGGAGTAAAAAGATAAATTCAGACCTAAAAACTGCTATTAAAGCCATTCATTCTGACTCCTGAGTTCTGACTTCTGAGTTCTGACTCCTAAGAAATATCCTATCTATTTGTAGCAAACATTTATCAAACTGGTATTATAGCACTACGCAAATAAGTTAGGAAATTTATAAATGCTCAAAGTCAGTCCGGGATTAATTCTGACTTCTAACTTCTAACTTCTGACTTACGCGTAGCGATATACCTGTTGCCTTTAAGAAAAAATGAATATATGTTTTAAATGCTCAAAAGCTTATAACTTTTGCAATTTATCAGAGGTAGTAAAGTTGTAAAAAATTGAGTAGGAACTACAGATTAAGAAATCGACTTTTTTTGAATTTGCTATAATCTTACTTCAGCTTAAGTTGTAACTAACCAAGAATTACTATTAATTTTTTCACTAATTTCTATCCGTTGTTGATGATAGTTATTCGCTTGTCTCTCTAGCCCTAGATTTTTATAAACTTTTTCGATTAAATCAAGAGTTTTTACTAAATCTTTACCATATTCAGCAAAAATACTTCTGCGAAATCCATCTTTTTCTTTCTGTTCATAAGTTGCCATTTTTTGAGGATATACATAGCTAGAATAATGATTTTTTTCTATTTTAGGAATATTATCTATTGTTAATGCTAACCGATCTAGAGAATCTTCCCAGAGTTTTTTCCGAATCTCTAAAGCAAGTTCTAAAAAGGCTTGAGCTTGGCGAGGTCTACTGATTAGAAAATATGCTTCTCCCATATTATGCAGTGCAATTGATTCGTTGATTTTAATTGTCAATTTATCATTTTTTGCCGATTGAGCAAGCTTTTGAAAAATATTTAAAGATTTGCGAGAATACTCTAGGGATTGAGTTGATAATTCAGTTAAATTATAAATCGTGCTAATGTGATTAATTGTTTTGCCGATACCTACGATATCTTTGAATTTATTAAATATTATTAGAGCTTGTGAATAACACTTCAAAGCATTACTATACTCTTTTAAAAGATAATAAATTTCTCCTTTTTCATTATATATAGTGGCAATTTTTGCCTCGTTTCCTATTTTTTTTACTAGTTCTAAGGCTAGTTCTAGGTATTTAAGGGCATTGGAATATTCTCCTATTTTACGGTGAACTAATCCAATTCTATAGACAATATTGAGTCTTGTTTCCTGGTTATTAATTAATCTAGTAATTTCTAAAGCTCTTTGAAAATTTTTTAATGCAGTTTCTAGTTGACCTATACTATAGAAGCGATCGCCTGTTTGAAATAGATATTTCAATTCATTTTGATGGCTAGCATAAGATTTCATAATATTGCTCCCTGACAATACTGAACTTTTGGCGTTGGTAATTGGTAAGATGATTTTTTAGTAGGGGTGAGACCCATCACTTACTTTGGTAAAATATTTAGAGGTATCAGAAACAGACTACTCTTAAAGTTTCATCTCTTGATTGACCAACGCCGAACTTTTTGATTAATGCACGGATAGATTATATACTAGCATAAGTAATAGTATTGCCAACTAATCTGATAATTTATTTTCACGCATAATGACAAGGAAATCTTAAATAAAAGGGCAAAATATAGGTATTGTAGATTAAAGATTTTTCACCACAACTTTCCCAAATTTCAAGTTTTTCTTGACGATACTTCTCTGCTTTTTGCTGTTGACCTATATGGCAATAAACTTTCTCGATTAAATTCATAGTATTGGCTAATTCTGCTCTATATTGGGAGATAATACTTTGACTGAAGCAAATTTTTTCTTGTTGGAGTAGTTGGTTTGTTTGAGATGATTTTTTGCTATTAAGATAATTATTGTGGAGAATATTTTTATCTAAAGCATCTGTAGTTTGACTAAATTTATTCAAAGTTACTTTGCAAATTTTCTGACGAATAGCTAAAGTAAGTTCTAGGATTTCTTTTGCTTGGGTATATCGACCGATCCATAAGTAAGCTTCTCCTATATTATAAAGAGCTGTAGCAATGTTAGTTTGGCAAGCTAATTTATCTAATTCTGATTTTCTTTCAAGTTTATGGAAAATTTCTAGAGATTTTTGACAACAGTTAAGAGTTTGTTCAAATAACCCTAGTAAATTGTATATTTCGCCTAAATGATTAAGAATTATACCCATTCCTAATAAATTACAAAAATCTTGGGCAATTTCTAAAGCTTGAGCATAGTATCTTAAGGCAGAAGTATATTCTATAGACAAACAATAAGTTTCGCCAATATCATTCAAAATCATTACAACTCGATTTTGTTCGCCAATTTCTTGAGCAAGTTGCAAGGCTAAATTGAGATATTTTAAGGCACAATCATATTTTTCCAGACGACGATAAACTAATCCAATACGGTTTAAAATATTTATTTGTTGCTCAGATGTGAGCACAATTTTTAACGCTTCCTGAAAAGTATTTAATGCAGTTTCAAATTGTCCCAGATCGAATAAGCGATCGCCTGTTTGAGATAGTTGTTTTAATTCTGCGGAATAGATAGCAGTGGACACGATAAGTAGTTCCTCCAGAACAATACTGGTAATTTTCCGGTTGTAAACTACTCTATTTCTCAAAGTTGGCAGGTTATGCAGAAATTTGCACTACATTGTGGAGATAAAATGTAGTACAAAAATAATTGTTACTTATTGTATCATGTGCCCCCTCCGGGGAGCTATGCTAGCGGATAATTACTTATAATAAAGTTTTTGTTCATAGTTTTGCTCTAGCCCTTACAATACTTAGGAGTCATGTAAAAATAATTTGTACAGATTTTATCTGGGATCAATTGTGAAATTAGCTTCCATCAAAAAAACTGTAATGGTTATTGTTACACTAGTTCTTAGTATGATTGCTTAAGCCCAACTACGAGCCTAATTATAACTGTATATTAGTAGTCAGTATAGGATGCTAAACCCTTAAATATTTAGTTAGTATTGCTAAAAACTTTACTATTCCCTATGACCCATCAGTTTAAATTGGATCTATGCGCAATTAAACTGATTAATAGATAATAAATATCTAAAAAAAATGCTATGAGTTGATACATTTAAGTTGTCTATCCGAAGGTTTCCTCACCTAAAAATTTGTAGCAAACTTTTTCTCAGTTAGAATAACTCAATATTTATTTGCCCACTCAATTTCGTCAACAACTTTTATGTTTTTCTTTATAGGTTTAATACTCCACCGTCCATAATTGGTTGGGGATAGTCTTCGACCTGCCACTTCCTGTCTACAAATCCCATCCACTTTTTCCTTCTTCAAAATGATTTAGCATTATTGTTGCAAAATTTGATAACGCCAAACCGATCAAAATCATGGATTAAATTCAAAAGGAGGAAAAGTCTCCTGATTTTCTGGTGTCAAATAAACTGTAGCAATAAACTTCTCATTCCAACCTCCTACAACATTAGTAAATATATAAAAATCATCCTCATTGGAATTTAATTTCTGTTCAACTAAAATTCCCGTTGCATCACTAACCCGCAATTTTATTTTTTCCGGTAAACCCATCCCTGTAGGCGTACTTAATATTAATAGCAACATCCATTCTAATGTTGAATCTGAGACTAAAGACCAAGTTAAAGCATACAATCTTAAAGGAATTCCAGCTAATAATAAATCGTGATAAGCAACCCTAGCATGAGGAGGAATATATACACCATTTTTGGGCAACTCTCTGATAATTCCGGCAATTTCTTCTGTAGGAGAAGATATTCCTCTCATGGGAGATAGTGCCGATAATTCTGGCAATAAAACCCAGGATAATTCATTGGCAAAATCATCTAATTCATTCTTTAACCAACGCCCCACATTAATTGTAGGTTCAGTCAAGATACTAAGTAAATCTGGTAAATATTTACTCAGACTACTTAAAGAATTTTCTGAATTTTCTGTAATTTCTACTAAATTATTCGGAATATTCCCCTCCTCTATATCTATTTGCAATTGCCAATTATATATCCAATTTAATAACTCAGAATTAGTTAGGATAGTTTTTCCCTGTTCCCAGTTAAAAGATTCCCATAAATTTTGTGCGGATAGCTGAGGTAATAATTTTGTTAATTCAGCTTTAGCTGCAGCTAAATTATTTGACTTAGGTTGTACCTCTGGCAAGGCAATTCCTGCTATATCCAAACAACGAAGATAAAGTAATAAATTATCTATTTCTGTATCAAACCAACTCCAGGGAATTTGATAATTCCAATCTTCATCTGGCAGTAGATTAAGCTGTGTTTTATTGCCCATTAAATCTGCATAAGAAATAAAACTATTAATCACAACTTTTTCTAGCTCTTCTTGTACTTCCACCACTACATATAAATGATGGGAGAACTCTGGTAAATCTACTACTGCTCTAGGTAAACTAACTTCCTCATCTATAAAACTACCTTGAGTAATTAGACAAACTTTAAACTGATTAATATTCAGATTACAAACGGCTGGAATTGAGTTAGAAAGAACTGGATTAAAAATAGAAGCATCAGCTAAATTAACTGTTAAATTATCTGTACCTCGTTCTTCTAACCATTGTTCAAATCCAAACAAAGCTAACCCATTCAAATAAGTTTGCCATTGTCGTGATTCGTTAGGAATTTGATTGCTAATTTGGATGGCTTGCTCAACTTTTTCTAATGATAAATGAATAGATTCTGTTGCAATACCCTGAAATTCTAGCAAATCTTCTAATTGATTCGTTAATTCATTTTTCATTGAAAGTTTTCCTTGATAATAAGTTTTATGATAAATTACAATAATTGAATTTATCTATATGCTTACAAACTCTTTGAGCAAATAAATTTTCTTTAGAACTAGACTGAGAATTATAACCCTCTGATTCTACTTCTTTAAAGACTATATTTATTTGTTCATCTAGAGCTATTTCTATTTTTTTATCTATAGTTTTTAGATGTTTTGGATCTGCATAATCTTGAGCAATTTCTAAGATACGACCCCGCAAACTAATTAATAATTCCTGTTTAATATCAGCCCGAAAAGATTTTAATTTTAGTAAGCGAGTTACTTGATATTGCGCTTTCAAGCCAACATTTTGAGCAATTTCTGTCATTGATTTTCCCTGACAATGATATAGATGTAACCCTTGGATAAATTGTTCTATTTTTTTGTTTTTTCTTTTCTTTAGTAATTGTATCCAAGAATCTGTTACTTTAGCTATAGCATCATCTAAACTTAAAAGAAATTGCTTTCTATAATTGCTCAAAAATTCATTCTGTTCATCCATTGAATCAGCTTCTTGAACAATACAAATCTGATTAGCTAAAGATTTATGGTTAGAAGTATCTAATGGTATTGTCGGTAGAGAACCACTTCTCACAGAAATTCGATATTCTCGTATTTGAGAAGCCAGGTCTTGCAATTTAGTCAATACTTGCTTTGGAGAAATATTTTTACCAGTTTTAGTTTTGATTAATTGAGCAATTTGTTCTAATTGTTCTGTAGTTGGTGGCAAACATTTTCTCCCTGCTCTTGATAAACTTTTTTGGCGACGTTGCGCCCGATAAATAGCATGATAACTTGATAAAATCTTCAGACTTTCTTGAGTTTCAAAAGCAGTAAAATGATAAAATACTGAGAAAATTTTCTCTAGTTGTTTGGGAGGAGTATCATTTAGAATTGCCCAATCACTAATTAAATAGACTCCACATTCTAGTAAGAAACTATTAAGTTCAGGATGCTGTTTAACTTTTCTAGTTGTCCAGCTAGCTAAATTGCTTTGATTTGGGTCGAAATTTTGGAGAATTTCTTGAGCAAAAGAACAAGAAGAAGTTTTATTTTTTTGACTAGAGATTCTACCATCATCAGTCAAAACATAAGGGAATAAATTTTCCCTAGTAAAGCCATGATTTGTACCAAAATTTGCGGCTAATTGTTGACAAACACCATCAATTTGCCAAGATATAAAACAGAGAAGACAGCGTTCTGCTAATAAAGAATTTCTCTCTAAATTAGTATCTGAATTATCTTGCACCAATGCTAAAAGTTTACGCTGAATATTAATGTCCGAAATTTCACTATCTGTTATATATTCTGGAAAAATTGAGGTAAAAAATTGTTTTGCCTCTGTAATTTCCAGGATTTGACGAGACCCGGAACTATTAATCTTAATCTGTCTCCAGTATTTAGAAGCAGTAACCATTTACTTTTAGATTTGAGATCAATAAAAATGAACAATTATCCAGATATATTAGCTTATAGCAGAAGAAAGAAGGAAGAAGGAAAAGTATTACGTTGTCTTAGTTTTAAGCTCTCGATCTTTCCTAACCTTTGCTTCGACTACTATAAAACATTAACCCGTAAGATATTCAATCCACAATGCTGATTATTGTTAATTGTATAATCATTTTTCCTGGTCAAAAGTTTGCTCTAATATCAGGATATTTATCCCTTCAATTGGAATATATTTCTATATTCCTAGAGGTTATGCAATATTTATTGAGGAAAGAAGGAAGAACTGAAGAGGCAAAAAGGAACAAGGAAATGCTTTTTTCGCTTCAATATCATTCCAAATTTGATTGGTATTCAAAACCCCAATATCGCGAGCGTTTATCAAAGTGTTATCTGACTGTGGGAATTGGTTGATTTGACTAGCTATTCTCTGAGAGTCAATTAATTCACCAGTTAGTAAATCTGTTTCGGAATGGTTTTCGATAACTTCAGTGTGATATTTTAGGTCAGGAGTAATATTACTATTTATTTGTGGGAGGAAATTTATTTCATCTGTAAGCTGTTCTGTTAAGATATTATTAACAGATAAGATTTCTTCTTTATAACTATTTAACTGTTCGGGTATGATAAAAATATTATTCGCATTAATAACTGGAAGAAGATTATCGGTAGAATTTTCAGGATAGTTTGAAGGTAACATAGTTTTTTTGGGGTAGATAGTACAAATATTTTTATGTCTATAGCAGGGAATAGGGAATAGGGAATAGGGAATAGGGAATAGGGAATAGGGAATAGGGAATAGGGGAAAAACATTTTCCTGTCTGAGGTTCATCATCAGCAAGTCCTCAGCAACTTGTTACTTTGAGATATAAAAGTCGCTATTACTGTATTTGACTTATGAAATAGCTCAAACAGCAGAATATTACTAATCAAGCTTTTTTCTTATTCCTTCTTCTCTCTTTCTTCTTCTATTATATAAAAGGAAACCTCAACCTCTTTCACATCAACATATATCTGATTGATTAGAGGTTATGCACAAAAAAAACTCGGTTAATTTCAGTAACCGGGTTTCTAATTTATAGATATTAGTACTTACGCATTACAACGTATTTTAGTCATTGCGATCGACAGGGTTTGCGGAGCATTCAGGGACGGAAAGCAATCTCAAATCCTACTTTTTCGTACCTCATTGGTAAGTCCTGAGAAATAACAGTCGTCATTACTACATTTGACTTATGAAATAGCTCAAACAGCAGGATATTACTAATCAAGCTTCTTCCTTCTTCCTTCTTCCCTCTTTCTTCTGTTTTCTTCCCTCCTGACTCCTGAGGACTGACTCCTGACTCCTAAGTAATTTAAGATTAATACCATACACTAATTCAACAACGCCTAAAATCCATTTCCCATCAAGATAAATGATGACCAATAGTAAGGATTATTTGCTTCTTTATCCTTTCCAGTAATCATATTTATTTGAGCTTCCCGCAATGCTTCTGTTCTGCTTTTTCCTTCTTGTAAAACTGTGTAAAAAGTATTCATTAATTGAGCGGAATCATCATTAACTCGCCACAAAGATGTAACTATTGCTTCAACTCCAGCATTTTGCATTTGATAACCAAAACCGACTATTTCTTCCCCATTACCTATTTGTCCACCAATGTTAGTTTCGGCAGCACTTAATACGACTAAATCTACATTTGGTAATGACCAATTTTCCATGTCGCGTAGAGTCACTCGATCGCCGTCTCCAAATAATATAAAAGAATCTTCTGGTTTCCCATTTCCTGTTTCTTCATTTAATAAGACAACGGGAGTATCTAAATGCACAATATTGTAGTCATTAAAACTACTAATTGTTGTTTCAGAACTAAATTCGCTGTTAACAAGTTTACGAGTACCAGGAATTGTTTCTGCTAAATTTTCGACTAATTTTACTGTTGTTGGTGTTAATTCAACTTGGCGAGTTCCTACCTGAACTTGATAATTACCTTCGGTTAAAGCTGCTGCTAATACACGGGGTTGATTTTTCGGTTGAGCCTCAAAATTACTTAGACTAGCTGCAATTATATTATTCACTCCAAAACTTTCTACTAACCATTTTTCTCCGTCATAAAGTGCTGCTAAAGGAAGATAACGTAGTTGATTATCTGGTGCATAAATAATAGTATTGGCATTTGCTTTAGTTAACTCATCTTCTATTGGTTTGATTAACCAATTATAGAGTTTTTCCGCAGAACCTTTGACATCTCCAACCGGAGTCAAAATTGTTTGCCGAAACTCAGCGATCGCTTGTTCTATTTCTTCTGCTTTTACTTCTACGGTTTTGTGTATGGGGTCGCCTTCTGCTGTGATTAATACCAATTCTAATTTATCTGCCAAAATCAACGGATAAAATAGCACTGTTCCAGGTAATTTTTGTAATTTTGCTTGCAAATTCTTAAATTCTGGAAAATCCGCTTTTAAGTTATTTTTGTCAATCTCTCGTTCTAAAATATCTGTTGTTTCTTCAGTTAGGATTTGTTCTTCAGCAGCTAATAACTTAACTCCCGTTACTGTTGCCTCATTTCCCTTAATATTCCCTAGATAATTATCTAACTCTTGAATTTTCAACAAATCTAATACTTGTTGAGCTTCCATAATACGTTCTTGTTGTAATAATAAACCTGCTAAATTCCGATAAATTTCTTCAGGCTTTTCTAAGAAACTTTTCTCGCCTTCCTGACTCCGCATAGCTTCATTCAAATTAATAGCTTGCTTATAAAAAACCACTGCCAAATCAGGTTTTTCCTGAACTACCAATATAGTGCCTAACTGCTCATAAATCTTACCCTCCTTAACCCTTTCCTCACTCTCTTTATATATTGCCAATGCTTGCACTAAATTTTCTAAAGCTTGAGGATATTGTCTGAGCTGAAACATAGAATCTCCTATTCCTTTATAAGCCACAGCAACAGCATTTTTATCCTCCTTATCTGGTAAATTATTCAAAGCAAGTTTATGATAATTCAGAGCAATAGAATAATCGCCAGAACTATAATAAGCTTCACCCAAAGCATTAAAATTAGCAGCAATAACCGACTTTTCCCCTACTTCTTTATTCATAGGCAAAGCCTTTAGTAAAAATTGCTTTGCTTTATTATTTTCACCCAAACGGTTATAAACTTTCCCTAAACCAACAGTTGTTTTACCTTCCCCTGCCTTATCTTCTGCTTCCTGATAAAAAGCTAAACTTTGTTCATAAATTGATTGTGCTTTAGCATCTTCTCCTATCTCATAATAAGCATCACCCAAATAACTCAAAGCTTCTAATTGAGCAGTCTTATCCTCCGCAACTTTAGCAGCTTCTAACCCTTTTTCATAAACCTCTAATGCTTTATCTTCTTCTCCTTGCTTTTCATAAAGTTTCCCCATAAAACCATAAATTCGCCCCACACTTCTTTGGTCGCCAATACCTTCTAACATCGCCACAGCTTGCTGAAAATATTTAAGAGCTTCAGAATCTTCACCCTTTTCCCGATAGACAAAACCTATATTATTTAATAACCGACCAACTCCAGCATTATCATTAATTTCTCTACGCACAGTTAAAGCTTTTTGGTATGTTTCCAAAGCTTTGTCATAATTACCCATCCGAAAGTAGACCACCCCCATATTATTGAGAGTACGTCCTCTATTTCGGCGATCGCCCACTTCTTCGCGAATAGTCAGCGCTTGTTCATAAAATTCAAGTGCTTGGTCAAGTTGTCCCTGACTGGCCTTAACCGCAGCAATATTATGTAATGACTCTCCTTCGTTTGGCCGATCCTTCACAGCTTGAGAAATATCTAAAGCCTCTTGATGCAGATTTAACGCTTGGGAAAATTCCCTCTGTCGTTGATAAGTAAAACCAATCAAATTAAGAGTCTCCGATATCCCTGGACGGTCGTTGATTTTTCGGCGAATAGTTAAAGCTTGTTGCAAAACATCTAAAGCTTGGGCATATTCCCTTTGGTTAACATAAACATCCCCCATATTATTTAGGGTTTGGGCAATTCCGGCCTGGTCCCCCAGCTCCTTACGAATTGCTAAAACTTTTTCGTAGCTTTCGAGGGCCTCATCAAACTTTCCTGTCCGAAATTGTTCCACACCTGTTTCAAATAACTTATCTGCTTCAGCCTTGGAGGCAGAAGATTCTGGCGAACTTTCCACTTCGGGAGTTTGGGCCAAGACATTCGGGATATTTGTGATGGTGGGTACTGGAAAAAGAATAATAGCGATCGCGCTCAAGTAACTAAGGTAGAGATAGGAATTCTTCACTGTAGGAGTCCTCTAAAAAAGTCAAAAGTCAAAAGTCATGCATCGAGTGCGTAATTCTGAGGAAACCTCAGAATGTAAGACGCACATCTGACAGTCAATCATTTTTGATTTGTAATTGTTTTAGGATTTTGTAACTGGTCAGTTATTTCCGCCATCCTGCACTAGTTAAAGACCATACAAACTTAATATGGCCATTTAGCATTATGGTTCTCACCCTATATGCTCTTAAAAGATATTTTGTACTATTTTGTCTCTCTTAGATTCTTGTTATGAGAAACTTTTGTTTACTAGGGAGTTGATTTCGGATGAGTAGGACTTAATACTATTTAAAAAAAATTTTTCAGTGTAAAATAAAAAATAATAAATTATAGAAATACATAAAATGATAGATTTATTTGCTGCTTTTTTATTCTTTTTTTTTCAGGAAAATAATTCTGAAAATCGCATTTTTACATTGCCAACAAATTTCACTAGAAAATAGGAAATAATTTTGATTATAATTAGAATACTGTACTCAAAAATAGTCTAAAATATTTTCTGATACATCTATATTCTATAGTTTTTAATTTTTATTTCCCTAATTCTTGATTCAATTGGTATGAAAAATGAACAGTAATGAAAATAGGAAAAATCAACTTTTTAATTTGTTGCTCAATGAGGTTCCCGATCAATTTACAGGGAAGTTAGAAGTAAAAGGTTCTCAGAAAAGTTGGATAATATTCTTTTGTGTTGGTCGTCTAGTTTGGGCTACTGGAGGTGAACATCCTAACCGCAGATTTCATAGAATTTGGCATCAATTTTGCCCGAATATTTCTCTGGCTAATATGAAGTTACGAGAACATAATGATCTTAATTATTATTACTATCATCTTCTATCTATTTTATCTAGAAAAAAAGTATTAATTCAAAATCAAGTAAAAGCAGTTATAATTGAGAACATAAAAGAAGTTGTATTTGATATTTTACAGCAGCAATCACAAGAGTTATTAGCTTATAATTTATCTCCAAAAGGATTGGAAAAATCCTTGATTTTAATGTCAGTAATCATTCCTCCTGAAGCTATAATTCCTACTCTTCATAAATCATTTTTAGCATGGCAGCAGTCTAATTTAACTGAATATTCTCCTAATTTAGTTCCTGAAATTATCAAACAAAAATTGTTACAACAAATAGCTAAACCTAACTCTTATCAAATAATCACTAAATTAGTCGATGGCCAAAGAACTCTTAGAGAAATAGCTATTTTGATGAATAAAGATTTGCGTCAATTAACTTTATTTTTAATGCCTTATGTGCGTAATGAATTAATTATTCTTAAGTCAGTTCCAGATCAACAACGTATTGAAGGAAGTCCAGGATTACAGCCCAATGTAAATAAAAAGAAAGCTCCAGCTAAAGTCCAAGAATTAATTATTTGTGTAGATGATAGTAAACAAATTTGTTATATGTTAGAGAAAATTCTGAAAAAGGCAGATTATAGATTTATCGGAATTCAAGATTCTATTAAAGCATTACCAATAATTATTGAAAATAAACCCGATCTAATTTTTTTAGACTTAATGATGCCAATTGCTAATGGTTATGAAATTTGCACTCAATTGCGACGAGTACCTATTTTTGAGAATATACCCATAATTATCATCACTGGAAACGATGGAGTGGTCGATAGAGTTCGTGCTAAAATGGTGGGAGCCACAGGGTATATAACCAAGCCTCTTCAACCGAAAAAAATATTGGCAGTAGTAAAGCGATATTTACAAAATTATCCTCCTAAATCACCAGAAAAATCAGATCAAACAAGCTTATAAGTTATTTGCAATTGTGTAGCTAGGTCAAAATTTAACGATCGTAATAGTATTAGTCTAAAACCGTCTTTGAAGCTAATCTCACTTGAGAATCAGTTTTTGGAAGCAACGAAGGAATAGAAGTTTCAGTTTAGCCAAAACTAATATTATTTTAATTCACTACTACATCTACAAAACTGTCAGTATTTTATTGTTATAAAGTTAAAAATATCTTAAATACCAGTATCAAAAATCATATTATGTATACTATATTTTATAATAAAAAATATATACAAATTTTACTATTTTAGACAACTTATGTTATCCATTGCAAATATTAATAATCCGAGTTTAACCAATGGACTAATAACTATTAGTAGAAAGCAATTTACAGGTAGTTTGAATGTGTTAGCTAGCCCTATAGATAAGTGGAGTCTTTACTTTTTTAGAGGTCGTATAGTCTGGGGTTATAGCTGTGAACACTCTCGGCGACAATTACGACAACATATAATACGCTATCAAGTTAAAATTAATCCGATAAATTTAGACCCTTTCCAAATTAATAATAATCATAATTGCTGGATTTATCAATTATTGTGTAGTTTACTTCAGGAACAGCAAATTACTAGAGAACAGTTTGAAAAGATTGTTAAATCAATAGTTTTAGAAGTACTATTTGATATATTACAACAGGAAAATCAGAGACAAATAAGTTATAAGATTGAACCAAATATTACGACAAATATCCTGCGTTGGCCAAGACTTTTAATTGACACGAAAATTATTCTTAAAAAAGCAGTAGAAAATTGGTGTAACTGGAGTAGTTCAGGGTTAAAACATTTATCTCCTAATTTTGGGATTATTTTATATAAACCAGAGCAATTCCAAGAACAAATATCACCCATTCTCTATACTAAATTAGGCAAATTAATCAACAGTCAATGTAGTTTAAGAGATATGGCGAGTCAGATAAAATCAGACCAGTTTCGTCTAGCAAAATTTTTCTTGCCTCATATTCAAAAAGGATTAATCAAGCTGACAAAACTACCAGATATTCCCATAATATTTCCCCAGTTCCAAAAAACAAATCTACAGTTATATAAACAAAGAGAATTTAGCCAAAAGAAAAAAAATCAAGCTTTAATTGCTTGTATAGATGATAGCCTAATAGTTTGTCATCAAATGAAACAAATTATGACTGCTAATAGTTTTGATTTTGTCGGAATTAACAGCTCAGTCAAAGCAATCATAACCTTGATAGAAAAAAAACCAGATCTGATTTTTCTAGACTTAATCATGCCCATAGCAAATGGTTATGAAATTTGTGCTCAGATTCGTCGTATTTCAGCATTAAAAGCAACACCAGTAATAATTTTAACAAGTAGTAATCGGTTAATAGGTAGAGTTAGAGCAACAATGGTAGGATGTTCAGATTATCTCATTAAACCAATTAGAGAAAAACAAGTTCTAGAAATAGTTAATAAATATGTAACTTCTAGTTCTTGCTTACCTCAAACACCTATATCTGAAACCCTAGCTCTACAGTTTTCTTAATTGCAATATGAGAAGTCAGGAGTCAGAATTCAGAATTCAGAATTCAGGAGTGGAGAGTAAAAGAAAGTTTTTGTTCGTGTTTGCCTAACATTCCTGAGGAAAGTGGAATGGAGTTCTATATTCAGAATTTCCTACGGAATGCTCCGCAAACAGAATTCAGGAGTCAGAATTCAGGAGAGGAGAGTAATACCAGGGGTAAAAAAAGAATGTTACAAATAATAAGTAGGGACGAATGGCCATTTGCTAACGCAAAGCTGCAGCTTTATATGTTGCGGAGCAAAACGCCCCTACACGATTTTTTTTGTGACGATGTGGTTCATCAATTTGAAAAGCGCTGTATAGCAGTCGAAGGAAAGGTTAGGACAAATCAAAAGCTTAAAACTAAGACAACTTCAACAATTAATAATTAATAATTAATAATTAATAATTACCTCTGCTTGAAAAGAAGAGGATTGACGCAGTAGGGAAAATTTTTTCTCTCCTTTAAAGGAGAGGCTTTAAACCTTAATTATTCGGTAAGATTATTCCTTCTTCCTTCTTCCTTCTTCCTTCTTTCTTCTGCTGTAAACTCAAAAATAATCAATTTAATCTATAATCTGATGCTACGAGAATTTATCGTATATGCTTGCCCAGTAGGTGAACTAAATAATCAACTAGAAGAATATTTCACCACTACTCGTGCAGAATGTAGTGAAAATGCTGCACATCAATATATGCCGCACTGTACCTTAACAGGTTTTTTTCACGACCAATTAACCGCAGTTCCAATTTATCTTCAAGCTTTAGATACTGCCTTAAACAATACTAGTCAAAATTGCCCAGCGCCACCTATAGTTGTTGTAGATATGGAGTTAAAAACAGACTTTCATTATCTCCAATTAAAATCAATTTGGCTAGAAAAATTGATTGCTAACTTTGCTCATATAGCCAATTCAAAAACTCGTATTGATGAATTACGCCTCAAAAATAATTTACATCTCAGTTTAGCCTACAAATTTCCATCTGAACAACAACAAACACTAGCAAAAATAGCAAAAAAAATTATCAATCCCCAAACAGAGGTATTATGGGAATTACGATTTTATGAACGCCATCCCAATAACTCTTGGACTTGTCATCAATCTTGGAAACTCTAGTTAGGGTTTGTGCTCAAAAGTCTTTTAGTAGGGGTAGGAGACAGCTATACAGGAGACAGGAGACAGGAGACAGGAGACAGGAGAAATGGGAATGAGCGAGGAGGTAGGATTCAATAATTAATAATTAATAATTAATAATTAATAATTACCTCCAGAGTGAAAACGAAATGGGCTGAATAATTATGAAAAATTTTTCTTGTTTTTCCTTGCTCATGAGAGGATTTTTACCTTAACTATTCGGATTTGAATTGTCAATTTGGGATTTTTCTGCCCAACTATGAGCCTAAAATACTAACTTTTTAAGCGTTTTAGACGTGATACCAGGCATTTTTTTCGACTCCAAAAAGGCACTTGTCTTTAGATGTCAATACTTTTAAATTTAATCAGCAAGCCATAGTTAAAAATGAATCAAAAAATAGCAAATATCTCTAACCTTTGGCAAAAAATCCCCGGACAAATTTACTTATTATTAGCAATCATTATTTTCGGTTCTTCTAACGCAATTACAAAACAATTAACAGAAATTGGTGCCGAAAAATTTCCTGGAGAAAATCCCATTTCATTTTGTAATGTTTTATTTGTAGGAAATATCTGTGCCCTATTAATTTTAATTATTATCTATAGAAAACAGCTAAATCTAGGTTACTTTCAACAATTTTCAAGTCAAGATTGGGCAAGTATGTTAGCTGTTGCATTCTTAGCTGGTGCTCTATCTCCTGCTGCCTCATTTGAAGCACTTTCTCGCACAATGGTTAACAATGTAATATTAATTGGACGTATTGAACCTCCCTTAACTTTAGCACTAGCTATTTTTTTGCTAGGAGAAAAAGTTAATCGGTGGAAAATTACTGGAGCAATTATTTCATTTGCCGGAGTTATTTTAATTATAGTTTTGCAAAGTTTTGAACAAAATTCAGTAGATTCTATAAATATGATATCTATCAATTCCGGAGAAATTTTAGCAGCAATGGGAGCGGTCGCTGCAGCAATTTCTAATACTATTAGCAAAGCACGTCTTCATCGAATTCCGGTAGGATTTTTTAATATTATTCGTAATGGTTTTGGAGGTTTTATCTTCTTTATTGCCGCATTATATTTTTATGGAAGCGGTCATTTTATGGAACTATTTTCGCCTTTTTTATGGCAATGGATGTTAGTTTATAGTGCAGTTATTGTAGTAATAGGTCAAATTTTGTGGTTAAAAGGATTAAGTAAAACCAGTAGTTCTGATGCTTCTATTGCCAGTGCATTGAACCCCATTGCTGGAGTCATAGCAGCCTATTTAATATTAGGAGAAAAACCCATCGCTGCTCACTATATCGGGGGAGCTATTATTTTAGTTGGAATTATATTGAGTCAAGTCGGGAATAAAAACGAAACTACTATTAATCAACTTGCTGAAACGGTTCATCCTCAGCAAAAAGAAACAGGTTTAGGATTTAAAGGTTTTTAACTATAGCAGGGAATAGGGAATAGGTATGTAGGGAACAGGGAAAAGTGGGAAAAGTATTTATCTGTCTTACGGTTCATTATTAATCTATGTCCTAATCAATTCGTTTCTTGCTATATATTAGACATAGGCGTGAAAAAGATATAGACTTTTTGTAAAAGTAGGGAATAGGAAATAGGTATGGAGAGAACAGGGAAGATATTTTTAGAAAAAAAACACGAAAAATGATTTTTTGAGTTATTACACTCTAGTTTATAGCAAATAAAGGGCAAGTTTATTTTTACCAAATGTCTATTCAGAGTTCAGGAGTCAGGAGAAAATAATAGTAGTCATAATTGGGTAAGTGATTGAGTATTGATGCTGAATATTTTCCGGATAATATGACTCTGGAGAAAGGTCAATCAAGATAATTTATTCAGAAATACCTGCCAATACAGGAATTTTTATACTACTTTTAACCTGATAAATTGACGTGCGGAATGTCGGAAGTAATATGAAATATAAAAAATAATGCTACGAATAATTTCCCTGCTGAAAAGACTTTATCTAAAAATGTCGATCTGACTAAAAACAGAGTTTTACTTTAACTAAATATATTATAGATAGATATATAGGCTATTCTTACTGACTCAGGAGTCAGGACTCAAGAGTCCTGACTCCTGACTCCTGTTCATGCTAGTTCGCGTTTGACTTTCAATTATAGACTTTTGACTTAATGACCAATGCTCCTCTGAATTTGATACCCTAACTAAAATGGTCTTGGGAATAGGTAAAAGTAGTGGATATATTTATTGGACGTGGAAAAACAGCTCGCAGAGCTTACGGAATCGATGAAATTGCCCTAGTTCCTGGGGGACGGACACTCGATCCAAGTTTAGCAGACACTAGATGGAGCATCGGTGGCATTGAAAGAGAAATTCCCATTATTGCTAGTGCAATGGATGGAGTAATTGATGTCAAAATGGCTGTTCTATTATCTGAGTTAGGAGCAATGGGAGTTCTCAACTTAGAAGGTATTCAAACTCGCTATCCTGACCCAGTGCCAATATTAGAAAAAATTAGCTCTGTGGGCAAAGATGAATTTGTGGGTTTAATGCAAGAGCTTTATGCAACTCCAATTCAACCGGAATTAATTTCTCAGAGAATTAAGGAAATAAAAAGCCAAGGTGGCATTGCAGCAGTAAGCTTAACACCTGCGGGAGCACTGAAATATAGAAAAGTAGTCGCTGATGCCGGTGCAGACTTATTTTTTGTCCAGGCAACAGTTGTTTCGACTGCATTTCTTTCACCTGAGTCAGTGGAAAACCTGGATTTGGTTAAGCTTTGTCAAGAAATGCCTATGCCTGTGGTTTTAGGTAACTGTGTTACTTATGAAGTGGCCTTAAATTTAATGAAGGTAGGAGCTGCAGGGGTGCTAGTAGGTATTGGCCCTGGTGCTGCCTGTACATCTCGTGGTGTTTTAGGTGTAGGAGTTCCCCAAGCTACTGCTGTAGCTGACTGTGCAGCAGCACGAAATGATTATTACCAAGAAACTGGCAATTATGTCCCAGTTATTGCCGACGGGGGTTTGATTACTGGTGGAGATATTTGTAAATGTATTGCTTGTGGCGCTGATGGGGTGATGATTGGTTCGCCTATAGCTAGGGCTGCGGAAGCACCAGGGCGTGACTATCATTGGGGTATGGCTACTCCTAGTCCCGTTTTGCCACGAGGCACTCGGATCAGGGTAGGTACTACTGGCACTATCAAGCAAATTCTGCGTGGTCCGGCATTATTGGACGATGGTACACATAATTTATTGGGCGCTCTCAAAACGAGTATGGGCACTTTGGGAGCTAAAGATTTGAAAGAAATGCAGCAAGTTGAGGTTGTTATTGCTCCTTCATTGTTGACTGAGGGTAAAGTTTATCAAAAAGCTCAACAATTAGGTATGGGCAAGTAGATTTACCGAAAAATTAGGTTTAAAGCCTCCCCCTAAAAGCTATCCCTTACCCATAAGTCTTGAAATACTTGTGGGGAGAAGGGGAGCAGGGAGCAGGGGAGAAAGGAGAAAAAATCATAGTAGCTAAGTAAAACTACTGAAGTTTTCAAGAAAAATATATATAAAAATACATTTTTTCTCCCGAAAAAGCCGATCCAAGACTTATTCATAACTCGTCTATTTTGTCAAGCTTTATCTTAAGAAAGATGTGGGTAATCGATAGCCCTAAAAGGGGGACTTTGTATTATAGTTAGAAAAGAACTAAAGGTATTCAACAGACTATGCGTAGCTTTTAGGGGTAAGCGGTCGGAACCCGGTAAGGTTTCCTTGCTATGGGAACGCCGACCAATAGAGGAAATGCTGGCCAAGAAAAGAGTTATAGGATTTTGAACTGTACCGTAGGGAATAAGCCCAGAGGCTTTTGGAATAGAGCAAACCCTTGGGGAGAGAGCCATCTCAGAGCTAGATATCTTCTGGTAATTAGTTTAAGTGGACTCGTTGTTGGCCTAGCTTTGCGGAGCACAAACCAAGAATCCTGGTTTTAGGAGAATCTCCGTCGCTGACCGCTGGAGAGTATGTCAATGACTTAAGATATCTCTGTACCCTTGACAAAATTTGTGAAATAGTTTTGAAATTTACAAATTACCCTGGAATTATCTGAAAATAAATGTCACAATAGTAATAGCGGAGATGCATGTTTCCGTTCACTCCTCACACCACACTCCGCCCGAGCTTTTCTAGTTTGGGCGGTTCCTTATGGCCACTTAAGGCTTGATTCAGATCAAATTTTTTTGATAGTGATTAGGTTATCACAGATTCGGCGTAAGCTACTCAGTTAATTGCTTAATTGTTTATAAAATTTCTCGCGCAAATCAAGTACGGTATAAATAAATATAGTTACTTGTTTGCTTAGTTTAGTTATTTGTGACTTGATCAAGTTAAAGTTATGGATAGATATCTAGAGTTTTTGAGAATAGGGAAAAACTTAACTTGAAAAAAAGATTCTCCGCTTTGTATTTTAATTTTTCTATATACTACTTGACACAGAAGAAGATATAAAAGAAAGTATTAATAAAGCTAGTTATTTAAGATTGTATGGTGGACTTAACTAACTAAAGTGACATTGTACTTAGAGAAGACTTTAATTTAATGTTATATGATAGTTTGTTAACCTTGATACCAGTCTATACTATACTCTTTATAGATACATTGGTAGAATCAAAACTTACCATATTTTTCAGGATTTTATCTTAAATTTTTCCCAAAACACTTAAACTAATAATAAATTTGGTGTTTTCTGGGAAAAGTGAACTTGCTAAAATCAAAAAATACCAAATTATAATAAAGGTGTTTTCAAACAGACGTAACTGGCAACTGATGAACTGTATAAAAAAAATTTTGAGTTGCATTAAGCCTAGTAAATAGGCATACCTTTGCGGTCAGACAGAACGTGTATTGAACTAGCAACCAAGTCTGAAACACTTGTGAAGCCATCCTGGCTGATATACTTGGGAGAAATTTTAGGGTTTCTTTGGTACCAAGTTAAATCTAGTCAAGAGGCAATCTGCAAGAAGCAAGAATCCTACGCCATACTATTAAAGATTCATATTTAAGGATTAGTAAAGAATGACAGCAGCAACACCAGTCACCGATAGCAGTTTCAAGCAAGAAGTGCTTGAAAGTCAAGTTCCAGTTTTAGTAGATTTCTGGGCACCTTGGTGCGGGCCATGCAGGATGGTGGCTCCTGTAGTTGAAGAAATTGCAGGGCAATACGAAGGACAAATAAAAGTAGTTAAAGTAAATACGGACGAAAATCCTAATGTAGCAAGCCAGTATGGGATTCGCAGTATTCCTACCTTGATGATTTTTAAGGGAGGCCAAAGAGTTGATATGGTGGTTGGAGCCGTTCCTAAAACTACATTGGCTCAAACTTTAGAAAAGTACCTGGAGAATGATTGAGAATTTTTGAAACAGATATGTAGAAAGTTGGAGAAAACTGTTTGTGTCTATAAATGTTTACAACTAATTAAGATACACTGAAAATTTGATGAACTATCTCTAGAACAACAGGAAAAACGATCTAAACTGAGATATGTTTATGCTGAAAAGCAGAAAGTAATTCTCAGTTATATTTTCATTGAGAGAATAATCCTCTGTAAGGTTTCTAGTGGACTAATCTAAATAATAAAACTGTTTTCTTTCTACAGTCCTAGTTCTCAAGCAAGTAAGGTAGAATCAACCTATTTTATGACTTAGCCGAGATTCTCAGTGGTCTCGGAAGTTTTGTATTTTTATTTATAAATAGAAAGCCCCAATTTAATACTAAGGTTTTAGTACCTTGTATACTAAAAGGAAGAAATAAGAAGGAAGAAGCAAGAAGGAAAAATCTGGCGTTGTCTAAGTTTTAAGCTTTTGATCTGTATGTGTCCTTTCCTTCGACTGCTATATATTAGGGAACAGGCAATAGTGGAAAAAAATTGGACAGTATTCGATTCTTCATCACTCTATGTCCTAGTAGTTGTACCAATTATCATGTATGAATTTTACAAAAAGGAAATTAAAAAATTATGCTTTTTTTTCTTTTTCCTTAGATTTATAATAAAGAATTAGGGCGAAATTAGGAGATAAAATACGATTAACTGGGAAAAATGAAAAAACCATCAACTAAAAAATTCCAGTAAAAATTAAAGTTATTAAGTATTTGGAAAAAGTTAATGGCCTCAGATTTTCAGAAAACAGCAGTTGAGTCTATTGAGGCAGAAGTGACTAAGTTAGTCAAAAATTTGCCGACCCTAAAACATGAGAAATGGATTAAGCGATCGCTCTCCACCATTGTCAGTATGGCATCAGAGGAGCTAGACCGCCTAGATTGGAAGATATTAGCAGCTTCTCTACAGGATATGGAAAAAGGATTTGAGATATTTTATCCCTATCGCCATATTCGCAAAATTACGATATTTGGTTCTGCACGAACATCCCCAGAAGCTCCAGAAGATCAAATGGCCGTAAACTTTGCCCGTCGCATTACTCGGCAAGGTTTTATGGTAATGACAGGTGGTGGGGGCGGAATAATGCAAGCTGGCAATGAAGGTGCTGGGGCAGAAAAATCTTTCGGCTTAAATATTCAGTTACCTTTTGAGAAAGAATCAAATCCTTTTATTGAAGGAAAACAAAAATTAATTAACTTTAAATACTTTTTTACTCGCAAGTTATTTTTTCTCAGAGAAAGTGATGCTTTAGCTTTATTTCCCGGTGGTTTTGGCACTTTAGATGAAGCATTTGAAAGTTTAACATTAACACAAACAGGTAAATATGGCCCAGCGCCGCTAGTATTAATAGATTCTCCTGGTGGAAACTATTGGCGTGATTGGAACGATTTTATTCATAAACAACTGCTTCGGCGTGGTTTGATTAGTCCAGAAGACCCTAGCTTATATACTATTACAGATAACTTGGAAGAAGCTTGTCAAGCGATCGCTAACTTTTATCGAATTTATCATTCGAGTCGTTATGTAGGAGAAAAGTTTGTGATTCGTTTGAATTCAGAACTTTCAGAGAGTGATGTAGAGTTTTTGAATCAAGAGTTTAGCGATATTTTGACCATGGGAAGAATTGAAAAAAGTAAAGCTTTACCAGAAGAGTCTGGAGATGAAACTGCCTACTTACCACGTTTAGTGATGCATTTTAACCAAAAAGATACTGGTAGATTATATCAAATGATTGCTCAGATAAATAAGATGGGAGCAAATACACCAACTCATCCAGAACATAAGTAATATTATTTCTACTTGACATCCTCCCGACGCTGCTCTACGAGACAGCGCGGGATTCCTTAACATCACTGTTAGGGGCTTTCTGTTTCATAGCACCCGCCTTCCGAGATTTACTCCCTTCAGGTCTTACAGTCGCTCCACAGACTGACACTGCGAGTCCCGCAGCCTTCTTGGTGGGCGTTCCCTTGCGTCTATCGCCGACGCGGGTTCCCATCCGCAAAATATTTACCGAAGCGTTTATGTCCCTGTCATGGTGAGCTGCACACTCTGGGCAATCCCACTCTCTAATACTTAGAGGTAATTTTTCTACTATGTGTCCACAATTAGAGCAACGTTTAGAACTAGGAAAATATCTATCAATCTTAATTAATTCCCGCCCATACCATTCAGCTTTGTATTCTAATTGTCTGACTAATTCCCCCCAGTTGGCGTCACTTATTGCCCTTGCTAACTTATGGTTTTTAACCATGTTTTTTACCGCTAAATCCTCAACTACTATCCTTTGGTTTTCTTTGATTAGCTGAGTAGTTAGCTTGTGGGTATAGTCAAGCCTTGAATCTTTTATTTTTGCGTGTATCCTAGCTACTTTCAGTCTAGCTTTTTGATAGTTATTAGATCCCTTAGTTTTTCTAGATAGAGATTTTTGAGCTAACCTCAATTTTTTATGTAATTTCTGAAGATTCTTTGGATTGGCAATTTTTTCTCCATCACTTGTAGTTAGTAAACTGGTAATTCCTAAGTCAATACCTATTTGTTTCAGTACTGGTTTGATTTTTAAATTTCTAGTGTCGCTGACTCTCAAAGATATAGACCATCTGCCAGAAGGGTCAAGTTTTACAGTTATTGTGGTTGGTACAAAGTTTTGTGGTAGTTGCCTACTCCATCTTATAGGTAATGGTTCAACACATTTGGCTAGATAGACTTGACCATCTTTCCACTTAAATGCTGATTTTGTGAACTCAGCACTACCACCATTCCGTTTTTTCTTGAAGTTTGGGTATTTAGCACGGCCACTAAAAAAATTAGAGAAGGCACTCTGTAAATGTCTCAAACCTTGCTGTAATGGTACACTACTTACTTCTGTAAGAAAATCTAAATCTTCCTGCTTTTTCCAGTTGGTAAGCATAGCAGAAGTTTGCTTATACCCTACCCGTTCTTGTTTCTCATACCAAGCTTGAGTCCTTTGTGCTAAAGCTTTATTGTAGACCAAGCGTACACAACCCAAAGTTCTCCGCAACAGACTTTCCTGCTCTGGAGTAGGGTAAAACCTAAATTTGTACGCTTTTTCAACCATCTATTGTTTACTTTTCCACATTTACATTTTAACAGACTATTTGTAAAACCGCAACATTGATTGGTTTTCCCATCCCTCCGCTCCCCTGCGGGAGAGCGCGGGTCTTCAACCAACGTTGAGATAAAGTCCTAGCCTCTAGTGCCGCTACGGGGAAGTTAAAAGTCATGCATTGAAGAGTGCTAATTGGCGAGGTTTCCTACGGGGTGGCTACTGTGCGGAAGTAATTCCGCATACAGCCCCTCCGGAATGTAAGACGCACATCTGACAGTCAATCATTTTTGATTTGTAATTGTTTTAGAATTTTGTAACTGGTCAGTTATTTCCGCCACCCTGCAGTAGTCTAAAAACTTTACTGCTCATATAAAGTTGGCTAAAACTCTCTCTGTAAAGTCCAACAATATACACTTGTAGTGCAGCCAGTTCGAGACCAATCGACTTGCCCCTGAATACGAAGAGTTCTATTTTCACTGACTTTTACATCTACAATTACTTGATCGCCTTCGACAAAAAATTGTCCTTGAGGTTCGACTTGAATGGAGTCATATGTGTATTCACCTCCATTTTTTCTTAACCAATTAACTCTACTTCAGATCGAAAAATTCGATTACCTTATGATAATAGGGTTATTTATCGTTGATGGGTAAAAACAATTGTTATTGTTTAGAAGTTTGAGTATTTTGCTGACGCTTTTTACCACAAGCAATACAAGCACCAACAGCCAATAATCCTAGAGTACTCAGTGGTTCAGGAACAGGTTGTGGATCGTCAGAAGATTCTACTGTGACATTATCGACTAGCAAAGCTGAGGTCTTATCCGTGCCAGCTACGTCGTAAACTGCTATGCCCACAGTATAATTGCCAGCGGCAAGATCTATTGAGAATATTCCTTCAGAATTTTTGAAAAATTCGGGTGCTACCAGGGAGCCTGGTACAGGGAAAAGTCCTGTACTTTGGTCTAAATTCAGAATAGTGATATTTGTGCCGTCATCTATAGTTACGATGGCACGATCTCTAGGATCGGGGGGAGCAAAAGGGAGAAGAGATATTTCTCCGTCATTGGTCAGAAACCTCCAATCAAAACTCAATTCAAAATCAACTGCTGAAGAGAAAGATTGTTTGATCGCAGAACCTTCTTTAGAATCTTGTGTAAAAAGTGCTCCGGGAACTTGTAAGGCAGTAGGAGATAAGCCTAAGAAATTTTGTAGTTCAGGGTCGTTGACAGTGGCAAAAGTGGCATCAGTATCTGAAAATCTGTATGCACCAAGACCAATATTATCGTCATCTCTCATGGCTGTTGCAGTGGTTAACAAAGCCTGAAATAAACCATCTGTGGGGTCAAAATCGTTAAAAGTACCTACAATACTGACATCTCCAGTGGTCATCCAACCATTAAGGTTATTAGGGTTAGTTTCAAAACTGCCGTTGAGGATCGCAGCTTGAGCAGGTCTAGCAGCTAGACTGCCCAAACTGACTAAACTGAAACTGCTAATAGCCAACCAGGAGCAACGACTGAAAAGGGATTTAGATGTTGATAAAAATTTGAACATTGTCTTTGAGTTAATTACAGAAATAAAGGATTGATAGAACCTGTATCGTGAGAAATTAATTGAGTACACCCTTTTTTATATGATAACACATTATGCAATCAATATTCAATAATTTATGATTTGATTGCCCATATTTAACCGTTTTGTTGTGGGGTTTTGTAGAGACATTGCATGCAATGTCTCTATGACAGATAATCCCTAAAAGGCTTGAGAAACTGGATTTTCTGTGAGCAGCCTCCTCGACCAACTAAGCAATGGAAACTTATACAATGAGATCCGTGGTCGGATCAAACGCATTGCCGTTAGCTGATGAAGTTCCAACCAGGAAGGCCATATTTTCTACAAATCCTGGACCAGCTAACCCATCAGGATCAGCTTGGACTAACGATCCATTTGCTCCATAATCAGTGACAATGACATAGCCTTCATCAATGGCATCCTGAGCATTTCCTGCAGGGAAGGCGGTGAAGAAGTTTGTTTCATTTGCCAGTAGGAGACTGAGATCAAGTTGATCGCTACCGGTCTGGAAGTCCATGATATAATCTGTTTGATCTAAGAATGACTTGTAGACAAAGTCGTCATTTCCACCACCTCCGGTAATCATATCCATGCCCTCAAAGCCAGTGATGATATCTCGTTCAGGAGTCCCTGTAATCATGTCCATACCACTGGTACCGTCGATTATGTTAGGAGTAGGTTCAGAGATACCAATATGGTTACTGGGGTCTTCAGCTTCCACATTAGGAAGATCACTGCCATCTGGGTTGGTGAGTGGGTCGCCATTTTCATCTACCGGGTTGCCTGTGACTGTACCAATGTTGGTATATTGCCCTTCGGTAACTGTGGTGCTACCTGTGTATCTCCAGGTTTCCCCTGGGTCTAACAACCCATCGTTGTCTGTATCCCCTACGTTGAAACCACCGGATTCGGTTGGGGTGACGGTTACACCTTGGTCATCGGTAACTGTGACATCTGCTAATGCTGTGTTGCCTGGGTTGGTGACTACATATTCAAAGTTGGCAGTGTCTCCGACCTCGATCTCTGGACCTGTGGGTGTGTCTGCATCAACGTCATTGGTGGATTTTTCGATGTCGATAGCTGGAGCAGCTTCACCAAAGTGGTTACTGGGGTCATTGTCTGTGACTTGGTTATCATCGGGGTCATCCGCTGTAACTGTGCCTATGTTGGTGTACTGACCAGGAGTCACAGTGGTGCTGCCAGTATACTGCCAGATTTCGTCTGGGTCGAGGATGTTGTTTTGGTTGGTATCCCCATCGTTGAAGCCATTTGTTTCTACAGCAGTAACGTCAACACCTTGGTCATCAGTCACCTGAACATTATCGAGGGGGACGTTGCCTGTGTTCTCGACGCTGTATGTGAAGGTGGCGGTACTACCTACTGGCACTACAGGTCCGGTGGGTGTGTCTGCATCAACGCCATTGGTGGATTTTTCGATGTCGATGCTGGGGTTTGCTGGTGGTGGATCCTTGTCAGGAATCTCTGAGATAAAACCAGCCGTTTTAGCACTTCCATTACCACCATTGGTTGATTGGAGACGAACATACCAATCTGTTTGCTCAAGTATTTCGCGAATCAGATCATCTGTTAAATCTTGCGTCCCTGAGATGATAAAACTACCTTCTTGGACAATGCCATCTCCTTGTCCCCCATTACCAAACTTAACTAGAGCATCATAGGGTCTATCTACACCGCCACCAGAAAGATTGACACCAAGAAGATTATTTGAATCTACCGCATCTGGACCAATAATAAAGTCTGTACCAGCAACTGGAGAATTGATAACACTATCACTTGTACCAGAATTGCCATTTGCGTAGGTAGTAATGTCATCAATAGTCAAGCCTAATGTATTGATTAAGTTCTGATCGTCAATATCAAAGGCGACCCCAATCATATCTTCTGTACTAGAGTTGGAGGCATCCGCAACGCGCAAGGTCACTTGAATGTCTTTTAATCCATCACCATTAAAGTCTGCACCATAACCAATGACAACATCAATTGCCTCATCTGTACTACCTAGTTTCTCATTAAAAACAGTTTCAAAGAGGCAAGCACCAAAGTGGTTGCTGGGGTCACTATCAGTAACAGTTTCTCCTCCACCAACAGGATCTGCTGTCACACTGCCAATGTTCGTGTATTGACCTGCAGTAACAGTAGTACTAGCAGTGTATTCCCAGGTTTCTCCAGGGTCTAAGATGTTATCTTGATTAGTATCTCCATCGTTAAATGTATCGTTATCAGCATCAACTGCTACAGGTACTAAGTCTTGATCGTCCGTCACCACAACGTTTTCCAGACCAACATCACCATCGTTAGTAACGTTGTAGGTAAAAGTAGCAGTATCTCCCTCACTAAGAATTGGACCTGTGGGTGTATCTGCATCTTCTCCATTGGTGGATTTTTCGATGTCGATGCTGGGAACAGGTGCTTCTTGAACAGTAACTAGATAATCTTCTACCTCGCCATCGCTAGCTGCACCTGTTGCATCAAGGCCACTATCTGTACTCAAGCGGAAACGAGCACCTACCGGTGTATCAGTAGCTGCACCATTGGGTACGGAGAAGTTCAAGTTGGCAGTACCGTTAGTCGTACCATCACTTACTGTTGTGGTAGCTGTTTCACCTGTATCATCAAAATCACCATCGTTGTTCCAGTCAATGAAGCCATAGAGAGTTGCATCACTACCCGTATTGTTAGTGACATCAACCTCGAACGTTGCATTCTCACCAGCTGTCAATGTGGGGATAGTTACACCATCTTCATCATTCCCATCACCATCAGCATTGGCACTAGGTTGACCATCTGTCTCATCATCAATTAATGCACCAATTTGGATATTTGGGTTAATGACATGGCTGGGACCATTACTGGCCAGAAGTGTCTGATAGTTGTCCGTTAGATCGCCAAAGTCGAGTAGATCGGGTTGTTCCCCAGTTGACACCGTACATAAGTTAAAGCGACTGTCACTATGCAGTACCGTGTCACCAATAAACTGTGCACAACCTTGACCGTTCTGAATGTCAATTTCGTTCTTGCCATTATCATTGGTTTCTCCGGCTAATTCCCAGAAAGCAATTCCATTGAAAACAACGTTATTACCGGAGAAAACCGCATCACCACTATTTCCTTCAGAGTCACCCTTGAAGAAAATTGCTCCGAATGGGTTGTCATCATTGGCAATACCACCTTCTCCAATCTGGATACTGGTATTGCTCATGTTCATGTTAGATTCACCGTTGACCCGGAAGATGGCTGTGATATCATCCGGGCCATCAATGATTACATCTGAGTTGTTAAGTGCCCAGTCATCCTCCCCCCTGTCAACATCGATGATGACAACACCATCTCCATTTGTGTCGGTAAAACTTAGATCGGAAGATCCGTTGGCAGTTCCCCCCTGTTCAACCAACTCAATTACAAATGGACCACTGCCATCCTTGTAATTCTCATCCTCAATGTTCTGGGTTATAGTTCCTTCACCAGTAGCACCTTCAATAAAGGTTTTCCAGTCGTCTAGTTCATTGGTGAGAGGATCGAGATTGACACCAGTGGTGAAACCATCACCATTTGTGCCAGCGGAGTTAGTAGGAAGTTGCCCAGTGGGGTTATTCTCATCTACCCCAAAATCAAAGTAGTCCGCATTAGAGATACTTTGAACTGGATCGTTTGAGTTAGTTGTAAGGATACCAAGGTCAGCAAAGATGTCGGTATTACTAACAGAGATTTGACCATCAGAACTTGTGAGAGCAATATTGCCGGAGTAGTCAATTCCCTCGAACGGAGCAATTTGAGTATTGAAGATTGGATGCTCCAGGTATGCTTCATTGCCAGATGGCTCCCACCGCTGATCGAAGACACTATCAATGGTCGGGAAAGAGGCACCTGTTGGACTCGTGCCTCCACTTGATCAGACATCACGGTCTGCACCAAACTCACCATTTTGGAGGTTGACTGCATCTCCATTATCCTGACTCTTCAAACCAACAATCAGATATTTTTGAATTTCATCAATTGAAAGGTTGTTGGTAGTCAAGAAACTCTGTGGAAAGGAATCTGTAAAAGTTGTTGTCGCTGACCGATCATCTGCTGTACCAAAAGAGCCATCAGCACCCGTACCTGTCGCCGTCAAATTTAACGTTGCATTCAACGCATCTGGTGGACCCAAGCCAGTACCATTATTATCTGTCGGTACTTCCCAGGTTGTCACTACCTGACCATTCTCTGTACCATCCAGGTCACCTTCGCCTCCATCAGTGACTTCAATAGGATCATATGCATCCACATCCCCATCATCTCCAGGATCAGCAGGGTCATCTTCAATCTCAAACTTAATCGTTGAACCTAGTTCAAATCCAGTCGCGCTAATAGTCACCGTTTCACCCGGTGCGTAATCCTCTTTATCCGTCTCTACTTGAGGAAATTCCTGTTGATCCATAATCGTAAATTACCTTGAGTTAATATTTCATCTTTGTGAAGCACCCCCTATTGAAATTACTTTTTCAGCAAAATCAATTGTTCACAGTATAGACATAAATAAAAGCTGATATCAACCTGTATATTCACAAAAGCAACCATCTTCATCAAATCTTTATCAAAAACACCCTGATTATAAAGATTTGATAAAGTTGTATAGATATTGGGCAAATATTATAGCGCTATAGGCAAGTCATAAGTTAGAATTAATCTGTAACTAAGTTTTTCCCTGTGGAATTCTTCAGGAAGCAAAATTCAAAAATATCCACGCCCTAAATCCGTAGTGCTAAACTGTTACGCATTTAAATCATATAGCAATGTGCGCTGGCATATTTACAAATTGCAGGAGGTGTCCAATAACTAAAATCTTATATTATTCCAACTGAGATGCTGCGCAAACAGCTTTTTATTCGCCCAAATGAGCTGTTCCCTATTGCCTGTTGCCTGCGCGCAGCGCTATATATTTATTTGCTCACGGGGCGATAAGCTGGTTGAAAGCTATATATACAAAGATATTTCCCGAATAAACTGAATAATACTTCAACTAAAAGAGAACGCTTATTGAGAATGGATAGGGGTGTAGTGCGTTCTCTCTGCACCATACTTGAACAATAGTTCAAGCAAACCTCTAAATCATATTATCAAAAAACTTACTTTTATTAATTGATCGTTAACCAGAGATCATATCAAATCCGTTTAATTGGACATAAAAAAAATCTTCAATCGTCATAACTACCCTCATCTTTGTAATTCTTTCTCCTCCTGAGGACTGTCTCCTGACTCCTGAGGACTCCTAACTTAACCATTCTATGGCTGTTTAACCGGATTTGATATAACGCCCTTATTAAGCAGTGTATTAATTCTTTTAATTCCTCTTCGATCAGGCTTTGTTGCATAAAAGTTGCGATCGCGACAACTCCCCTTAGTTGGAGTTAACTAGATTTCAACTTTGTAGCTTTTGGACTTACCTGCTTGAATCATTCGGCCCTTGCATGGCACATTGTATGAATAACTCTACTGCTTGATTGTCAACAAATTTTCGTCATCGCAACTTGCCTCCAAATATTATTTTCAGCCTAAACATCGTGGTTTCCGATAAAGATCGTCTATGGAAAGTTCCTACTGTGGTCTACCCAAATGAAAACCGCTGTAATTCGGTATAAAAAAATGTTTCATCTTCAACCATTACCAAATATTTCTCGATCTCCCCATCTCCCCACATTCCCCTCCTGGGAGGGGGAGGGGCGAGGGGTGGGTCCCATCTCCCCATCCCCCAATCTAATTACACCGATGCTACCAGATTTGATATGACTCCTGTACATCGCCAATCCGACAGCTCCCCTACCTGACTCCTCCTGACTTAACCAATCTATAACTGTTTAACCGGATTTGATATAACTTCACACTCCCATTTCCCCATCTCCCGATCAGATATCATTCACTATAAGCAGTCCGCACCAGAATTACAGTACAATCACAACCACGAGCGATCGCCTCTGGAATATTGCCATTAATTGCTTGTTTCAAAAATCCTTCCTTACTAGCACCAATAACTACAACGTCACAGTTATGAGCATCAGCCAAATCAACTACAGCAATTGAAACAGAAGTAGCACAGACTAAAGTAGCCATAACTTCTGTATCCAAGCGATGCTGAAGAATCTTTGCTGCTTGTTTCATTTCCTCAATATTAGGCTTAACAACAGACTTAGTTAAAACCTGACATAAGAGAATTTCTGGCTTCACACTCAAAGAAACCAAGGCAGGCAAAAGCTTTACTGCTGCTGCTTGTGTAGGAATATCTCGAATGGGTACTAACCACCGTCGCCATCCTAAAAAAGAATACATATTATCAGAAACAAGATGATCCCGGTCTGCTTCAAATCTTTCATTAGTCTTAGTAATACCTTTGAATATTTCTTCCTCTTTTAACTTTCTAGCTCCCCATTTCACTACTATTACTTCACAAATAGCTTGTCGCATCAGAGTATCCACAATACTGCCAAAAACACGACCAGAAGCAGAATAGTCACCCTTCCAACCCATCAGTATTAGAGATATATGTCTTTCCTTAATAGTTTCCAAAATAGTATCAGCAACATCGTGACCAACCCGAATTTGAGTGTGCATAGGAATTTTCAAATCCTTAGCTATGCGCTCTGCCATTGCTAATAAACGACGACTCTTAGTTGTATCTACGACAGTCTCATCTGGGGAACTTTGACGAGGCACAATCAGAACTTGTAAACATTCTAATTCATAGTTGCGTTGCCGGGCGATGACAGCAGCGAGTTTTAGTAATGCGGGGGCGGTACTAGGATTACTTAATGGTACTAATAATCGACCATTCCCTATTTGAGGCGATCGCGTTTGATAAACTATATAAGAAGGTTTTTGACTATGAGTTCCCAGATTTGTCTTACCTATTTGTTCTGATTCTATTCGGATAATATCAGTATCAGTGATAATTCCTACCAAATGACGACCTTCCATCACAGGTAAACGACTAAGTTTGTATTGATGTAAAAGATACAAAACTTCGCTGAGATTATCTGTAGTTTTAACTGTCATGGGATGAGGTGTCATAAACTCTTTTAATAGGGTGTCTCCAGAAAGTTCGCGTTTGCGAGTGTAAGCTAAATCTGTCTGAGTGACAATACCTACGAGCAAGCTACTATCATCAAGCGCTGGAAAACCTCGATGATGGGAATTAGAAAACTTCTGCTTTACCTCATCCAAAGTTAAATTAAAATCAAGAGTTTCTACAGGAGTGTGCATGACTTCATCCGCACGAATATTGCTCAAATAATCATTTGCTGACTTCTTCTTCTTGAGTTGTAGACCTTTGAAATCTAAAACCCGGTCGGATAAAGACTTCTTATCTATCTTTTCTGCCATCAATAAAGCGACAATAGAAACAATCATTAGTGGCAACACTAAGCGAAAATCTTGTGTCTTCTCAAAAATCATTACTACTGCTGTCATGGGTGCTCTTGAGACAGCGCAAAAGAATGCCCCCATTCCTGCTAGAGCAAAAATTGTTGGTTGTTCGATGCCGACTACATTACTTTGGCAAATTCCAACTATCTGACCGAGGGCAGATCCAATAACTAAGGATGGAGCAAAAAATCCGCCCGGGGCACCAGAACTGGCGGCAAATATTGTTAAGAGAAAGTGTTCGGCAAAAGCAATGAAACTCCATTTTAAGTTGGCTTCGTTACTGCCTAGCAATTCTCTTAAACCAGTATGGTTACGAAATGATTCTGGTAAAGATGCGATAATTAAACCACTAATTAATCCTGTGATAGCTATTCGCCAAGGTAATGTTAATTTTAGTCGGCGCTGAAATATGGAAGTCGCAATAATTCCTCGACTAAATACTGTCCCTAATAAACCTGCTAACATTCCCAAAATTATGTAAAAAGGAATTTCTTTGAGGTGTAAAAATCCTGTAATTGAGGTATCTAAGTAACTGCTCTTATCTAAGTATAAACTTTCTCCCCCTAGCATTTGGGAAACAACTGCACCGACGAAAGAAGCAATAATTGCTGGCCCCAAGGTGATACCAGAAACATCCTGCATTAGGTCTTCTACTACAAATAAAACTCCGGCGATGGGAGCGTTGAAACCAGCAGCTAACCCAGCAGCAGCACCACAAGCAATTAACTGACGACGGTAACTTGGAGAAGTGGGAACTAAACGACTGATCCAAGCTGCTAAGGATGCACCTATTTGCACTGTTGGGCCTTGTCGCCCTAATGTTAATCCAGAACCTACTGTCAGGATGGTAGTGAACATTTTGACCATGGCGATCGGGAAGTTTAAGGGAATGCGCATACCTGAGAGGGCAGCTTTGACTTGGGGTACTCCACTTCCTCCTGCTTCTGGTGCTAAACGTTCTACTAATAAACCTGCCACAAGTCCTCCAACCGCGCCAAAAATTGGTAATAATAGCCAAGGTGGATATTTGAGGGATGCAGCTATACGCAAACTACCTAGCCATCCTGCACCTTCTTTTAGTATGACTGCTGCTAATCCTGATACGATTCCGATTAAGCAAGCTTCAAAGACTGCTACACGTTTTGGTCTTAGCAGTGGATAAATAAAGTTTTTGAGATGGATTTGAACTTCTTGTCGGATATACTGATGCCACATAACGGAGTTTATAGTGTTGTTTTGGCAATATGGAATAGAGTTTTGGTTTATTCTAGTTCTTACTGGTTTTTTTTTATCTTTTTCGGGCGTTGGTGATTTGAGGTATGATATCATGCCTGGATAATTAGTGAACAAAAAACTTTCTCCTTCTACTCCTGTTTATTCTTCTTTCTTTCCTCCTGACTCGGTCCGACTGACTTCCCTTCCTGGGAGGGGGAGGGGCGAGGGGTGGGTTGACTCCTAAGTAATTAAGATTAATATCATACACGCGCTTTACCAACACCTCTTTTTCGTTATGGGTTATCAAATCCGGTTAAACAGCCATAGAATGGTTAAGTTAGGAGTCCTCAGGAGTCAGGAGACAGTCCTCAGGAGGAGAAAGAATTACAAAGATGAGGGTAGTTATGACGATTGAAGATTTTTTTTATGTCCAATTAAACGGATTTGATATTAATATCAAATCCGGTAGCAGGGGAATGTGGGGAGTTTCGACTTAGTTAACAATTTGCGCAATTTATCGACATAATACGATAGTTCTCACAGGCAAGTAGTAACGAGGGTGACGCTTTGTATCTTCTGCACTAATCCCTGCTTCAGCATTTCTGGGGTGNTTCCGTAAACTTTCTGGGAGGAATTCCTACAGGTAGCCTCAGTCATTTTATTGGCATAGCGATCGCCATCTACCTGGAACATACAATACCCATTTTGTCAACCTCCTTAATTGATGACACGCCCTAGGTCCAAAATATTAAATTAATTTTGCACAGTTACTTAGTCTTTGTAGTCTACTCAAATTAAAACAACTATAGAACCCATTTGATATCTATTTAAAAAGATATGGGAAGACGGGAATATAGGGAAGTAGAGAGTATTTTTCAATCTGCTTGGTGCCCGTTCCCTTTTCTTGGTCGGCGTTCCCATGGCGAGACGCGGGTTCACATCCGCCTTTTCCCTTATGTCTTCTCTCCATCTCCTGACTCAGTCCTCCTGACTCCTGGTAAAAAAAAGCGGGTCGCAGACATTAATACCAAATGGGTTATAAAACAGATACACTCCCTCGTTTGTTAAAAAGCTGAGTGCTGAACGCTAATAGCGACATGCTTTCCTATTCTCAATGTAGTTATAGTTTTGAAAATTAATCTATATATTCCGTTGGATGAGGCAAAAAATTTTGAATTTTAGTCGATAGCTTAACCTAGAATTGAATAATTTTTGAAGAAGGAGACAGGAGACAGGAGACAGGAGACAGGAGGAAAATTACATGGGGATTCTCACCCCAAGTAATGCGTGAACACCGCAAGTGACGGTGGGGTATTAAACCCACAAAGAAAATGATAATTTAACCCTCCTTTAGGAGAAAGACTATGTCTTAAGTATCTGTAAACCACTATGTTTTTATTTATTGTTAGCTTAAGCAAATGAAAAAAATTGTGTTATAATCAGCTACAGTTATAACTGTTTTTCCATCAATCATACTCCTATGGTTTTCAATTTACCACATTAGTAAATTAATCATAGATTAGCTTTTATCTAAAATAACAATTTTCGTAAAATTTATAATTCAGTGAAATTAAAAGCATAAAATTAAACTATTTTTATGATTAATTAAAATACTGTTTGAGATCAAGTAATCGCTCAATTCCATAATTTAATTTTTCCAAAAATAATGATTTTATTGAATTATTAATTAATCACAGCTAAATATGTTTTTAAAACGGTAAAAAAATCAGGATATCTTAGTAAACTATGGAATAAATATTTTGATGATTGATGTGATAGTTAAATCTTAAAAAGATTAAATCATGTTTATTAGTGGCTTATTGAACAAATTAACATGATATTTTCATGTCTATCTGTAAGTTATTTGATGTTCATAACTTTTATTTTTGCTGCATTATTTTAAATAATTTGGAGAATCTATGAAATCATTAATTCGCCTAAGTGTAGTGTTAGGAATAGTAACTAGCACTTTGATAAGACCTTCTGTCAAAGATATGTCTGCATTAGCGCTATCTGCAGAAGAAGTCTTGCAGAAGTTAACTCCTGTGCCTGTATTTACAATAACCGATCAAAATGGCTCTCCTCTTGTAGCTTCTATCAAAAAAGAAGGTAATGAAAATTCTTCTGTGGCAGGGGTTTTTATTAGTAAGAGTGATGCAGATGCTTTTGTAGAAAAATTAAAAGGAGAAAATCCTGATTTGGCAGCTACAGTTAAAGTTGTGCCTGTATCTCTAGGTGAAGTTTATGAAATGAGCCAATCTAGTCAGAATAATCAGCAAAAGCTGCAGTTTGCTTATGTTCCAATTAAGAGGCAGGTTGAATCTGCGAAGATTTTACTTGAGCAAAATGGTCAGGATGTTAACCAGTTCAATGGAGTACCTTTATTTATAGCTAAAGGTGGACCTGATGGTGGATATTTAACTATTCAACGTGGGGAACAACAAGTTATTCCTATGTTTTTTAATAAGGAAGATTTGCAGGGAATGTTGGAGCGAGCTAAGACTCAACAACCTGATGTTTTTTCTTCTGTGAAAATTGAAGTTGTGAATCTTGAAGGTGTAATTAAGGCCCTGGAGAAAGATGACGATCCTTTCTTAGAAAAAATTATTTTTATTCCTCCCAGGGAGTCTTTAGAGTTTGTACAACAGTTAAAACAATCTGGTAATTAATAAATTAAAATTTCAATTTTCAGCGATCGCGATTAATGGACTTTTCTTCGGAGTGTGTAGTTTCAGGTCTAGACCTTTGGCAATGGTATCGCAGTGCTCAGAGTGATGGTTTAAAGGCAGGTATCTATGTTGCTGAGGTTGATTGGTTGTTGCAAGAATTTGCTGGACTAGATCGATTAACGCTTCGTTTAGAGTCTTTTAAAGATTGGCCTAATATTTCAATGAGGCTTTCTTTAGTTGAGTTGAATAATCTTTGGTATAGACGTTTAAATGAAAAGGTTCCGCTTCAATATTTAATAGGGGTTACTTATTGGCGGAATTTTTCTTTGGAGGTGGGTTTTGGGGTTTTGATACCAAGGCCAGAAACAGAGTGTTTAATCGATCTGGTTGTAGCAGCTACTAATAGTGTTTCCCATCTTCAACAAGGAATTTGGGTAGATATGGGAACTGGTAGTGGGGCGATCGCTTTTGGGTTGGCAGAAGTATTGACAGAAGCTTCTATTTATGCTGTGGATTGTAGTCCAGAAGCTTTAGCTATTGCTAGACAGAATGGGACAAAATTGGGTTTAGGGAACAAGATAAATTTTTGTCAAGGTTCTTGGTGGGAACCATTGGAGCATTTGCGGGGTAAAGTGAGTGGAATGGTGGCTAACCCTCCTTATATTCCTAGCGATATGGTTTCTACTTTGCAGGTAGAAGTTAGGGAGCATGAGCCTCATCTTGCTCTTGATGGTGGTGCTGATGGGCTGGACTGTATTAGATATTTGATTGAAACGGCTCCACTATATTTGGTTTCTGGTGGTGTTTGGTTGGTGGAGATGATGAGTGGACAAGGGGATAAGGTGGCTGAAATGTTGCAGGAGAATAGAGCTTATTGTGGGGTTGAGATTTTTCCGGATATTGAGGGTGTTGATCGGTTTGCTATGGCTTATTTGAGGTAGGAAATATTATTTTCTTGAGCTTCAAAATTTTTCATAGAGTTTTGTTATGGAATAAGTTGAAAATATAATTGGTATTTTTTTTGTACTGTGGGGTGGTCCATATATATTCCGGCTTTTCCAGGTTCACAACTTCCATTCTTGCCTTCTGAAAGACTTTGATCAGCAACCCAAAGTAATTCCCATTTATCTATTTCATTGTTGATTTTGATATCGAAATTTATAGGTTTGTGATTTTTATTAGGAGGAAAATTATGATCTTTTTGTAATAATGGAAGTTCAATATTTGTGTTTGCTGGAGATGAATGCTCAAGAAGAGTTGCTTCTCCTTTTACTACTGTTATTCCATCACTTTTATCTGTGACTTGATTAATTTTAACTTTTCCAACCTCTATATGGTCTTTCTTTATAGGTCTATATTTGAATTCAATTCTTTTACCTTCTTGGAATAGATTTTTGCAATATTTATTTTTACAACTATTTTGTGCTATTCCTAAAGAGCATCTAATTTCTGGAACGAAAATGCCTACAAGTATACCAGTTACAGGAATAGCTATACCTATTAAAAAAACATTTATTCTTTTGTTCCAACTCTTTTGTTCAGAATTACTCATAGATTTTATTATAAGTCAAAGGTAAAACATAGTATTTATCAATATTTGGATGATATAAATACTATTTCAATTCTACTTTCCCTGCTATAAATTTGCCTATTTTTTTCAAACAAAATCTAAAATTTTTTTAGAGAGTAAAGTTATGAAGTTTAGTATCTATTGAGGTTCTAATTGAGGGAGTAATATCTGGTAATTTAGTCAGCTTTTCTATTTAGACTTTACCAGTACTGGCAGCTCGACCTGACAAAAGTGCTGTTTAAGGGTCGCAGTTAAGATCAACCTTGAATTTTAATCAGGGTAACTGGTTGAAATAATTTAATTTGAGGCTCAATTCATTTCCTTAAGCTCCCTGGATTGAGAGTTTTTTCTGCCAGAAATGCTAAAATTGCCTATAATTTTTGGGAAATTAAAAATTGAAAAATGAAATTAAATAATCAGTTTAGTATCTATTGAGGTTCTAATTGAGGAGGCCATATCTGGTAATTTAGTTAGCTTCCTTACTTATATTGTACCATCACTGGCAGCTCGACCTAACAAAGGAGATTTAATTTTTCCAGGAAAGGGTCGCAGTTAAGATCAACCTTGAATTTTAATCAGGGTAACTGGTTGAAATAATTTAATTTGAGGCTCAATTCATTTCCTTAAGCTCCCTGGGCTGAGAGTTTTTTCTGCCAGAGATGCTAGAATTACCTATAATTTTTGGGGAAATTAAAAAATGAAAAACAAAATAATATTCGTATCCATTGAGACTCTAATTGATAGGGCAGCCTCTGGTAATCTAGTTAGTTTTCCTACTTACACTATACCACCATTGCCAGCTCGACCTGACAAAAGTGCTGTAATTTTTCTAATGAAGGGTCGCAGTTAAGATCAACCTTTAATTTTAATCAGGGCAACTGGTTGAAATAATTTAATTTGAGGCTCAATTCATTTTCTTAAGCTCCATGGATTGAGAGTTTTTTCTGCCACAAATGCTGGAATTACCTATATTTTTTTGAAAAATTAAAAATCAAAAATAAAATCAAATAATTAGTTTAGTCTGTATTGAAACTCTATCTGGTAATCTAGTGAAATTTCTTATTGATATTATACCACTACTGGTAGCTTGACCTGACAAAGTAGATTTAATTTTTCAACTTAAGCAAGGGTCGCAGTTAAGATCAATGTTTAATTTTAATGACGGTGACTTGTTGAAATAATTTAATTTGAAACTTATTTCATTTTATTAAGCTCCCTGAGCTGAGAGTTTTTATCCCAGAGATGCTAAAATTAGCTATAATTTTTAAAAAAAATCAAAAAACAAAAAACAAAATAAATGAGTTTAGTATCTATTGAGACTCTAATTGAGGGGGCAGTTTCTGGTAATTTAGTTAGCTTTCCTACTGATACTGTACCAGCATTAGCGGCTCTGCCTCAAAAAGCAGATTTAATTTTTCAAGCAAAACGTCGTAGTCCAGATAAACCTTTGATTTTGATGGGGGCAACTCCCGCATCTTTGTGGTCTTATGTTCGAGGAAGTGATGAAGAGTTGCAGTTATGGCAAGAGGTTGCTCAGAAGTATTGGCCTGGACCTTTAACTTTGGTGCTGCCAGCTTCGGAAATGGTTCCTAGAGAAATGAACCCTTTTGACCCAACTACCATTGGAATCAGGATACCTAATTGTGATATTGCTAGGGAAATTATGACTCAAACTGGGCCTTTGGCTACTACAAGTGCTAATTTCTCAGGTCAACCTCCCCTGGGTCGAATGGCTGAAATTAATGCTCAATTTCCAGATGTTTTAGTATTGTCCCACGAACAGGAGATAATCTTGGCTTCTGGAGTGCCTTCTACTGTTGCTAAGTGGAACGAAATTAGTTGTTGGGAAATCCTGCGTCAGGGAGCGGTCAAGTTAAAATTTTAAGGGTACGGTTATATTTTTTAATATTTTTATTCCCATGGGATGGAACGATTTTTTATTCTTGGCATTAGGATTAGGGTTTGGACTAATAGGCGGCAGGTTATGGTTGAGGCAAAAAACTGAGAACTTGTCAACACCTTCTGTGGTGTCATCACCTGAAGTATCTAATTTAGATCCACTAGAAGAACTTTTAGAGCAACTGAAACAGACTCAACTTGCATACCAGATGGCATCGGAAATGAGTAAGTTTAAGGCTGGTTTTTTGGCTCGAACTTCTCATGAGTTGCGATCGCCGATGAATAGTATGATTAGTACGCTACAGTTAATTATTTTTGATTTAGCTGATAACCCGGAAGAGGAACGTGAATTTGCTAACCAAGCGTATAATTCTGCGTTAAAAACTTTGGAACTACTTGATCGAATTATTGATGTGGCTAAAACCGAGCATGGTACTGAAAAACTTAAAATAGAACCGCTTCAGCTTAGTAAAGTGTTAGAGGCGGTGGATGATTTAACTTGTTTACAAGCTGCTAACCGTAGTATTCGTTTGAAGATATTACCTCCAGACCCTAATATTTATGTTTTGGCGGATGAGTCTCGTCTGAAGCAGGTTTTGATTGGTTTAGTTGATACTGCGATCGCCGAAATGAATGAAGGTAGTATTAATGTTTCTGTTCATCCCGCACAAGAATCTGGTTATGTTAATATCTGGATTGACGATCAACGTCCAGTTAGTGCGTGGAGTGAGTCTTGGGATTTACTCAAACAGAGTCATGAGGAGAAAACAGAAAAGGTTGTGAGTTGTGATTTTCAGCTTTCTCCTGGTATGAGGTTGTTAATGAATCAAACTTTGTTAGGAATAATGAATGGACGTTTAGAGGTATTGGCAACACCTTCTGATGGTAAGGAGTCTGATTTTAACCGGACTCAATGTTCTATTCCTATGAGTATAGAAAACAATGAGAGTTCGGCGTTGGTGAATTAGTGTATGATATTAATCTTAATTACTTAGGGTTTGCTGAAAAAGTCTTTTAGTAGGGGTAGTAGACAGGAGATAGGAGACAGGAGACAGGAGAAATAGGGATGAGCAAGGAGGTAGGAGTAAGAATTGTAAGAATGATTTTTCTACCATAGTCAGCCCAAAATACTAGCTTTTTGCAGCTCTTGGCACCGAAAAGCTGGCGTTTTTTTGAACCCCAAAAAGGCTAATGCCTTTATTTATCAATACTTTCAGATTTATTCAGCAAACCCTCCTGACTCCTGACTCCTGACTCCTGACTCCTCCGTAGTTATTTATTTATCACTGTTCAACCGGACATGATATTACTTTTGAGCAAGTAGTAATGCTTTGTTCCTAGTTGTTAATTCTATTTCTCCTTCCATTGGTTGATTGTGCAATATCATTGTTGTGCTTTGGTTGTATTGAAATCCTATGCGTTTGTAGAAATCCTGTTGGTAGGTTGTCATTAGGTAGACTCGTTCTACATGGCACATTCGTGGATGACTTAAAATTGTTTGCACTAATTTGCGTCCTAGTCCTCCACCTTGATAGTTTGGGTGAATGACTATGTCCCAAATTGTACCTCTGTATACGCAGTCTGATGTAGCACGACCAAAACCTATCATTTTTTGACTATCCCATACACTCACGACTGGGTTGCTGTTTGCAATGGCTATTTCTAAATCTTCTATTTTTCTATTTTTTGCCCATACTGCTGCGGAATCAAATAAAGCCACCAGTTGGGCAATATCTACTTTTGAGTTACCTTCGCAGAATTGTATATGACGATAATCTCTGGTAGTGTTTTTCATGTTTAGTCAGCTCTCTATAAATTTCAATAGGAGTCATTAACGAAGTCAGAAGTTAGAAGTCAGAAATCAGAAGTTATTTTTGTTACGGGGATGTGTGAGCAACCCTCCAAAAATATTTCGCTAATCAAGGCGGGATTTTAGACCCAATTATTTTGATAAATAATTTTTACTTTTGCCTATTTTTGTTTCTATTGAATAGATTTTTGGACTAATTTGTATCTTTATCTTTTAGATCAGCTTTTTTCCGCTCAAAGAGAAATAAAACTAATAAATATATTTAGGTTATTTGATATTTTTTGAGTGCTGTTTTGATTGTAGATTATTTTACTTACCTCCAAATTTTGAAAGCTAGTAATAGTTGAGGTTTATTTCTTAACTATTTTGTATAGTATCATTCTTTTTTCTAATTATCAATATACTAAGAAGATGTTTTTTCTTAGTTGTGTCAAGATTTGATAACAAATTGAATTAGCTATAATTTTATATGAAAAGTTTTTTTTGTGTGTAATTTTTACTATATATATATAATTAATAATAACCATTATACCTCTGCGATAATTAATCTCAGACCCTTGTCAGACCTGGACAAAAACTGAGTTTCCGGAGATGTCTATTGATCAGCAGTAATTAATATTTGGTGCTGCGTTATTCAGGTAAATATAGACTCTACGAGGGTGTAAGTTCCACTATCTTAGTCACCGAAAAACTCCTTTGTACCTACTGATATCATGTAGGGGCGCAATTGCGAAGTCCATGCCGTCAGGCTATATGGCCATCTGCCCCTACGACTCCTGACTCCTGTGAAATCATACATTTATTTAGCAACACCAATTTTTTTAGTCCTTTAGCGAAATAAAGTTAACAATATGGGAAATATGAACTTTTGTAGTGATAATGTGACTGAGGTATGTCCAGAAATTATGGCTGCTGTGATAGCTGCTAATGAAGGGTCTGCAATGCCTTATGGTGCAGATGAATATACTCAGCGCTTAGAAGCTAAATTCTCAACATTGTTTGAAGCTCCAGTGACAATTTTCCCTGTTGCTACGGGTTCCGCTGCTAATGCTCTTGCTTTATCAGCGATCGCTCCTGCCTATGGAGCTATTTATTGTCATGCTGAATCTCATATTAATGTAGATGAATGTGGTGCTCCAGAATTTTATACGGGTGGTGCGAAATTGGTGACGCTCAGTGGTACAGATGCTCAAATTCATCCTTCTGACTTAGCAACAGTACTAGAAAAAGCTGGTATTGGTATAGTGCATCATGTTCAACCAGCAGCAGTTAGTATTACTCAAGCAACGGAAGCAGGAACAGTTTATTTACCAGAAGATATAGCTGAAATAGCAAAATTAACTCACGATCGCAATCTTTATCTACATATGGATGGAGCGCGTTTTGCTAATGCTGTTGCTAGTTTGGGTTGTGCCCCAGCAGATATAACTTGGCGAGCAGGGGTGGATGTATTGTGTTTTGGGGCCACTAAAAATGGAGCGATGGCAGCGGAGGCAGTAGTCTTTTTTAATCAAGAATTGGCAAAAACATTTGGCTACCGTCGCAAACGCAGTGGGCATTTATTCTCAAAAATGCGATATTTGTCTGCTCAGTTAGAAGCTTATATTACTGATGATCTATGGTTGAAAAATGCTAGCAATGCTAACCAGATGGCTACAAAATTAGCGCAAGGTTTGGTCAAGTTTCCTTTGGTCAGGTTATGTCATCCAGTGGAGGCAAATGAAATTTTTGTAGAAATTCCTGAGTCTGTGGTTACTGGTTTGAGAGCGGATGGTTTTCAGTTTTATGTTTGGCAGCAGGGAACTTTCCCTATAATTAGAGTTGTAACTGCTTTTAATACTAGGGATGAAGATGTAGATGCTTTTTTGGAAAGTGTTCGGTCTCATTCTGTGGTTAATGTGGTGGAATAGAAATCTCCGTATATTTTCTGAAAAATTAAAGATTCTGCAAAGTTGAGCATAAAGGGGTTGCATAAATCGGGGTGGAAGGATAGATTAATGTTGTAGGCAATAAAAATAAATTTAATAAGTTTTCTAAGGAGATTTAATCATGTTGAAAAAGCTTTCCATTGCTGCTGGTGTAACATTAGGTTTAACTATGCTGGTAGGTATTGACCAAGCTAAGGCTGCTTTGATCGTCAGCCCAGTGGATGCAACAGCAACTTCAGAGTTTACACCTGGTGCGGAAATTGGCAACACTATTAACCAATCAGGTCTCAGTATTGGATTTACGAGTGGCGTAGATTATTTTGATACTTATCTCGGTCTAAATCCTACACACACTACATCATTCTTTGGTAACGAATGGTTCACTAATTTTCAAAGCGCACCCCAAACTGTAACCTACGATCTTGGTAGTGTTTTGGCTATTGACCGCCTTGCACTTTGGAACGATGAGGCGGACGGCGGAATTTCCTCTTTCGATATATTGTCTTCCAATGATGGAACGAATTTCTCTACTGTTTTGAGTGGAGTATCTCCAATCATTAATCCAAATTTTAATCGCTATCCTGCGGAAGTTATTGATTTCGGCTCTGTTGTCAATGCACAATTCGTCCGATTTGAGATAACAGGCTGTGAAGGCTCCACTTTCTGTGCTATTGGCGAGGTTGCTTTTGCTACTGCTGAGACTGCTGAGTCTGTACCTGAACCTACTTTTCTACTAGGTTTATTAGCAGTAGGTGCTTTTGGTGCTACTTCCCTCAAGGGCAAACAGAAGCAAGAAAAATAGGTTTACAGCCTCAATTGAAAGCAATTCACACTATAACCAACCAGACCAAGGACTAACTTCAAGTACACCTGTTGGAGTCATCACTACTCGGAACAAAGCAACAGACTTCTGGTCGGTAATTTCAGATTTAGCAGTATTGAATAACTTGGGTAAAGGCGTTTGCTCTGCATACTTATTAGCAGGTTCATTCATCATTTCTAATTTGGCGATCGCTCCATCAACATTAACTGTGATGCAAAAAACTAAATCTTCGTACCATACTGGTGTTTGTTGCCAACTTTGGTCAATTCGGTCATACAATTTTTGATTTAACTCTTCTAACTTAGCTTGATCAGTAATCTCTGATGCAACAACTTCTACCACAGCAGATGAGGCAGTTGTATTCTGTAACTGTTTATTACTCAAAGCAGACATAGACCAAAGTTTAATTGTTTGATCGGCACCCCCACTGGCAAGAGTTTGTCCATCAGGGCTAAAATTTACAGACCAAACAGGTTTAGCATGACCTTTAAATGTTTCTAGTATTTCTTCTGTATCTACGTCCCACAGATGAATTTTTTTGTCGTAACTACTACTAGCAAGAGTCTGACTATCAGGACTAAAAGCAACAGATAAAACTGCTTTGTCATGTCCGTCTAGAGTGCATAGAAGTTGACCAGTTTCTACCTGCCATAACTTAACTTTTTGGTCTTGACTCCCACTAGCAAGGATTTTGCCATCGGGACTAAAAGCGATCGCCCAAACTGTGTTTTTATGTGCTGCTAATGAGTGGAGTTGTTTACCTGTATTCACTTGCCAAGTTTGGATTTGACCATTTTTACTACCACTAGCAAGCATTTCTCCATCAGAACTAAAAGAGAGAGATGTGATGGGACTGGAATGTTTAAAATTCCTCTCAACAGATCCAGTTTTAAGATTCCAAATTTTGATTGTGCCATCATAACTTCCGCTAGCAAGAGTTTGAGCATCAACGCTAATAGCTATAGCTTTCACATCATCGGTATGACCTTCGAGAGTTTGAATGAGTTTGCCATTGGCAAGATGCCAAAGTTTGATACGGTTATCCCAACTACCACTGGCGAGGACTTTTCCATCTGAACTAATGGCAAGAGATTCGATCGCATCTTTGTGAGCATCTATGGTATTAAGCAACTGACCATTGCTGAAGTTCCAAATTTTGATCGTGCCATCATAACCACTGCTGGCCATGGTTTTACCATCTGGACTGATAGCAACTGCATATACCCATCCTTTGTGTCCGGAAAGAGTAAGGGAGGGTAGAGTTGTTTTTTCTGGTTCCTGAGTCAAGTTTATAGTTGGTGTTGAAAGCGATCGCCACAACCACAACCCACCAAGATTTGTTATAGTAGTTGCTGCTATTATTGTGGCATATTTACGGAACTGTTGTGGGGTTAGCATAGATTTTAATTGTGAGATTTCTTAATTTGGAAAAGTTGATGATTAATTTTGACTTTTGGTCACTTTAATTTTCGGCTTTTATTTTTGCTATAGCAAAGAACAAGTTGCTTAGAACTTATGCTGATGATGAACCTAAAACAGGGAAATGTTTTCCCCCCTGTTCCCTGTTCCCTATTCCCTGTTCCCTGCTATGATTTTTTATTGCGCTCTATTAGTTTTCTAGCAATAAATAAAATTGTGGTGCCAGTAATTCCGATTACTCCTAATGGGGTGATATGACTCCAATGACCCCACATTGTATATATGACGTGCCAGACTAAAATAAACATGGCAAAATATGTCAATTGATGTAATTTCTTCCAATTTTTCTTCATTTTTTTGATGCTCCAATCATTAGAAGTGATTGTTAGGAGTGTGAAAATAATTAAAGTCACTATTCCTGTTCCATATATCGAATATGTTTGGGAATCAAAAACATCAAAGTTTCTTTTGCTAAGTAGCAAAACTCCATGACCAAGAGCAAATAAAAAAGCAATTACACCTATTTGACGACGATATTTCAATAAAAATTTAGGAAGTTCTGTTTTTTTGGTTGTGGGAAAAACAATCCTCAAAATTGTTGGTAGTAAAGTGAGGATATAGCATATTAATCCGAATAAACCTAAGTAGTTAGCAAGTGGTGCTGTATCTAATATCATGTTGGTTGAATATTTATAAATAAACGACGGAGGAGTCAGGAGATGGAAGAAGGAGTCAGGAGACAGGAGACAGGAGTCAGGAGATGGAATAAGGAAGAGGAAGAACAGTAGAAGAAGGAGAAAGTTTTTTGATCACGCTCTTATCCGGACATAATTAGGACTTATGCAGTACAACGTATTTTCGTCCGCAGCGACCGACAGGGTTTGCGCAGCAGTCAGGAACGGATAGCAATCTCAAATCCTAGTTTTTCGTAGCTCATGCGTAAGTCGTGTTGAAGAAGGAGACAGGAGACAGGAGACAGGAGACAGGAGGAAAATTACATGGGGATTCGCTCCCCCAAGTAATGCGTGAACACCCCCGTTGACGGTGGGGTATTAAACCCACAAAGAAAATGATAATATAACATAGTATCTCCTGATTTTTTTAGTACCTGGTATCATATTTTCATAAATTTGTCAAAATACTATGTGTCAAAGTAAAACCTCATTCATTTTGAGATATGGAGTTTGCCAAAAACTATAGGACTTACAAAGTACAAGGTCTTTTCGTCATTGCAACCGATAGGAAAGCAATCTCAAATCCCTGTTTTTCGTGCCTCATGGGTAAGTCCTGAACTATAAATTGCAAAGCTTTTATAGTAGTAGGAAGAAGGTATTGATAACTGAAATGATATCAAATCCGGGGGAATTGGACTTGAAGAAGGAGACAGGAGACAGGAGACAGGAGACAGGAGACAGGAGGAAAATTACATGGGGATTCGCTCCCCCAAGTAATGCGTGAACACTCCAGTTGACGGTGGGGTATTAAACCCACAAAGAAAATGATAAAAAAATTCTCCAATTTTCATAACTACGCTCATCAAAGTGATTCTCTCTTCTCCTGACTCCTGACTCCTGACTTCTGACTCCTAATGATATTACTCAAACAATCTCAAGAAAATCATCAATGCCGATCGCGCTGTCCTGTACATCCTGTAATGTAATCGAAAGTCGTTCAGTACTAATGCGAGTGTCATTTCCTATCTGAGAAATTGTCAACTGCTCGAAACTCAAACCATCCTCTAAACCAATGACATCTATTCCATCTTCAAAATCAGTGATAATATTGTCACCATCACCAAACCCGAACTCAAACATATCCCCACCGAGTCCACCAGTGAGAATATCATCACCGAGCTGACCACCAATAATATCATCTCCTAGACCACCATCAAGTAGATCGTCACCTTTACCTCCGTGAAGCAAGTCGTTACCATCTAAACTTTGGATAATATCATCACCTCTATTTCCATATATCAGATTATTTGCAGTTGTCCCGATTAAATCATCATCCTCATTTGTACCGATAGTAACATTAGGAGCGATCGCCAACTGAGTTTCTTGCCAGACACTTTCCGCTACTTGTTGTCCCAACTCCCCACCATTTAGATCGCCATCTTCAAAGTGAATACCACCATAAAGACGAGAAATACCAGCTTCATCAGCAGCTTCACTAAAAGTTTCCCACTCCAAAGTTATAGGTTCTTCTGGTGTAACACCAGGTTCAAAGCGAGACTCACCAGCTTGAAAAGTTATCGAAGCACCAAAATCATCACTACCAGTGAATAGTTGGAGAATTTCAGCAGCAGCAGCACTGAAGGTACTATGACCAGATACATATTCAGCAAAAGGAGGTGAAGGGTCACTACCAGGAGTTTGATAGGTGAGAAAATCAGTAGCCAAAATTGTTTGAGTGCCTTCTCCAGGACCTGCCCAAGCATCAATAGCAAAACCACCAAGCTCTGGATTAAATTCACCAATTAATCCTAATTCCCCTAGTTCCCTTACTGTTCGTACTGGACGAGCATAATCATAAAAAGTTTTAGATTCCCAAGTGGCAATTCCGGCATCAAATACTGCGTTACCCAAGTTAAAGAAGAGTTTGACATCCTCATCTAATGTCTTGTCATCCCTAGCTGAGACAAATTGCCCAAAAGTCATCCAAGTTCCTGGAGGGAAGGATGTTCCACTGCCATCTTCCCAAAATTCTGCAACTAACTTTTGCTCGTCTGTGAGGTTAGCACTCATTGCGATAACTTCTTCTGTTTGCTCAATGAATGCAGGATTAATAATAGTGCCAATAATATCTGGAGTGATTTCGACAACTGAACCGTCTGCTAGAGTAATTGTGCGTGCTTCCAAGTCTACTTCACCATCTACTAGCAAAAATGGTTCTGGTGCTGTTGGTCGAAATATATCACCTGAAGCGAGACTAAAAGGTATCACATCACCCCACTGAGGAGTGAGGAATGTTTGCACTCGCTCTTCTTCACCGGGTTCAGCGTCAATGGGAACTGCTTCGGGAGTCCAGAGTTCGATGTCAATGGGGTCTCCAATGGGATTACTAGGTTCATAGTCACTGATGTCGGAGTAGGGAGTACCGTCACCATTGGGGTCATTTCCTAGTTGGTTGGAGCCATCATTTCGACGGAATGTTAATAGTGCTTCGGCGGCAACGTTACCAATGCCAGCGGGAGTAGTAGTATCAGTGGTTGTGTTGTTAGGGTCATAACCAAGTTCAGCCATTAATTCGTTGAAAAGGTCTGTCTCAGTGGGAAATAATTCTGAGAGTACTCGATAAGCAGCAAAACTTATGGCTTCTGTTTTGTTGGCATCAGTGTTTTCTGACAGGGGACGTTGTAGGTCATCCTCTAGTTGAGTTCCTACTGCTAATGGGTCGTAAGCACTCCAAGCATCGTAGATAGCTGTGTGTACGATCGCATAAGCACGGGAAGCAATGGTTGGGCCTGGGGAAGTATTGATAACTGCTTGTTGTACTGCTTGGTCCCATAAAACGGAAATACTTGGTGAAGAGTCATCTACTGTTACGAGTTGAGTTTCCGGATCGAGGGTGAGATTGATGTTATTATTAGTATCTTCAGAGTCAAAGTTTTGCTGATCTTCTAATAATGAGTTCATCTTTTTTGTTTGTATTTCTGATTATTGTGAAAGGGGAATTAGGAAAGCAATTATTTTGCTTGATGATGATTTTCTAGTAGTCAAGCTGTGAAATAATCAGCTATCAGACAAGGGATATTTTTGGGACAATGGCAAGTTAATGATTTTTTCTTAACTTATTCTAATCTAAAAGCTATTATCTTGGATTAAAATTATCTTTCTTCCCTTTACAAATAATCTTAATTCAGCTAAATTTCAAATGGGGAATAAATGACAGTAAATTTCAGGTTACATCTTCACTAACTAGAAAAATGAATTAATCCTCATCAATGTGAAAATATTTTCACATTCAGCAGATAGTAAGGAATGTACCTGAAAATATGATTCACATTTTATCCAGTAGTCAAGGTTTCTCTTAGAGTAAGCATTCAGTGGTCAGCTATCAGCTTTATAGAATTAAAAGAATGTATTTCCAGTGGGGGCAGGCATCCTGCCTGTCCCTGTCTGCGGTGAAAATATCAGGAACGGGAAAATATCAGGAACGGGCAAGATGCCCATTCCACAAAACTATTAAAATCATCCCGCATTTATGCAACGCCGAAAAATATATTGGCTGTAATTTTAATCTTATTAATGTTAATCTTGACTTTCTAATCTTTGTTAAGTTATCTTGATTTAAACAACCTTAGTAAAACTTAATTTATCCAAATTAAAAGGCATAGTTATAATTAAAGCTCGTAAAACAAAAATTTTTTTTTCGTTAATTCTCTGGATATAATATAAGAAAGCTTTTATTACTAACTAAAAGCAATAGCTGATAGCTGATAGCTGACGGCTGAATGCTTACATTAATTTTAGTCAAATTTAAAAATAAAATTGATGAATCAACAAATTTTTGAACACATTTACTCTGGCTTGGCAGATGATGAAGTAAAAACATTAAGTTTATTTTTGGCAGGCAATAAATATGAACAAATTGCTCAGTCAATGAAATGGGATACGTCAAATGTAGGGAAAAAATTAAAGGCGATCGCTACTAAATTTAATCTACCCAAGAATCATAGTTCATTTCGGGGATTTTTATTAGAAACATTCAGCAAATATCAATCAAACTTAGTCCATCCTCAGTTAAGAGCTGACTATGGTTTTAAGACTAACAAAATTATTATTCCTGGTAGACCAGAGAAACCAGACTCTCCCTTTTATATAGAACGTTATCGAATTAAACGTTGTTCTATTGAGTCTGAATGTTATGAAAAAATAGAAGACCCTGGTTCGCTAGTGAGAATAAAAGCACCAAAACAAATGGGTAAAACTTCTCTGTTGCGGAGGATACAAGCAAAAGCAAATAATAACAACTATATTCCGATTTATCTCAGATTTGATAGCCTAATTGAACCAGAAAATATCAGTAATATTAATAATTTTCTGAAAGCATTTAACAAAAATATCAAAAGTCGGTTTACTGATAGTCCAAGCTGGAAAATTTGGGATAATCACAATGCTAAAATATCTTGCACTCAAGAATTTGAAGCACTACTATATCATTTAGAACAAGAAGTAGTATTACTCTTAGATGAAGTAGATGAAATTTTTAACTATCCAGAAATATCTAAAGATTTTTTTGCCATGTTAAGGAGTTGGTATGAAGAAAGCAATAACTTAGAAATTTGGGAAAATCTACGAATGATAATTGCTTATTCCACAGAATATCATGGCAAATTAAATATTTATCAATCTCCTTTTAATGTTGGTTTACCTATAGAGTTAAAAGAATTTACATTAGAGCAGGTAACTCAGTTAGCATATTTACATCAACTAGAGTCAGAAATAGTTTCTCCTTTAATGTCAATGGTGGGAGGACATCCTTATTTAATCAGATTAGGATTGTACAAAATGTCTCAGGATGAATTAACCATTACAGAACTATTAAAATATGCTCCTACTGAAAGCGGAATTTATCAAGAACATTTAAGTAGACATTTAGAAACAATATTAGAAAAGACAAATATTAAAGCAGTTTTTCACAAAATCTTACAAAGTAATTCTCCAGTACGTTTACCCAATAAAAATCGAGAATTACATCAATTAGAAGCTATGGGATTAATTACAATTAAAGGTGATGATGCTGAACCTCGTTGTCAGTTATATCGACAATATTTTCAGGAACGGTTGGGATAAAAGAAGGAGACAGGAGACAGGAGATGGAAGAAGGAGTCAGGAGACAGGAGACAGGAGACAGGAGTTGGAAGAAGGAGTCAGGAGACAGGAGACAGGAGACAGGAGTTGGAAGAAGGAGTTAGAAGTCAGGAGTTGGCTTTTTGGAAGTTAGGAGTTAGAATGATGCTTTTTGGAGCGTAGTTTGAAGATGGAATCAGGAGTCAGAATGAAAAGAGAACCTGCTAAAAACTTTCGAGATTTAATAGTTTGGCAAAAAGCACATCAACTTGTTTTAGATGTCTATGGTTTTAGCAGCAATTTCCCAAAAACAGAAACCTATGGATTAACAAGTCAGTTAAGGCGAGCATCCGTATCAGTACCAGCTAATATAGTAGAAGGCTTTAGAAAAAAGAGTCTAGCAGATAAAATCCGATTTTTGAATATTGCACAAGGTTCATTAGAAGAAAGTCGGTATTACCTAATTCTGGCAAATGACCTTGGATACGGAGATACTTCAAAACTTCTACTGGATCTAGAAGAAGTAAGTAAACTATTAGATTCATATATAAACGCAATTGAACAACGCAAATAATCTCCTAATTCCTACTCTTTCTTCCTCCTGTCTCCTACGGAAACTAAATAGAGTGAGGGCGAATGGCATTCGCCCCTACATATGGCGCTTTCAAAGTGAATTTGCGTAAGTCCTGTCTCCTTCTTACTCCCTCTTCCTCCCTCCTGTCTCCTGTCTCCTGTCTCCTGTCTCCTAAAAAGACTCCTGTCTCCTGACTCCTGTCTCCTGACTCCTAAAAAAACTCCTGTCTCCTGTCTCCTGTCTCCTTCTTAAAATATTATGGTTAGTTATAAATTAAGTGGTGGGGGTTTATCCGCTAATGACCCTACTTATGTAATGAGAAAACAAGATGCAGAATTATATGAAAAACTGCAAAGTGGAGAATATTGTTATGTGTTTAATGCTCGTCAAATGGGTAAATCTAGTTTGCGGGTAAAAGTGATGAAAAAATTACGGTCTCAAGGTTGTAAATGTGCGGCAATAGATATGAGTAGATTAGGTGATTTTTCTATTCAAAAACAATCTTGGTATGACGGTTTTTTAGAAGAACTATTTCGAGGATTTGGTTTAGCTTATAGGATTGATTATCAAAGCTGGATTGAAGGTTATCAAACTTTGACAAATATCCAGCGTTTGGCTAGATTTATTGAAGAGATTTTATTTGTGAATTTTTCCACTGAAAAAATCTATATTTTTCTGGATGAAATTGATTTACTGGTAAATTTACCCTTTAAAAATGAATTTTTAGCTTTTATTCGCTCTTGTTATAATCACCGATCTGAGGATGAAAAATCTGATTATCATCGGCTGATTTTTTGTTTTTTTGGAGTAGCAACTCCAGAAGATTTAATTAGAGATGGAAGACATACTCCTTTTAATATTGGTCATCCCATTGAATTAACAGCATTAAATTTTCAAGAAGGAAAAAATTTAACTCAGGGATTAATAGGAATAGTAGAAGAGCCGGAAATTGTTTTACGGCGAGTTTTCGATTGGACTGGAGGTCAACCATTTTTAACTCAGAAACTTTGTCAAATTATTGTCGATCATACAGATAACACTGAGCCGGATATTGATAAGTTAGTAGAAGAACATATTTTGACATATTGGCAAGAAAAAGATTATCCCACTCATTTAACATATATTCGGCATCATTTACTTAGTCAAAATCAACTTACACCTGAATTACTTAGACTATATAGAAAAATTCTGCTGCGGGGAGGAGTTAAAACTGATGAAAGTCGAATACAAATGGTACTACGTTTGTCAGGAATAGTAGTAAAAAAACAAGATAGATTAGTTGTTTTTAACAAAATTTATCGGACAATTTTTAATCTAAATTGGATTGAGGAACAGTTGGCAAGTTTAGCAAAAGATCGGGATAAACAAACTCCTAAAAAAAAGTGGATGCGTTTTGTTTATCCTAGTTTAGTTTGGGGAGGAGTTATTAGTTTACTTGCTTTGGGATGGCGGCAACAAAAACTTGAATTACATGATTCCGATCGCTTGATGCAGAGTCAAATTCCCCTCACCGATCGCAAACCACCACCACCTAGGTTTGATGAACGAGGTGATCGACGACCATCACCCAGATTTGATCAACGAGGCGATCGACGACCATCACCCAGATTTGATCAACGAGGCGATCGACGACCATCACCCAGATTTGATCAACGAGGCGATCGACGACACCCGCCACATCATAAACCTGATGATGCTCTGAACTTATTGCCACTTTCACGATCTTACAAGCAACCTTCCTCACGAAGGTTTCGTGGACGAGGCGATCGCCGACCACCACCACATCATAGACCTGGTGAGGGGAAAAATCTCAAAAAATTGGCACAATTCTACTCTCAAGAAGGGTACAAAGATGCAGAACCACTATTGCATAGTGCTTTGGCTATCAATGAGAAAGCTTTGGGTACAGAGCATCCCGACATCGAAGATAGTCTCAACAACTTGGCAGCACTCTACTATTCCCAAGGAAAATATACAAAAGCGGAACCTATTTTGCAGCGTGTTTTGGCTATCAATGAGAAAGCTTTGGGTACAGACCACCCTCATATTGTACACAGTCTGTACAATTTGGCACAAATCTACTCTGAGCAAGGAAAGTACGCAGAAGCAGAATTATTGTTGGAACGTGCTTTGACTATCAATGAAAAAACCTTTGGTGTAAAGCATCGTAATGTTGCACACAGTCTGAAGAATTTAGCAGATCTCTATTATGAGCAAGGAAAGTATAAAGAAGCTGAACTTTTTCAACAACGTGCTTTGGATATTAGGGAGCATTGACTTACAGCAGTTTTCTAGTGGATGAGGTACATCTTGGTAGTAGGGAGTAGGAAGTAGGGAGTAGGGGGAAATTTGATAGATTCTCAAGATAATTTATGAAGATCATTAATATTTACGTCTAATTAATGAAACCTGATATAAAAGTGAATAACGCAATGTGCGCCATTTGATATCAAATCCGTTTAATTAGGTATCAGGACTTACGCAAATTAACCTTTAAAACGCCATATGTAGGAGCAAATGGCATTTGCGCTCCGCAAAGATCCGAATGATATCAAATCCGGTAGCATCGGTGTAATTAGATAGTTAATCTAGGAGTCAGGAGTCAACCCACCCCTCGCCCCTCCCCCTTCCAGGAGGGGAAGGACCGAGTCAGGAGGGAAGAGAATGCGCGAAACATTTGCTCTTGGATGAAGATGAAAATTTTTTTTATACCGAACCCGAGCGGATTTGATATGACGCCATCACTCAATTTAGTGTCCGTGCGTAAGTCCTGGGTAAAAAAAAATGTTCCATCTGAGCGCCATTGGCAAATCTGTCTTTATCTTCCCACCTCCTCATATCAAATTTGGTTAAACAGTTATAGATTGGTTAACTCAGGAGGAGTCATACCATGTCCGGATAATTATAGTCATTCTGAATAAGACTGGAACACTTTTTTAGCTGAAACTCTTTCAAGGTAAGAAACCCTTGTCTCAATCTTAACTGGAATGACTATAGTGATGAAAACACTTTTTTCCCTATCTCCTGTATCCTATCTCCTATCTCCTTTATCCTGTCTCTTGCCTAATTATTTAACTATTCAACCGGACATGATATCAGTCCTCAGTCCTCAGGAGGAAAAAGAATCACAAAGGTTTAGTAGTTATGAGGATTGGAGAATTTTTTTATGTCCAATTCCCTCGAATTTGATATCATCTCCCCATCTCCCCATCTCCCCACACTCCCTACACCTGCCACACTGCACACATAGTAAGCTACTGCACGCCCTCAATAGGAGCAAAACCTTGCCGTTGCACATTCTCAGTTATCGTGCGTGGTTCCAAAAATTGCAATAGATAATCAGGTCCTCCAGCTTTCGACCCAACACCAGACAACTTAAACCCACCAAATGGCTGCCGGGAAACGATCGCTCCTGTAATTCCACGATTAATATACAAATTCCCCACTTCAAATTCTGCTTTTGCCTGTTCGATATGAGAAGGAGTACGAGAATACAACCCACCAGTCAAAGCAAAATTTGTACCATTAGCAATTTCCAATGCTTCTGAAAAACTTTGCGCTTTCATCACCGCCAACACCGGACCAAATATTTCCTCTTGGGCAATAGTTGCCGTGGGTGACACATCCTTAAATACCACCGGACCAACAAAATAACCATCATCTGGCGCTGCCATCTCCAGGGCAACTTCATTTTCCTGCTTACCTTGCTCAATATATTCCTTAATCCGTTTTTGTGCCTTAGCATCAATCACCGGACCAACTTGTGTACTTGGTTTCTCCGCATCTCCAATATTGAGCGATCGCGTAGCCTCCACCAAACGATTCACAAAAGCTTCATAAATTGATGCCAAAACCACAACCCGGGAACAAGCAGAACATTTTTGTCCGCTATAACCAAAAGCAGAATACACTACACCAGCAACTGCTTGGTCTAAGTCTGCACTCTCATCAACAATAATCGCATTCTTACCACCCATCTCAGCAATAACCCGCTTCAAGTGCTTTTGCCCAGGGCGTAAAATTGCCGCCTCTGCATAAATTTGACAACCAACTTCCTGAGAACCAGTAAAAGTAATACTATTAACATCTGGATGTTTCACCATAAAATCACCCACTGTCGAACCTTTTCCTGGCACAAATTGAAATACTCCCTTGGGAAAACCAGCTTCTACTAATATTTCAGCAATTTTAGATGCTATCACAGATGACACTTCTGCTGGTTTCAACAAAGTACAGTTTCCAGTCACCAAAGATGAAACAGTCATTCCTGTAGGAATAGCTAGAGGAAAATTCCAAGGTGAAATCACCAAAGAAATACCACGAGGTTGATAATAATAACGATCGGTTTCTCCAGCTACATCATATTTATAACCTTGGTCTAACCTTTCCATTTCGTCAGCATAGTAGCGACAAAAATCAATTGCCTCGGAAACTTCCGCATTACCTTGGTTAAGGGGTTTCCCAACTTCTAATACCATCCATGCTGAAAGTTCGTGACGGCGTTTTTCCATTAAGTCCGCCGCTTTTCGTAATATCCTTGCTCCCTCTGTAACAGGTGTTTTCCGCCAACTAGGAAATGCTGCTTTAGCTGCTTGAATTGCTTGCTCTGCTTGTTCTACAGATATTAAACCAATTTTCCCGACTACCTCTTTCAGGTTTGATGGGTTAACAGAATCTACTATTTGCTCGGTCTTTATGTATTCGCCGTCGATCAACGGGAGATATGTTTTGCCTAACTGTAGTCGTACTTGAGCAATAGCATTATAAGCTTGTTCTCGTTGAGCAGCATCAGCATAGTCGCTATCGGCAGCATTAGGAAAAACAGGTTTAACAATATCGTGAATTGTTGTTTTGCTGTTAATAGTGGGAGGCGCTAACAATTCTTCAACAGGAACATTTTCTGAACTTTGTCTAAGGAATGAACTGTTAGCTGTATTTTCCAGGAGACGACGAATTAAATATGCCATTCCTGGCAGTAGATCGCCATAGGGACAGTAAACTCTGATGCGATAATCTTTGTCCACTAATGCTTGAGCTATTTGGTCGCCCATACCGTAGAGAACTTGCATCTCGAAGCAACGTCTAGGTACTTTTAGAGCTTCAGCGATGGCGATCGCTCTTGCCTGAGAACGAACGTTATGACTACCAATAGCTGAATAGATATATTGATGATTTTCTAACATCATCTGAGTCAGCTGTTCAAAATTGGCATCGGTTTCTGGTTTATCGTTGAAAACAGGTTGTGGCCAGTCGTGTTGTAAAGCTGTGATGCTTTCTTGGTCCCAATATGCACCTTTAACCAGTCGAACGGTAACAGGATAACCCCGGAGTTTTGCCCAGTCAATGATTCCTTGCAAGTCTTTTTCGCTATCCCGCAGATATGCTTGGATAGTAACGCCAATGTCAGTGCGGTTGCGGAATTCTTCCTCCATCAACAGTTCTTTGAGGATAGCTATAGTCAGGTCTTTGTAGCTATATTGTTCCATATCAAAGTGAACTGCTACACCTAGTTCTTTGGCACGTCGGAGTAGAGTACGGATGCGTCCGCTCACTCGTTCCTGACTACCTTTAGCATCTAGGGGGTCAAACTGGGAATAGAATGCTGTAAGTTTTACAGATACCTGCACTCGTGATAGTTGTTCGCCTTCTGCTTCGTCTATCTGAGGTACTGACGACCAATTTTTAGCAGCTTGGGTTAGTTGGGTTATCAGTTCTAGATAACGGTCTAAATATGATTGTGCTTCAGTTTCAGTAATTACTGCCTCTCCGAGTAAGTCTACGGTGAAGCACATTTTTTCTTTCCGTAGTTTTTTTAGAGTTTTGATTATTTGTTTAATGTTTTCCCCAGCAATGTATTTATGGGCGAGGGTTTCAACTGCGGGTGCAACAGTAGTCGCTGCCAGTTGACCGGGAACTGAGTCTGGGTTGGCAAAGTTGAGGAGTTTTTTGAGAGCTTCTGGTAGCTCAACTTCTTCAGTAGTCAGGTATTCTTGGAGGTGAGCAGCTATTTCGGGTTTACTGTGTAATGCTGGCAAACAGTCAATAAAGCGAAATAGTTGTACTCGCAAACCAGGGTTAGCCATTGCCCAGTCTAGGAGTTTATCATCCCACCGCATTTGATTTTGCAGTTGGCCTAACCAGGAACGGTTTTTTTCTTGAGTTGCTGCCAAGAGTTGTTTTGCTATTTCTTGGGTTTGAGTTTCATAGTTACTATTAGGTATTTGTGCGACCATTTTTTTTGACAAAGTGTAGTTGAATCAATTGAGTAGGTGTATCGGATTAATTTGGGTCTTTCTCACTAAAGTTTCTTTGAAGTTAGTGTTTTTATGAGCCTATTTCCGTTACGTTATACTTATCTAAATATTATCATTTAATCTGACAGTATATTTTGTAGGAAAAGTTTAAATAAAGCACTATCATTATTATTAGACACCTGGTGGAAATTACACATATAGATCATTTTTTGTGTCTTTTTTCAGAAATTTTCTTGCCTGTTGCCTACTTCTGCAAAAATTATATTCTTTTCCGCAGATGTCTATTGGACGTTGGTGAAAAGAGGTATGATATCATGTCCGGATAAGAGTCCGATAGAACTCCGTGACCTTTACGCGACCAAAAAACTTTCTCCTTTTACTCCTGTTTCTTCTTCTTTATTCCCTCCTGACTCCTGACTTCTGACTCCTGACTCCTAAAGAATTAAGATTAATATCACACACTAATTTACCAACGCCGTCTATTGTAATAACCGACGAATTTTTCCATAACTGATGTAAGATTTACCATCAGCAGATTCTCGTACTTCATCAACCACATATAATACTCCTTCAGCCCGAATATTACGGGGAAAACGAATATTAAAATCGGGATTATATCCATCTGAAACGACTCTTGCTCTAAGCTTACTTTTTTCTTTAATACACTGAATTAAAACCCCATCACCTACAGTATCAACAGGTTCCAAATCTTCCAATCCTCCTGTTGCTTTAGCTGCTGCCAACTTTTGAGATTTACCCTTTTCAGTAGTTACTGCTTTTTCCTTACCGGGTTCAACCAAGCGACAAATCTTGCCAGTAGCACGGTAAAAACTACCATTAGCTGAAAGTTGAATCTCTTCTACAACATAAGTAACTCCTTCTTGACGAATTCCACGGGGGAACTGAACATTAAATTCAGAATTATACCCTTCTGAAATTACACGCACTCGTAGTTTTCCACCTTCTCGAAAACATTTGACTAAAATACCGCCCTCAGCAGTAGAAACCGCTTCCAAACTATCTGCATTTCCAGCAGTAGAACCTCGTAATTTCAAATCATCGCGACTCCGGTTTAGAGTTTGATATGATTGGTCGCGCATTTCTTTGCGACTGGCACTATCTAGTTTGCGGTTTTCGATGCGTTGAGCATAATATTCTAATTGGGCAATTTCCTCAGCTACTTCAAATATTTCATTTAATAATTTACTCTTGAGTTCGTCCACCTGAGAACGTAATACTTCCGCAGCTTCTTTGTACTGTCCTCGATCTGCCATAGCGATCGCTTCATTTTTCAGGCGAGCTATTTTCAGTTGACTTGTCTGTTCGAGTACCAACATATCAGCTTCGATGCGACTTGCTTCTTCCGCAGAACCCACTGTTATTACAACGGGAATTTGTTCTGATACCTGTTGAATATTGTCATCAATGGTCGTTTGATACTGATACTCTATAGTAGCAATAGTGAAAGGACCAGGATTTTTTTGCGGAGGAATTAATAGTTGTAGAGCTAGCTGTTTTGCTTCAACTTGATAGACATCTCCTAATAAAATTTCCCATGCTTCTCCCTGAGTAGTTGACTGATAGTTATTCAATACTTCAGAAATCTGCACTGATGGTTCTGGGTGCAGAGTTACTGTGAGATTTTCTGCCACAACAGAAGTCAAACTTTCTAACTCGATGCGGTAAACATCAACTGCGTCATCTGGAGATTGAATAAAATAAAAATTTCCGCCAGCAGCATCTGCTATATCGATGAGCAAGTCTTCATTAAAGTTAGTTCCAAAGCCCAAAGTTGTAGTGATAATTCCCTGTTCAGCTTGTTGTTTGGCAGTTTTTGTTAAAGCTTGAGGGTTGGTAATTCCCATGTTAGCTTGGCCATCGGTCAGCAGTAGGACGCGATTCAGTCGTTCCTCAGTTTGTTGAGATTTAACGCATTCGCAACCCATCAACCAACCACCACTCAGGTTCGTACAACCTCCTGCTCTAATTCGATTTATTTGAGTAGAAATTTTGGCTTTGTCTGCTGCTTTCTGTGGGGGTAATATCGTTTCTGCGCTGTCATCATAGATAACAACAGAGACAATATCATCAGGGTTGAGCGACTCCACCAACTTTTGAGCAGCTTTAATTGCATAACGTAGAGGTTTACCGCCCATTGAACCAGAGCGATCGATAACTAAGTTCAAGTTTAGCGAACGACGGTTAGATGCTTGGACTTGTTCTTCAGTATTGAAATTGAGAATTAAGTCGAGTGTTGTTTCAGTATCAATGGCAATTAGAGAGTGGGAAAGAGAATAATTTGCTTTCATCAGTTTTTACCTCTTTGAAACAGTCGATCGTGTAATACTCACATCTTGCACTCAATTCATTATAGCACTAGGCAAAATATTCCTTCTTTACTAATGCGTATGTCGCAATAATACAATGTAATATGAATGTAGTTCTGAAATTGGTGGGGATAATAGAGCGATCGCTTAATTCAGATTCCTTCTCTACTAATGCGTATGTCGCAATAATACAATGTAATATGAATGTAGTTCTGAAATTGGTGGGGATAATAAAGCGATCGCTTAATTCAGATTCCTTCTCTACTAATGCGTATGTCGCAATAATACAATGTAATATGAATGTATTTCAATTAAGTTGAGATACATAGAGCGATCGCTTAATTCAGAGATAAAATCTTTATGGGTTCTATTAAAAAATATTGGGAATGCCTTTGTGAGTTTCAAATTTTGACGGGGATAAATATTCCAGCAAGAGAGTCAGAAGATAGGGATATCCCTTCATCCAAAGTCTCTGTTAGGAGAAGCATTAATTATATTAAAAGGCGGCACCCAGATTCGAACTGGGGGATGAGGATTTTGCAGACCCTTGCCTTACCGCTTGGCCATGCCGCCATTACTATCTTTTTAGTATAGTACACCATCCACAAATATATGGCAAGTTCAAGGATAAATGTGATATAGATCACTTAAACTGATGTTTTGAATTGCACTGTGGACAAATATTTGAAGCTATTTTAATAATTTAACGCTCTTATAGCAGTTATCACAAAATTTACTCAGTAACAATGATTTTCCAACCTCCTGTGCTTGTTGCTCAAATCACCGATACCCATTTATTTGCGGACCCTACTCAAGGAACAATGTATGGACTTCCTACGGAAAGCTCCTTTGTGAAAGTCTTGGAGAAACTCAAACAGTTGCAACCTCAACCAGATGTACTGCTACTTACTGGAGACCTTTCCCAAGATGAAACTTCTAAATCATATCAACGTTTAGCATCTTTACTGAGTCCTCTGAACATTCCTACTTACTGGATAGCAGGAAACCACGATAATTTACCTACAATGGAACGGGTATTAAATTCTGCTCCTATTTCTGCGGCAAAATATTTTGAAATGGGTGGATGGAACTTTTTTTTACTAAATACCAATGTGCCTGGACGTGTTTATGGTGAAATTTCTCCAGAAAGTTTAGAGTGGTTAGAATATAACATTAAAATGACTGGAAATAAACCAGTTTTAATTGCTTTGCATCATCCTCCTGTAAAAATAAATTCAGAATGGATGGATAAAATTCTTTTGCATAACCCAGAAAAGTTCTTAAGTATAATTAATCGTTATCCACAAGTAAAAATCGTTTTATCTGGTCATATTCATCAAGAATTTGCCAAGGAAATAAATGGTATTCATTATTTATCAACTCCTTCTACTTGTATTCAATTTGAACCAGGAAATCCTAATTTTTTTCTAGATAAACAACCACCTGGATTACGATTACTTACCTTATATCCTGATGGAAATTATACTACCAAAATTGAAAGGATTAACTATATTTATGAATGTGATATGGCAGCTAGTGGATATTAGATATCTCCAGAAAAGAGGGAATAGGGAACCCACCCCTAACCCCTCCCAGGAGGGGAAATAATTGATAATCTCTGTATGATAATTGATTTTATTTTTTATTTTTGGAGATGTCTATTAGTAATTGAAGAAGGAAGAAGGCGTTTTAGTTATCTAAGGAGAGAAGAAGGGATCTAAGTTGGGAAAAGTTGATGGGGAGATGGGAAGATTGAAGTAATTATAGAATTATGAACATATACTGTATAACTGGATTCTATATTAAATAATTAATCTACAACCTAAAACCTTCTTCAAATGACTAAAAAAAAATTCTTTCTTGGGTGCGCTGTTTGGGCATTTAAACCTTGGGTGGGAGAGTTTTATCCTCCCAAAAGTTCTTCTTCTGAGTTTCTCTATCTCTACAGTCGCCGTTTCACTACCGTTGAAGGTAACACTACATTTTATGCTACCCCTAAACCAGAGACTGTGACGAAGTGGGCAATACAAACGCCTCCTGGATTTCAATTTTGCCTAAAACTACCACGCAACATAACTCATAATGGATTATTAAAACCTTTTATCCCGGATGCTTTAGACTTCCTCAAACAGATGCAACCTTTAGGCGATCGCCTGGGTGTATTTTTTGCTCAGTTACCGCCGAGTTACGGCCCCTCTTCATTTGATGACCTCGCAGAATTTTTGCAAGCTTGGCCACGAGACCGGATACCTTTAGCTTTGGAAGTTCGCCATCCTGACTGGTTTGAAGACTCTCAAGTTCAACAGTTAAATAGTCTTCTCAAACAACTGGGTGTGGGGAAAGTTTTGCTAGACTCGCGTCCTGTCTACACTGGCAAGGATAACCCCCAGTTGCGGTCTCAAAACCGTAAACCCAATTTACCTTTACAGTTTAAGGTGACTGCTCCATTTACCATTGTGAGGTTTATTTCTCATCCTCAGTTGTCAGTAAATCAAATTTTTTTCAAAGAATGGGTAACTCAAATTGAGCAATGGTTGCGTCAAAATATAACAATTTACTTTTTTGTTCATTGCCCTGAAGAAGAGCGATCGCCTGGTACAGCACGTCATTTTCAACAGTTATTAGAAACAGCAAAAATTCCTATTCCATCCCTGCCTTGGAATTTACTTAACCAGTCACCTACTCAGTTAAGTTTATGGTAATTATTTCTAATAATTGCTGATGTTATATAGCAGAATTAAGAAGGAAGAAGGCTTTTATAGCAGTTTTAATGAACATAGAATACAGAGATTTTGGCTTAAAGGCAGAAGACATAAGCTTTGTAGTCTACTTTTGTGAAAACCGCTATAAGATTGAAAAAACTTCAATTCCCTGTAGATATTTACCGAATAATTAATAATTAAATAATTCTGGTTTAAAGCCTCCCCTTTTAAGGGAAAAAAAAGCGGTCAATAGATAGCGAAGTATCGGATTCATATCCAATCTACCAAGAGAAAAAATAATATTTCTTTATATTCAATTTCGTAATGGTTTTAACCATAAGTAATTATCAATTATCCATTATCAATTATTAATTAATGAACCTTCCTCTTCCTTACTTTTTTCCTCCTGATATCAAATCCGTTTAATTCAGTATAAAAAAATTTTCCATCTTCAACCATTGCCAAATATTTCTCGATCTCCCCATCCCCCCATCTCCCCATCCCCCCATCTCCCCATCTAATTACACCGATGCTACCGGATTTGATATGACTCCTGACTCCTAACACGAATAGAAAACCCATTATAAGGAGACTTACTCGGCAATTTAACTTCAAAATTTACTCTGTCTATAATATCTGCTGAACGTACTTCTAAAGTCCATTTACCAGGAGATAATTTCCAAAATAAAGAATTATCAGAATTAACAGCTAATTTCTCTCCATTCAACCACCATTCCACAGAATTTTCCTGTGCATTTGCCAACTTAAATTCTAATTTTTTCTCTCCTCCAACATCATCCATTAAAAAATAATCATCTTCTTGAGGAAACAAAATCTTTAACCCACCAGAAACCAAACTAGATTTACTCTGTTTTGCCAACCATTCATTATACTCATCAGGCAAATTTTCCACCGAATAAAGAGCAGATAAATTTTCATATTCTGCCAATTGTTCTGGGTAAAAATACTCCGTTATTACCGACGGACAATCAGATTTCGGGCGCAACCCAGAAATTGTACAAACTGGGCGTTGAACCATATTTTTTGGCGGTCGAAAACCTTTCGGTTCCATCTTTTCATGCAAATGTAACATAATCCTATTCCATAAAGGTGCAGCACCCATCACTCCTGATATTTCCACCATAGATTCCCCACTAAAATTACCCACCCAAACCGCCACTGTATAATCATTAGTAAAACCTACTGTCCAAGTATTACGAAAATCTGAGGAAGTACCAGTTTTTACTGCTGCTGGAAATGGCAAATTCAAAGCCGAATTAACTCCAAATTCTGCTGCTCTTGCATGAGTATCGCTTAACATATTTGCTATTAACATCCATTCAGATTTTGCTTTAGGTAGTGGAGGTAGATTTTTATTTTTTGTCTGTAAATAATCTTCTCTCATTCTATCTTGAAAAAAAGTAATTTTTTCCAAATAATTCTGCCTTTCCCCCCTTTCAAAGGGGGGTAGGGGGGATAGGGGGGATTCTTTCTGCCTTCTGCCTTCTGCTTCCCACCTTTCCCTTGTAACAACAGGAATAATTTCTCCTTGTCTTGCCATAATTAAATAAGCTTTTGCCAACTCCCATAAACTAACTTCTCCACTGCCTAAACTTAAACCTAAACCATAATGTTCTGGTGAAGCTTGTAAATGTTGAAAACCCAATTGATGTAGACGGTTTAAAAATTGCTCTACTCCCACTTTTTCTAATACTCTTACTGCCGGAATATTCAGAGAATTTGCTAAAGCAACCCTGACAATAACAGGTCCTAAAAATCTATCTTGATTATAGTTAGTAGGGCTATAAAGTTTGGCTCCAGGAATTGCATAATATGTCGGTACGTCTGGCAAAATAGTATTCGGATTAATTACTTGATTTTCTAATGCTAATTGATATAAAAAAGGCTTTAAAGTTGAACCCGGTTGACGTAGTGCTTGTACTCCATCATTACTACCCATTTTTTGCGTATTAAAATAATCTGGAGAACCCACATAAGCTAATACTTCTCCAGTCTGATTATTAATTACGATAGCAGCAGCATGATGCACATTATAAGGGGTAAGATTTTGAATTACTTGTTGAACTTGGGTAGTAACAAATTGTTGTAAAGGTCTGTCAATAGTAGTACGAATAACTGTAGGAGTAGTTGTTGTAGATAAATGTTTATTTATGGCAGTAGATTGATTTTGAGATAACCAAAATAGAAAGTGTGGTGCAGCAATAATACCTTGATTTTTTGGTTGTAGAGTTATTTTTTCAGCAAGTACTTTTTCAGCTTCAGCACTGGTAATATAATTGTCTTCAACCATGCGCTTTAGAACGTAAATTTGCCGTTGTTTGAGGAGACTCCAATTATAGTAAGGGTTGAGGTCAGTGGGGTCGTTTGGTAAAGCAGCAAGAATAGTAGCTTGGGCAAGGTTCAGGTCTGTAGCTGAGATGCCAAAATAAGCACGGGATGCTGCTTCTACCCCATAGATATTTCCTCCCATGGGTAAACGGTTGACATAAGATTGCAGGATTTGATTTTTGTTCATCCCTGCTGTAATGCGCCAAGATAGCCAAATTTCACGCACTTTGTTGACCAGGGTGCGTGGTGTGGGTTCCAACATTCGGGCAAGTTGCATGGTGATAGTGGAAGCTCCACTAACTATTTGTTTTGCTTGGATAGCTTCCAGGAGCGATCGCCCTATTGCTTTTATGTCTAGAGCGCCATGTTGATAATATCTTTTGTCTTCTGCTGCGATGATGGCGTTGATAAATAGAGGTGAAATTTGTTCTAGGGGGACGACTACTGTATTTTCTTGGTCGCGGGTGAGGATAGTTCCGAGTGGCAAACCGTTGCGGTCGATAAATTCTAGAGTTTGTTGGTTTTGAGCTATGTCTTGAGGGCGAATGGGGGCAAACAGAGGGAGCGATCGCGCAGTTAAGCACAATAGTGCAAAACTCAGAATAAATTTAGACCTGGGTTTGGTGTGCTGCCATTTTTGTTTAATATTTTTTGATATATGTTTCGTAATTTTTATCATAACAAATTTTATTATCAGAGCTTTTCAAATAATAGACCTCTGGTGCTAAAGAGCAACTATGAACCTCTTGAGCGATCGCCATACTTATACTAATTCACTTTAAAGATGTCACAAATAGTTTCCAACTTTAAATGTGAAATAATTGGCTGAAATTATTGTATAGTAAAAGTTTTGAGCTGATAAAATCTTACTTTTAACTTTTGACTTTTGACTTTTGACTTTTGACTTAGTTAATGCTGTGGGCGTTTAACTCGAATCAATTGATCTGTTAATGTTTCTTGTGCAGAAATAGCATCATTAATTCTGTTAGCCATTCTTTCTCTGTCAAAATCATCTTTGCAAGCAATAATACCTCCATGATTTGATAAGGTACGATGCAGTCGAAAAAAATCAACTCTATTTAAGGTTAAAACTGCACGTTCATTTTGAGTAGCAAAAGCTAGTACCTCTAGATCGGGAATCTTTTGGTTAGCTAATCCTGCTTCTTGTACTGTGAGAACATCGTGACCAAAAGTTCTTAGCAATTCTACAACTCGTCTAGGAAACTGTTCGTCAGCATAGAGACGTACCATAGGTTAAATCTCCTCATTTTCTCGAATAGCTAACTCAATATCCTGAGAATATATCTCAGCATAAGTCCAAGCATTAACTAGATCCGCTGCTTGGAGACTGGGATAGTCTTGCAGCAATTCCGACTCACTCACACCCAAACGACGAGCATTAACTAATACCCAAACAGGAATGCGAGTACCAGCAATACAGGCGTTACCACCACAAACACCGGAGGTCTTTTCAATACCAGACCAACTACTAGCTAAACTTTGAGTTAAAAGCTGAATAGCTTGAAATTTTTCTGCTGGAGTTAGTGCCAAAAGTTGGGGTTCTAAATCTTTTAATTTCATAGTTGACTCTTGAGTATCTATTATAATTGGCAAGTTTTTTATCAAAGTTTTGATGTGGTAGAATCAGAAAAAAATCTACGGAATTTCTCCAAAAGTGACATCTTCATACAAACTATCAATGCTAGTCCGAAAGTCAATGCTTGCCAGGATAATTTCACTGCTTTGAGTGTAAGTGTGCAATACCCAAAGACCTTCAGCATTACGACGAAAACATTCTAAACGCTGGCGTTTTTGGTTAATTAAAACGTATTCTTGCAAGGTTGGTAATTGCTGATAATTGGCAAATTTGTCACCGCGATCGAATGCTTCTGTGCTTTCGGATAAAACTTCCACTATTAAACAAGGATATTTTTTATGATTTGGCAAAGCTTTATCTCTGGCGTCGCAAGTTACCATAACATCAGGATAATAGAATGTATTGGTAGTTTCTATATGAGCTTTCATATCCGACATATAGACGCGACAACCACTGCCTCGGAGATAATTTCTTAATGCTGAAGCTAGGTTGAGAGAAATAGTCACATGAGCATCACTAGCACCTGCCATTGCGTATACTTGTCCATCAATATATTCGTGTTTGACGGGACTGAGTTCTTCTTCTGTGAGATATTCTTCAGGAGGAATGTAATCTGTGTTTTGGTTAGCAATCATGGTTTTGGAGAAGGCTTTATGAGTAAAAAAACTTTTAGCGCGATCGCTTAATTATTTTGTACTTATTTCATTGTAACAATATTTTTTGAAATTGGTATTACTTTGATGTTTTTTACCTATATTTAATCATTTTTCATAAGTTAATTGGTAGGCTATTTATTTTTGATAAATGGTGTTATATAAAAGAAGTTAAAGCCATAAATAAACAACTTAATATTTAGCTATTTTTAGGGTGTGTTTCGGCTAAGAGCCGACATGAAAAGTGCTAGCGTAACACACCAAAACCCTATATCTATTGTCAGTGCTTAAGTCCTGCCGATCATTCAGATACTACAAAGTACTGTTAATACTTCTTCATTCGGCCAATTCTCCTTTTCAGAATCTGAATAATAACAGTGAATGCTGCTCCTACAACACCAAAACCTAAACTTAAAAATAGTGCTTGAGTCAATGGATGGAAATTGTTAGAAGAAAACGGTAGTAATAGAGGTTTTCCGGGTTCTGGTGAAATTATATATGGAGCAACAGTAGCACCAACTGCTGTTGAGGTTAAACCCACACCCATAATTGCTATAGTATTTTGGAAAGAGCGATCGCTCTGAGCTTGTTCGATGTCTACTCTTCCCTGAATTGCTGTCATTGCCTTTTCTAGTAATGCTGCTCCATGCTGAAAGTAGCCTAAGTCTGATTGGAGTTGTTCCCTGAATAAGCGACAGTCTTCGTCAAAAAATTGAGACAGGAAACTGAGATTTTCCCCTGGAAGTTGGCTTTGAATATGGTTGAGTTCTCGTTTATAGTTTTGGGCGTTGATGTCAATTGTTAGGCGATAGTGGTCTAGGTCACGAGTTAATTGAGTATATGATAAATATTTTTGAGGAATTTCTTTTAAGTATATTTTGAACTTATTTAATTCTTCTTGAGTTAGATTTTTATCGACTGGCATTCCCTGGAAAATTTTTTCAATATAGGGTTCAATAGCTAGATACTCCTCGCGAAGCACATTATGAACTTTACGACTGAGTTTGTAAGCTGTGACGACATTGTTTAAATAACAAAATAGACTAATGAAATATTAATAATGGCGGGTAAATTTCCTGTCGCTGCCAGTTTCACAGAATATCCAAACCAGTACATGGCAGTAGTCTTTTCCTTGAGTAGGAACGCCGTATTCAAAAATAGAACTGCCAAATAGTTGACCTTCTCGGTAAAAGTCAGGATAAGAATATTCATTGGGAATAAATTCTCTCAAACAATTGTCTGCCAGTTCCCTAAGTTTTTGGCGATTTTGTAAAGATTTCCTCGGAAACCCCTGTTTTTCTTTGTACCAAACTGTTAGGAGTAAGGTTTGACCAAGGGAACTCCCTATTTCTTTGGGCATTAGGCACTCTGAAGGGTTAAGGAGTTTCAGAAAGTTCAGTTCTAGGGAGTTTGTTTTTTTCCCATTCTCATCCAATTCGGGACGGCGGGCGTTGAAAGCGAGACCGTAGGTATCGTGAATGCGGACGGGAGTGACACGTCCGGTAATTGAGAACTGTGTGCCATCTAGGGAGACTTTACTCTCAAAGTGCAGAGCGACATTTTTATGTTTGAGCAAGTTAACCCGATATCCTATTTGCTCTTCAATTTCTAGGGGTTTGGTAAGGCCAAACTTCTGGGACAGAATGCTACTGTATTTGTCCCAGAGTTGGTTGGGTTGGTTGTCGTTTTTCCAATGAAAAGCAAATAAATGGACATTGGGTGCATAGACTTTTCTAGTCATTGTTTCTGATTTTGGTCTAGTTTAGCTGAATCAGATTTGCTTGAGTCAGTTCTTTCAGATAGTTTTTCCTTAACTTTTTGACTCAGTTCTTGTTTGAAGTCAGTGGAACTAGCAGATTGGCTTGCTGGGAAAGGTGGGACATCATCTAATTCTTTTCTTCTAATTGCCAAGCTTCTGAGAGCATTCTTAATAGGTACTCGTTCTTTATGTCTACACCAATCTATAAGAGTTGGGTCGGGATTTTCTGATGAATTATTTTCCAAACGAGCCAAGGTTTGCTGCAAGTCTTGGAGGTCGTCAGTAGAAAACAGTTCTGGTTTAGTTTCCAGAAGAAGTGGAAGAGATTGAAGTAGAGGGTCAGTTGTCATTTTCAATTGGGATTTTTGATAGTAAGTTAACTGGTAATACTTTTGACTCAAAGTAGATTGAACAAAAGCCTAAAGGTTACTTTCCAACAGCGCAGAAAGCTGCCCAGTAGAATTGTTCTTGGTAGGGTTGCTCATCAGAATCAAACCATTTTATTAGGTCTTTTAGGTCTCTCTCAATCTGCTGAACAAATTGTTTTTCTAATTTTAGCTCGCTTGCCCAATTTTGTAATTCGGCTACCGTAACATCCCGCAACCATAGTTGAGCTTGGTTGAGAGCTATAGCAACGGTTAAGCCAGACTTGAGGTTTTGATAAAACTTGATGAGTAAAAAAGCTGTGGAGACTTCATCTACTGCCCACAAACTGCTGACAACATTTGAAGCACCTGCGTAAAGAAACCCACTGGGTAAACCAATATATTCGTCGCTAGCGTTCAGAAAATCAATCAATCCAGTTTCACAAGCGGATAAAGTAACAAGGCGACATTTTTCTAAATTCAACCTAAAAATGTCATTCAAAGTCATGCACTTGTCGAAGTCAATCTCATCTTTTTCTTGAGCAACAGAATTCAAAGGTGTATTGGCTAAGACAAGAGCAGATTTACGAGGTTGGCTAAGGTTAAACTTGCCGTGGCAGCTAAAATGGGCACAGTGGAAAATATCAAGGGATATTTTATCAATAGCTTCCTTTGTTGCTGCTTTTTGTTTGAGAACATTATTAATATTAAAATAATTTTGGATAGCTTCAACTTCAACATCAGCATAGCCAAGGTCTTCTGTTGGATTTTGAACAGCAAATAGGTTAGTAAATTCAGGCCGTTGTCGAGTTTGGAAAAGTTGCTGAAGTTGGCAACTAGGGGAATAACTAACGCCTTTGGGAAATCTATCAAAAAGGGTAGAGTCTCCAGCAAGAGGCAAGCCATGAAGTGGCAACAAATGCAAGTAACGGTGGGGAACTAGGATTAACTGGTCGCATTCTGTAGGGATTTGCTCTATAATTTTATCCAGACACAGAATTTTTGCCAGTTGACTTAAGTTGTCAGATAGCTCTATGCACCAATCTGATTTTTCTTGATTGTAGGCTTTTAAGTAGCTGTTTGCCCAGTTTTCTAATTTTTTCAGGTCTATCAAATCTGGTGATAAAACGATTGGTTGTTGAGTTTCCCTCGTAATAATGAAAACAAGTAGCTGCTCGCTGGCAATATAAAACTCAACAACAGCAGTGCGATCGCCCAGACTCGACCGGAATCTATCAAATTGAAAATCCCAACCAACAGATAAGTATTGATTTTGTAAATCATTACGTTCCTGCCGAAGTTTTTCTAGTTTTTGTACTAATGCTGTCGGTTTCATTGACGCACCAGTTTGGAGTTTGTATTGCCCACTAGAAATTTCATCTCGAAGTTTATCTAGTTTACTAATAACTTCTGGGGAAGAAATAGTTTTTTTGTCTGTGAGAATTTGTTCTACTAAATTACGGGTTTTGCTGCGTTCGACGTATTCTATTGCTGCAATGTTTCGATCTAGTTTTAAGCAAACTTCTACTATGCTTTGATAGAGAGCATTCCAGTCTTCAGCTAGTTTTTGCTTGTCTTCTTGTCGCTCGGAGCCATAAACTATTTCTCCACGAATAGATGTTAGGGTTTTAATAGCATTTTGAAAGTAATTAAAAGCTTCAGCAAATTGCTGTTCTTTTTGATATGTTACACTAAGATTAGTATTAATTATTGCATAGTTTTCTGGGAAAGCTTCGCGCTTAAAAATTGTCGCTCCATTATTGAAATAATGCCTAGCTCTTAATAGCAACTCTTTTTCTGAATTTATCTGAGATAAAGAAAGAAAAGCAGCACCTAAATTGATTTGCGTAATAGCCCATTTATCAGGATAATTTTCATACTGAAAAACTGTTGACGCAGTTTCAAAATGGGCAATAGATTTTAATAAGTTTGCTTCTGTTTTATTCCCAAGATATGCAAAACCTATACTGATTTGCAGCTCTCCCCATTTTTCGCTATTAGGAGTACATTCTTCTAATGCAAGAGATAAATAATTAATTGCTTTTTCCCAATTATTCTCATTATTTTCTATGCGATATAATTCAAGATGAAGAATACCGAGATTAGCTTTGGCTCTGCTCCATTCCAAAGGAAAGTTTTGGCGTGTGATTATTGATAAAGCATTGGATAAACAATTAATTCCCTGCTGCACATTTTCTGTATTATTACCCCGAAGTTTCTGAACGTAGGCTACACCCAAACTGATATTTATCTTTGCCCAATCTTCCGTATTTGCTTCACATAATTCTAAGGCATTTTTATAACAGTTAATTGCACTTTCTAAGTTTTCTGCCTTTTCTCCATAAATTCGGTAAACATAGGCACTACCTAAATCATTTTGGATAGATTTCCAATACTCAGGATATGCTTCCTGTGTAAATACTGTTATGGCAGCTTGGTAAGTTGAAATAGTAATTTCCACATTTCTAGCTCGATCGCCATGAGAACTTTGGCAAAGAATCTCCACGAAATTAACCATACACGCTGCTATACCTTCTGCCTGGTTTGGAAAGTGTGCTAGCACTCTCAAAAAAAGCTCTATTATCCCACCTTTTATTAATGCAAAAAAATCATCATCAATTTGGTCTGGGTTATCTTTTAGAAGTTGCTCAACAATTTGCCGTTCCCTGCTATTAGGTACAATTTTATTAGTATCTATTGCGTACGATACACGCAAAAAAAAAGGCCAACGAGATAGAACTTTAAATATCTCACCTTGTTGCATCTTCATCAGTTAAAACCACTTAAGTTTCAACTAAAGACTTGTTTTCTTGGCGAGTAGGTTTGATTGGTGTCGAAATGATTTTTCTGCCACTAGCAGCTTGTTTTTTTTCTAAATCTTCAACCATAGCGTGTAAATTATAATTAAAAGATTTAGCATATTCTTCTCGGTATTTATAAATTTCTGCTAATACTTCATCATGCCACATATTTATTTAATCTCCTATTAGTTCCAAAGGTGTACAAATAGTTGGTAAAGGATATCCAAATTCCAGACTAATTTGTCCTAATTTTTTCTGAATCTGGGCATTAGCAATGTGCTTACAATTCCATGTTAACAGGTAATCTAAACCATAGAATGTAGCCAGGGCAATATGTAATGCATCATTAGCAGCTTTAGGGGGTAAGTTGCTTAGAGTCAAAAATTTTTTGGCTAAGTTTTCCACTGTTAAATTTAATCCAAGTAAGGGAAAATCTTGCAAAATCTCCAGTCGCTTAGTAGCTATTTCGGCATCTCCTTCAGCTACTTCATCTAAAACTACCTGAGAGATGTAAAGTGTGAACTGACTCCGGCATTTTTCCCACCAATCCATAGTAATTTGTCGATTAGCCATCAGGATTAAGTTATTACTCGATCTCAGAGTTAGATAGCCAATTATACTGGTTTCGATATATACAGTTTCAGTCACAAATTTTGTTCATCCATAATTATTCACTTTCTAATAATAACTTAATCAAACAATAGCTAAAACAGCATCTTGAACAACTTTTGGCAATTCAATTATTACAAAATAATCGGCAGGATAAAGATAATCGGCGTTGCTGAATTGAAGTATGAATGCGTGATTGTTTGGTTCTAGTCCACGCCCCCTAAATCCCCCAAAATTGGGGGACTTTTAGAGTTTTATTCCCCCCAAAATTGGGGGGCTAGGGGGGCTTGCATCATACCCAGAATCAGCTTTCATCAACTATTCTTAAATCACCATCTCTTGTCACCTCTTCATCAGTTAAAGCTACATAAATTTTATGTAATTCCAAAGAAGCAGGATAATCTTTATTTTTAATACAAACTGCAAATTGAGCTTCATATTTCAGATTATTCATATCCCTATTCCCTCTTTTCTAATGTTAAAATCAGAAGATAAAATCATTATCGCCGTGAAAGCATGAAACATCTCGACATAGACAAAACTAATATCGATCTAACAGTAATTATTAACGAAATTGCTACTAACCAGTCTGAAGTTGTCATTACCCGCCAAGGTTTGCCAGTTGCTCGTATTGTTCCTTATACTATTTCTAAATCTGGTTCGAGATAAATGGAGTAATGAAACTTAGCATCGGGATGGTAAAACTTGCTTTGTTGTGCTTGGGAAAAATCGTATTCTGATTTCATAATTGCCTCTGTTGATAAACTTTAACTGAAATAGCTTTACGAGCTGAAATAATCCTAATTAGATAGGAGGATTTATTGATTTCTTTCTTAGAGGATATCTGAAAAGTTTTTTGATACTGAATTTTGCCCCCCTAGCCCCCCAATTCTGGGGGTAACAAGAGTCAATTTGCTTTTAAAAGTCCCCCAAAATTGGGGGATTTAGAGGGCATTGATTTCTTTCTTAGAGGATATCTGAAAAGTTTTTTGATACTGAATTTCGCCCCCCTAGCCCCCCAATTCTGGGGGGAACAAGAGTCAATTTGCTTTTAAAAGTCCCCCAAAATTGGGGGATTTAGGGGGCTTGGATGATGAAAGTTATTCAATTAGATGAAGTCATTGTTCATTCTTGAATCTACAAAAATAATGAAATATACTAAATTTTTCAACCTTACTCTAGAAAAACTAATACCAAAAATTCATGCCTGGTTAAAATTCCTGATAATTAGACTGAAAAAACAATTTCAAATAACCATCTTAATTGTAGCAACTTTCCTAGGTATTTTATATAGCTCAATTTCACCTGCACTGACCCAGGAAAAACCTGTAACTATCCAAGTATTAATGTCAGCTATCACAGCTACTCAATTAGAACCAATTCAAACAGACTTTAACAAAGCTCACCCCAATATTAACTTAGAAATTGTCAAAGCTCCTAACGATACTAACTTAGTAGAAGACCTTTATACATCCTCTTTTTTACTAGGAGATTCACCCTATGACCTAGCTTATATGGATACAGTTTGGGTGCCAAAATTTGCTGCTGCTAACTGGTTACAAGACCTTTCTGAAAAAATCGATAAACAACAATTAAAAGAAACATATTTGTCAGGAGATATAGAAGGAGGAACTTACAAAAATCAACTTTATTGGATGCCATTAATCTCCAATGGAGGTATGCTTTATTATCGCACAGACTTATTAAAAAAAGGTGGGTTTGAACCTCCCAATACCTTTGAAGAGCTAATCAAAATATCACAAGAATTACAACAGCAAGGATTAGTTGAATGGGGATATCTTTGGCAAGGTAAACAATATGAAGGTTTATCCGCAATGTTTATAGAAATTCTCAAAGGTTATGGAGGTTTTTGGATTAACCCAGAAACAAATGAAGTAGGTTTAGATCGACCAGAAGCGATAGAAGCAGTAAACTTTTTACGCACAACTATTACCGCAGGAATTTCTCCTCCTGGAGTAACTACTTATGCAGAAGAAGAAACACGTCGTTTATTCCAAAGTGGTAAGACAGTTTTTCTACGCAATTGGCCTTATGTATATCCATTAGCATCAAAATCAGAAATAGCTGGAAAATTTGCTATTAAACCAATGGTTCACGCTTTAGGAAAAGAAAGTGGAGCTTGTTCAGGTGGATGGGGATTAGGAATAGTTAAAAGCACAAAACATCCAGAGGAAGCATGGGAAATTATTCAATACTTCAACAAACCAGAAGTTCAACGTAAATTAATTTTAGAAACAGGTTTTGTTCCGGCGAGAAAATCACTTTTTAACGAAAAAAATCTAGTAGCAAAATTTCCTTATTTACCAAACTTATTTCAAGTAGTTGAAAATTCTGTATTACGTCCTCCTATTGCTCAATATGCTCAAGCTTCAGATATTTTACAACGTTATCTTAGCTCTGCTTTAACTGGTTCTCGTACTCCAGAATTAGCAATGAAAAGTGCTGCAGCAGAAACTCGTGCTTTGTTAGGAACTTGACTCCGGGAGTGGGGGAGTAGGGGAGCGGGGGAGTAAGGGAGTGGGGGAGTAAGGGAATATTTGGCAATGGCGCTCAGATGGAATATTTTTTTATACCTAATTAAGCAGATTTGATATTAAACCCATAATGGCAAAGATAATTATAATTTTAGAGCTATAGCTGTTTCAACAATTAATTATTAATTATTAATTATTACCTCTTCTTTTCAAGGAGAGGATTGACTAAAAGGAAAATTTTTTCTTCTCTTGGTCGATGGTCGGACAGCGAGGAGACCCGCTCTTATCAGAGCCGCTCCGAAGATCGCCATCCCACCCTACGGGAAGCTGCGAAGATCGACCGCTTTTTCCCTTTTAAAGGAGAGAGTTTAAACCTTAATTATTCGGTAATGTGGCTATAAAAAGCTATTATTTCTTCCCAAATTATGTAATACCATTTCTCTGTAATAATGCGCTTAATAATTCTTGCCCAAACCTTAATTTTACTAATAGCTGTTATCTTTTATTAAGCGCAACTTCATGGAGAAATACTTACCAATTGATTGCTCAAAAATAGTATAAATTAATGACAATAAACAAAATTGAAAAAAGAGAAAAATTAATAGGGTCCCTGTTGATTTTACCAGCTATTCTAATATTACTATTCGTATTTGTTTATCCCATTGGCAGAGCTTTTTGGCTAAGTCTATTTACAGAAAATTTAGGTACCGAATTAAAACCTATTTTTTCAGGCTTAACAAACTACAGTCGAATGTTAACTGATGGTCGTTTTTGGCAAAGTTTATGGAACACTACTATATTTACCACCATCTCCATTTTTCTAGAATTAATATTAGGAATGAGTATCGCTCTTATCTTAGATAAATCATTCCGAGGACGAGGTTTTGTTCGTACTGTTAGTCTTATTCCTTGGTCATTACCAACTGCAGTTATGGGATTAGCTTGGGCATGGATTTTTAATGACCAATTTGGCATAGTTAATGACCTACTTTTCCGTTTAGGATTAATTCAAACTAATATTACTTGGTTAGGCGACCCATTCAGAGCAATGTTAGCAATGATTATTGCTGATGTTTGGAAAACAACGCCTTTTATAGCAATCATTTTATTAGCAGGATTACAATCTATTTCTTCTGATTTATACGAAGCTCATGCTATTGATGGTGCTAACTCTATTCAAAGTTTTCGACAAATTACAATCCCATTATTAATTCCACAAATAGTAATTGCTTTGTTATTCAGATTTGCTCAAGCATTTGGTACTTTTGACCTGGTACAAGTAATGACTGGAGGTGGACCTGCTGGAAAAACAGAAACTGTTTCTATCTATATATATGCCACTATTAGACGTTATTTAGACTTTGGTTATGGAGCTTCTTTAGTAGTAGTAACATTTCTACTGTTAATTCTTGCCGTAGCGATCGCTAGTATCGCTATGCGAAAGTTAAAAGTCAAAAGTTAACAAACAAGTCAAAAGTCAAAAGTCAAAAGTCAAAAGTAAGAAATGAAGTTATAAAGTTAAAAGTTAGAAATTAACTCAAAAGTTAAAGTAATATGAAGGCAGAAGTTAGATCCTACATTTAAATATTAAGTCAACAAACAAGTCAAAAGTCAAAAGTCAAAAGTAAGAAATAATGAAGTAAGAAGTAAGAAGTAAGAAGTAAGAAGTAAGAAGTAAGAAGTAAATTATAGTGGTCAATAGGAGTCAAGGATTCAGTAAGTATTTATGCTTAATATTTAACTGAGAATTTGACTCTCCATTGAGGTAAATGAAGATAATTTATATAGCATAAATACTTAAGTTTGCTACGGATTTTATACTAATTTTTATGTTACAAATTGAAGTGCGGAATGTGGGTTATAAGACTATTTATTCCTTTCCTGTTCCCTGTTCCCTGTTTTCTGTTCCCTAGAGCAATAAAACTTTGTACCTCATCAACTCAATAACTGCTGTCAATAAGGAATAAAAAATGTCTATAGCTGAAAAATCATCATCAAAAAATCAATCATCAGTAAAAGTTAGCAGAATAATTCTATGGGTAAGTGTGGTGTTAATTGTCATATTTTTCCTAGCTCCTGTTTTATGGCAATTACTAACTTCTTTCAAAACAAATGAGGCAATATCAGCAGTTCCTAATATCTATTTCCCTACTCCCAACCAATTAACTTTTGACCACTATCTTAGTTTGGGTTTGGGTTTTCTCCGCTATGTTTTTAATAGTGCTTTTGTGTCTATTATTTCCACAGTTATTTGTTTAGGAATAGGAGCGCCTGCTGCTTATACTTTGGCACGGTTAAAACTCCCTGGAGAAAATATTATTATTGCCTGTATTTTAATCGTCAGTCTGTTTCCCTATGTATTATTATTTTTGGGTCTGTTAGAAATTATCAAATCTCTTGGTTTAGGTAATAACTATATCTCCCTAATTATTCCTTACACTGGGATAAATTTACCTCTGACAATTCTGGTCTTAAGAAGCTTTTTCCAACAGTTACCAAAAGATTTAGAAGACTCAGCTAAAATAGATGGTTACAACACAATTTCTATGTTGTGGAATATCGTCTTACCTCTAACAATTCCAGCATTAGTAACCACAGGAATTTTAACCTTTATTTTTGCCTGGAATGAGTTTATTTTTGCCCTGACTTTTATTACTCGTTCCGAAATGTATACTATTCCCGTTGCAGTTGCTCAAATAGGGGGGACTTCTGTATTTGAAATTCCCTACGGACCAATTGCTGCTGCAACAGTAATAGGCACATTTCCTTTGTTAATTTTGGTGTTGATAGCTCAACGTCGAATTGTTCAAGGTATTACTGCAGGAGCTGTCAAAGGGTAAGCATTCAGCTATTAGAAGTTAGCCCTTCAACAATTAGTAGTGAATAATTACTTCTCAGGTTTGGGAAGGGTGCAATTAACAATTAACAATTAATAATTACCCCTTCTTAAAATAAGGAGATTGACTAAAAGGAAAATTTTTGATTTTATCCTCTTAAAAGGGGAGGCTTTAAACCTGAATTGTTTAATAATTAATAATTAATTAGCGCTTGCTGATTAAATCTAAAAGTATTTACATATAAAGGTAAGTGCCTTTTTGGGGTCGAAAAAAGTGCCTTGTTTTCAGTCTAAAACCCTCAAAAAGTTAGTATTTTAGGCGCATAGTTGGGCAGAAAAATCAAGGGACAATTCTTACTCCTACCTCCTCTAAGTTCCCATTTCTTCTGTCTTCCCCTCCTGGGAGGGGGAGGGGCGAGGGGTGGGTTGTCTCCTGTCTCCTGTCTCCTACCCTCACCCATAAGACTTTTTCAGCAAACCCTAATTATTAATTATTAATTATAAGAACTAGCTTCTGCTTGATAATCTTCTGCTGATAATACTCGCCAATTAGCATCACCTGTTAATTCTAAAACTTGTTGATGATATTTCAACAAACTTAAACGATGTCCTACACTGACAAATGTTGTTTGAGTTGCTTGTAATTTTTCATAAAGTTCCGCTTCATTTTGTAGGTCTAAAGCGCTGGTAGCTTCATCTAAAATTGCATAATCAGGCTTAATTAATAATAGTCTTGCAAAGGCTAAACGTTGTTGCTCTCCCAAAGATAAAACATTTTCCCATGGTAACTCCACATCAAAACCATCTAATCTGTCTGGTAAATCTTCTAAATTAACCACTTTCAAAATATTTCTTAATTCATACTCATTAAACTCTTGGTTAACTTGAGGGTATAACAACTGTTCTCGTAAACTTCCTAAAATCATATAAGGGCGCTGAGGTAGAAATAATATTTCCTCCAAATTCGGGCGTACTAAACGACCCGTACCCGATGTCCATAAACCTGCTATTCCTCTTAATAAAGAACTTTTACCTGCTCCACTTTTTCCGACAATTAATAATCCTTGACCTGACTTTACTGCTACTGATAAATTTTTCACCAGAGTCTTTTGACTTTCATTAATTTCTTCGTGATTTAAAGGAGTATTTAAAGTAATATTTTCTAACGCTAATCTAGAACTTTCTGTTACATCAATTTCTCTAGTTCCTACTTCTGATACTTTTCTAGTATCTTCTAATGTTTCTCTAAATTTATCCAAACGGTTAATACCAGCCGCAAAATTAGTTAAGTTGTCGATTTGACTAACTACTAAAGAAAAAGCTCCTAAAACCTGACTAAAAGCAAAACCTGCCTGACTAATATCTCCAAATTTAATTTCACCTGCAAAGTAAATAGGAGCCATAATTAAAGAAGGCAAAATAATTACTGCATATCGATAACCTGTAGTAAAGTAATCTACATTTCTTTGCCACCCAATCAGCAAATTAAAATTATTAAAAACCTGAGTAAATCTTTGTCTAATTTGAGATAATTCTTGCTCTTCTCCTCGATAAAAAGCAATTGATTCGGCATGGTCGCGGATATGAACTAATCCATAACGAAAGTCTGCTTCTCGTTTGAGTTGGTAGAAATTTAAAGGAATTAATTTTCTGCCAAAAATTACTGCTACTAATGTTCCCGCCACAGCATAAATAATGAGAAATATTGAGAGTGGTATTGATATTGACCACAGAATTCCTGTGAAGGAAATAACGTCAATTATTGAGTTGAGAATTGTGAGGATAAAAAATAAACTTTGGTTAGTGAAAGATTTAATATCCTCTGCAATTCTTTGGTCTGGATTATCAATTTTCCCCTTTGAATCTATTTCATAATATGACCTATTTTCTAAGTAGTTATTTAGAAACTTATTTGTCATCCACTCTCGCCAGTAAAGTCCTAGTTTTTGCCTTGTATACGTGTAAATAACAACTATAGGAGTACCAACAATAAAAACCCCAGCATAAACATATAAGAACCGCCAAAATGTAGGTTGGTCTTTTTCAGATAATGCAGTTGTAAAAAAGTTGCCTACATAGCTAATAATTACATTTAAACCACTAACTGATAGAGATAATAATAGTAACAAACTTAACAATGCCCAAGGTTGCCAACGTGGGATAAGCTGTTTTTTATAGTACCAAAAACCAATGGCAGGAACGACAAACATTAAAGCAATAACAAATATCCAGTGCGAATTAATAATATTGTGAATTGTATTGACTAAACCAGGAGCAATACTATTAAATGACTCACCAAATATAGCTTCATTAACCAAGCAAATCAAACTAACAACTAAAAAAACAGCAGCAAATAAAAACATTAAAAGCAGAAATAATAATCCTAAAAATACTTTGTTCCCCCCCGGTTCTAGTGGATAAAAATACGGTTGAGCAATCTGCAAAAAACTATTCCAAAGTTTATTGTTAAATTTATTCATATTTGATTTTCTAACAGTTAACTAATATAGATTATAACCTATAATTTTTAATCTGTAAATACACGGTGATATATTATATAAAAAATCAAAAAAAAAACAGGGTTATAAAGGATTTAAACCATGCCCATATATTGCTAATTAAAGCTACTTATATTTCCCAAATAAGTAATGAAATTTCCTAAAAGTTAATAGTTTTTTTAACCAAAAAATAAGGTCTCAAGCCTCTCCTTTCAAGGGGATGAAAAAGCGGTCGTTAGCGCAGCTTCCCGTAGGGTGGGATGGCGAGGAACCCTGCGCCATATCCAATCGACCAAGAGAAAATAAAGTTCAATATTTCCAGCCTCTGACTTTCCTGCGGAATGCTGCACAAACAGGTAGAGATACTGATAACTGATAACTGAAATGACTTGCTTCAATTTTGAATAAAAATCAAATGTTAACTACATAAACTTTAGTCTTTCCTAGATATTTCTTCCCTATATTTTTGGTTTATATAGCAATCCTAAATAGGTTGCGGGTAATCAAAAAGTAAATAAAAAAACTGAAACTCTTACCAGTTAAGTGTTCCCAGTTAAGTGTTCCCTAAAAAGCAGTAAGATTTTTGACACGAATAAAATAGGATTGCTATAGCAGTTTTCATTAACATAAAATACAGAGATTTTTACTTAAAGGCAGAAGGCAGAAGCTTTGTAGTCAACATGAGTGAAAACCCCTGTGACTTCAAAAAAAATGCAATTAAATTAGAAGAAGGTTTGAATCTTACTCTAAATTGACCCTCTTCATTATTTTAATTTTCTAGCACAATAAATAGTAAATTAAATAGTCAATTTAAAGACTGAAATACCTGACTAAAATTTTGGTGAAGCTCTAGAATTTTTTTTCCTCTGCTTGATTTATTTGATATTGTTGCAGTATAGCTAAAGTTACTAATTTCATTAGCCAATACAAACTAAAAATAACTATAAAAGTAATTAATATTACTAAAATAGGACGGGTGCATCTCACAGCAAGCAAAAATACTTTTTTCCTATATATCTCCTGTTGCCTGTTGCCTGTTGTCTGTTGCCTAAAAGCGATAAATTTTTGGCTTTATTCTTGCATTGAGATGCACCCAATAAGACCTTGACCAAACATATCGCTATAAACACTTTTTATCAAAGTATTAGGATTAGTAACTATATCCCAACTATTAAAACGCTTGAACCTTCCCAGATAAATACCAATAGCAGAAAGACAATGAATAATTAACTCTATTCCCAGAATAAAATTACTCCAACCTTCTCGCTGTAAATAGTAGCCCAAATTAATTAAAGAAAGAACATAAGCTTCAAACCCAATAAACATAAATAACAAATATTGGGGAACTACTGCTAAAGTCAAAACCCATACAGAATTACTTTGACGAAGATCTTGATCGAGATGAATAATATCAGTTAATACATAAGGAGCATTAGGTAAAAAAGCGATAAAAATTAATAAACAAAACCACCACAATAAAGAAGAATGCTGGGGACGACGTAATCAACATATATCTAAAATTATTAATACTAAAGTAATAGCGATCGCCACTTCAATATTCAATTTACTGCCATAGGCCACAACTCTATTTATATTTGGCAATAAACTAGCACCCAATAGTAATAAAACTCCCCATCGTATAAAAATGGAGCGAGGTTTGGAAAACAACCAAAAACTCATGGCCAAAGTAAATAAAGCTAAAAATAGATTCCAAGACATGAATCTGCTATTACCTTCTATAAATTGCCAAGCTGTGTTTATTACATTTATTATTTCACCTTTCATTCATAACTCAAAAATGTATGTACAACTATTCTACAATCCTAACTAAGATGAAATTAAGATTTTCAGGTATTCTCTAATTAGGTTCCACTGGTGTTCTATACAAACATTTATTATTATAAATAATAGCCGAACGCAGGTATTCTCTAATTAGGTTACACTGGTGTTTCATACAAACATTTATTATTATAAATAATATCCGAACAAGCAACTATAAGCCAGAAGTAAAAATTTCAAGTAAAAAAGTGAATAATAACTACAAACTTTCATCAAATTTATTTGATTCAAGAACAACTAATATCAGCATAAAAATAGATAATGGCTACAAAACTCACAAAAAATAATTCTCTTCTAGAGCAATTACAAAATAAAATTTATAACTACCATAATCATGTCGATTATCTAGAAATTCGCCTAGAACAAAGTGAATCAACTACTATTTCATTTTCTGGCCTACAATTAAATACAATTAACTCTCATTTTTCCCTTGCCGGAAGTATTCGTGCTTGCCACAAAGGAGGATGGAGTTTCGTTACTTTCAACAATATTTCAGAACTATCAAATAGAATCGAAGAAGCAATTTCTTACGCTTATTTAATAGGAAAAGAAAATACTCAACTAGCTCCCATTGAACCTATTCAAGATTATGTAGCAGTCAAATTTGGCCGCGACCCCCGTGACATATCTTTAGAAGAAAAGCGACAATTAATTGAAACCTACAATCAATTATTGCTACACTTCGATCCTCGAATTCAGACCACAAATGTCAGTTATCGCGATCGCTTTGCTATTACTTATTTTGTCAATTCTATCGGCAGTTGCATAGCACAAGAACGCCTAGATGTCAATAGCAAATTCAGAGCCATTGCTTGTGGAGTAGGCAGTTTAGTTAAACAGGGCATCAAATATATCAGTTCTCGTACAGATTATCACACTCTCTGCGACATTGACAACCAAGTTATCGGGGCAGCAGAACAGGCCATCCGTCAACTAGAGGCAAAACCCGTTAAAGGTGGACAATATACTGTATTGTTAGATCCTCATCTGGCAGGTGTATTTATTCACGAAGCTTTTGGTCATCTTTCTGAGGCAGACTCTATTTATGAGAACCCTCATATGGAAGAGTTACTGAAATTAGGTAAACCAATAGGTACAGAAAAGTTGAATGTAATAGATGATGCTACCATTGATTGTTTGAGTGGTTCTATAAAATATGACGATGAAGGTGTTCCTGGACAGCGCAAATATTTAATTAAAAATGGAGTATTAACAACTCGTCTGCATAATCGAGAAACTTCTGGAAAAATGAGAGAAGCACCTACAGGAAATGCTAGGGCGATAAATGCAATGTATCCACCTATTGTCAGAATGACTAATACAGCTATTGAAACAGGCGATCGCCCTGTTGAGGAAATGATTAAAGATATCGATCGAGGGGTTTATGCCATAGGGAGTATAGGTGGCCAAACTAATGGAGAAATGTTTACATTTGCTGCGGCAGAAGGTTATATGATTCGTAATGGAAAAATTGCTGAAGCTGTCAGTGATGTAACTTTGACAGGGAATGTATTTCAAACTCTCAAAGATATTGAAGCGATCGGTAATGATTTTACTTACAGTAGTGGTAGTTGTGGTAAAGCAGGTCAAGCACCTTTGCCTGTAAGTATTGGCAGTCCTCACTTGATGATTAAAAATGTAGTAGTTGGAGGACATTGAGCAGATCAAAAGTGTTTATTAGATATCTCCGGAAGTTATATGTGGGTAGCATTTTGGCGTTGCATAAATGCAGGATGATTTTAATAGTTTTGTGGAATAGGTATCTTGCCCATTTCTTATATTTTCGGGCCGGCCGGATGTCCACCTACTTATATTCATCCCATCCCTCAGCAATGCCTCATTTTTTGTGTTTTTATCTCATAAAGTTTCTTTCCCTTTGCCTTCTGGAGCAGATGAGCTATTGCCTACTTCTACAAAAAGTCTATTTTTTTTAGCCAGATGTTTATTGAGAGTAGAGTACAGATAGTTCATAAAAATATAGTCAAATATGACATATCCTTTTTGGAAAAGACTTGTAATTTCTAAGTTTCAGACCTATTCTCTAGAGAGCGATCATGTCAGCGGAACGGAGTTCTATCGCTACTTTATTTCCTAATAGAAAATATAAAATATGTCCAAATTTCTCAAATGCCTACCCTGTAACAGATGTAAATATCGCCCTCTCCGAAAGTGACAAAACAGAGATAAAAGCAAAAAGCAGAAGTTATGTACTTCACTGAATCAAAAAACTGTTTAGCTTTATACAGCAGGAGTAAATTCACCTTGAATGTACTGCAATACAAAATCAATTGTTTCTTGCTTCAGCCATCCTTTTTTGTACTGCAACCTCTCCAAAACGTAAATTTGTTTGACTTTGTTCTACCAAGATAGAATATATTTGTTTCTCATTCAATAATTTTGCTAATTTCAGATACTCACCAACTGTTTTTTTATGATTATCCGTAATTAGTTGAGCAAATAGGTATACGAATAAATCTACAGTTTATTGATTAGTTATTCTCCACATTACAGCAATTTATCCAAATCTTAGGTGATAGTTACTACGTTGATATTGCAAAATTTATTATACTTGGTTTCCTGTGATTAAACCTGCTTTTTGTAATAACTTTCCTATGAGTTTTGAAAGTTCTTGTTTTTGAGAATATTTATTTGCATTATGCTATTCCATATAACTTTATGAAATGATTTTTTTCAAATTAATAACTTTTTATTCTTACCTAAGTAGAGCAGGCTAGAAAAAAGACGTTGCATTTTTAATCAAAAAAACCCTAAAGGCAATCAATATAAACTTTTGAGCTAATTTACAATTTGATACATAGCGCCCAAAATTTACCATGTTCTACATTTATAATAAATCTATTTTTTTTTTTTAATTATTTATAAATCAAAAACTTCAGGAAAAAGGGGTTATAGATGCTTTAATTACTCATAAAGTAATAGACTTAACCATGCTTCATCCTCCTTATCTGTGCTATAGTATCTGAAGAATAATTTATACAACCTAATCGACAGTAGCCAACTTTAAACTCCTATTGATTGAACATCAATCTAGAAAGGCTATAGAGACTATCAATAGAAGTTAGGATATTTCTACTTTCGTGAAATATCATTCTATGACTCCGCTAATTTACTTAATTTATTTCTAGAAAGTGGCAAAAAATTTAAGGTGGGATTATCATTGATTTTATAGATGAAGTCTTAATTAGTAGCAAAAACTTATAGACAGGTTAAAAGTAGCTATAATTCGGGGGGTGATAAACAAAGAAAATCAAACTACACCTACTAAAGAATAAATACAATAAAGATTCACTAAACAAAAAAATTGACCATAAGAGTCATAACTTAAACTTATCAACTTATAGACATAGACAATGAAAAAAATAAATCAATTTGTGTTGATCTATTAATGACAAATGGGGTGCAGTCAGACAAAATAATCTAGCTGTAGCTAGAGAGATAAAAAGTTAAATAAAATGTTCTAAAAAACATACATACTCCGTACTGGCCTCAAATGTTTTGTATTCTACTCTCTTAATTCAGATAAACAAGGGAGAATAATAACTTTATTAATTTAATAAGAAGGCCGAAAAAATGTCAAAAGAAATCTTGATTACCAGAGGACAGGTAGTAATAGTTGATGAACAAGACTATGAGGAATTATCAAAACATAAATGGTATTTGATAGATGGTTTTGCTGCCAGAACAATCAAGAAAGATGGCAAAAGAACCACAGTTTATATGCACAGAGTGATTATGGACGCTCCTATGGGTGTATCTGTTTATCATATTAATCACAACAAACTAGATAATCGACGAGAGAATTTACGTCTAGTCAAAGGAAGTGCGCGAATGCACAGGAGACCTAGCGTCAAACATTCATCTAAATATCGGGGAGTGTACTGGTGTAAAGATAAACGAAAATGGATTGCTGAAATCAAAGTGTACAAAAAACAAATACGTTTAGGTCGCTTTGATGTAGAAAAAGATGCGGCTGTTGCTTATGACGAAGCAGCAAGAAAATATTACGGTTCCTTAGCCAGAACGAATTTTACTATGAATAATAATATAGAAGTAGTAGAAGATCCCTTAATGTAAGTTCAGAAAGATTATTCATATGATGCAGTATCGACGCTTCGGGCGAACAGAATTACCAATGCCAGTATTTTCCTGCGGTGGAATGAGGTATAACTATAAATGGCAAGATGTTCCAAAAAATCAAATCCCACCAAATAATCAACAAAACTTAGAAAATACAATTCGTCGCTCCCTAGAATGCGGAATTAACCACATAGAAACCGCTCGTGGTTATGGTACATCCGAGATGCAGCTTGGAGAAATTTTACCCAAGCTACCAAGGGAAAAACTGATTGTCCAGACAAAAGTAAGCCCAAGCGCCGATCCTCAAGAATTCCAAAGTAAGTTACAGCAGTCCCTCGAATTTTTGCAACTAGAATATATTGATTTGCTAGGCATACATGGGATTAACACATTAGAAATACTCCATAACTCAATTAGGCCAGGAGGTTGTCTGGATGTGGCTCGAAAATTCCAAATACAGGGCAAAGTCAGATTTATTGGTTTTTCTACTCACGGGCCGACTGATGTCATAGTTAAAACTATAGAAACAAATGAATTTGACTATGTTAACTTACACTGGTACTACATTAATCAAAATAATTGGCCAGCAATAGAGGCTGCTAATCGCTTTGATATGGGAGTATTTATTATTAGCCCCTCTGATAAAGGAGGTAAACTGTATCAACCACCACAGAAATTATTAGATTTATGCTCTCCACTCAGTCCGATAGTATTTAACGATCTATTTTGTTTGAGTCACCCTCAAGTGCATACATTGAGTTTGGGTGCATCACAACCAACAGATTTTGACGAACATCTCAAAACAATTGAATTGTTAGATCAAGCTGATGAGATATTACCATCAATATTGGCAAGACTAGAGCAAGAAGCGATCGCTCAACTAGGAGAAAATTGGTTCAAAACTTGGGACATTGGTTTGCCCCCTCTAGAAGAGACTCCTGGAAATATCAATATCCCTGTGATTTTATGGTTAAGAAATCTAGCGATCGCCTACGATATGGTCGAATACAGTAAAATGCGCTATAACTTATTGGGTAATGGTAGCCACTGGTTTCCTGGTGCAAATGCTGAAGAATTAGAAAAATATGACCTGAGCAAATGCCTGGCCAATAGTCCCCATTCCGAAAAAGTTCCGGATATTCTTCAAGATGCTCATAAACTATTAGGAGGAAAGCCAGTAGAACGTTTGTCTAAAAGTTAAAAATTAGTTTATTTATAGCAGTTTATTTTGATTGTGTAAAAAATATTTTGGAATTAATATCGGAGTAAGTAAAAGTGCTAATAGTTTTAGACTTGAATTAGTTATCTATAATTTTAAATTTTTGACCAAAAAAGATGGTTTCTAGTCTCTCTTTTCCAGGCTATGAGAAAAGTAAATTTTAGTATTTCAAGCCTTTGACCTTAGCGGTCGGTACTGAATAACTGAAATGACAAATTCTTTACTGATTACGGAATAATTAAGGGTGCATCTCAATTTTGAATAAAGCCAAAAAAATATTGCTTTTAGGGAACAGGGAACAGGGAACAGGGAACAGGGAATATATAGTAAAAAAGTATTTTTGCAAATATGAGATGCATCCATAATTAAAGTTTAAAGCCTCTCCTTTAAAGGAGAAACAAGCGGTCGATCTTCGCAGCTTCCCGTAGGGTGGGATGGCGATCTTCGGAGCGGGTCTGTAAGAACGGGTCTCCTTGCCATATCCAATCGACCAAGAGAGAAAAAATTTTCCTTTAAGTCGATCCTCTTCTTTTCAAGGAGAGGTAATAATTAATAATTAATAATTAATTGTTAAATATATCCATATATAATCAAAATTTGATAGTCTCAAGAAAATCTATGTCGTATGAACATATTTTTAACAGTCAAGTAAAATGTTCAGAGGAATTAACCCCTAATGAAGCCATTTTTGCTATTGGTTTAATGGTCATGGCAGTTGATGGTGATATTGATATGAATGAAGTAGAAATTTTAGAGGGTTTTTTACTAAGAAAAGGATTTAACGCTAAAGAAGTTGATGCAGCTAGAAAAAAAGTTTTAAGAATTATTCGTACAGAAAAAAACGAAGCATTATTTTCGGCAGCGAAACAAGCACTTCAAGATGAAAAAGAAATAGAAAATGCTTTTGATTTAGCAGTAAAAATTGCCATAGCAGATGATAAAGTAACAGAAGAAGAAAATAGTTTTGTGCTTGAGTTAGCTAGTACTCTAAAAATTAGTCAACAAAAGGTGAATAAAATAGTTGCAGATGCAACAAAGTATTATCGTAATTCTGAAAAATTAATTGAAAAAATAGAGGAAATTTTATCAGAATTACCTATAGGATCTAAATACGAAGGCTATATTAATTCAACTACAGGTTTAAGATCGCTAAATATAAAAATCCGCACCCCAGATAACGAGTTAGTTATACTTAATATTGATGAAACTCGAGATGAAGCTCAAGTAGAAATGGAATTGGAAGAAGCTCCACCTTGGATGCTCTAAATGCGGACATGATATTATTCCCTCTTCATTAATTGCGAGCAAGATGCTCGCACTATTTGTTATACTGATGCTACTGAACTTGAAATAACATTATGTCCGCTGGGCCGCGTTTGTGTAAAAACTCAAGAGATATAGCAATGAGCGCTGGTATATTTACAAATTGCAGGAAAGGCCAAATAGCTAAAAGTCTTATATTATCAGCAATTTCTTCCCCCTGTTGCCTGTTGCCAGATGAGCTGTTGCCTGCGCACAGCGCTATATAGCAACCGACTGGTTGGTGTTTGACAATTAGTGCGAGCACTCACGGGGTGACAAGTACCTGAAAACTCTTGTCAGATAATGGTTGAAAGGATACAAGGAAGAGTTTAAATCTGCAAGTTATAATCTGAAAATGATCACTATTATTAGTAAGGGTGTAGGCGATCGCTGCACACCTGTACCCCCACCTTGCTTGATTTTTTTTCAACAAAAGACTAGAATCAAAGCTTTTTTTGAGTCAATTAAAAATTTAAGCGATCAGATAAATTATCAGAGTTACCTGTATTAAGTTAAAGAATTTGTAGTTTTGACATAGCTCTTCATCCCATTTGATAATTAGGCTTTTTTTCGGGATTTATATAAGAGTTGTCGCTTTATAACTTAAAAAAATCCCAAAAACCTTGTTTTGTCAGGATTGTAGCTATTGGATAGCAAAAATGCTTGGAATTATTGCTCTGTCTAGGTTAGAGTGATTTTTTCCCTTTATTTAGCGACAACTCTATAAAATCATTCGTCACTGTGCAACCCTATTTTTCTTGCACACTCCCAATCATTATGGGCAAAAGTTTTCCTAACCTCTGGGAACGCCAGTAATATCTATACTCCATCGATTAAGTTGGCCAAAATAAAAACCTGCCACATCAGCAACATTAAGTAACCATTGGCCTCGAGAAGCAGTGCCACGAAGTTGGTTGAAGATGGGGAAGTATTTTGTATTCCAGGTTTTAATAAGTCGGTTACCGAATCCATGTTGACGGTCTTGGAGTATATACATCCTGTTATCTGGCGTTATCAATTTTAACTGCAAATCAGATATCCGTGGATGTGTGATATCTACGGTTAGATCAAGATCCTGGATAGTCCAATCAGTGTCAACTTGGATAGAACTCGGTATGCCTGCTAAGTTATTATCAGGTATCGCAACTGGCTGATTCATTTCCACGATCAGGGAATCCATAACATCAATTTCCAAACTCCAACTCTGGAGTGTACCATAATTACCAAAAACGAAGTCACTGACGAGTAGTCCCCAAGTACCAAAAATATCCACTCCCTTTAAGGACGCTAAAAGAGGAACTTCCTTAATTGTGTAAGTCTGTTTTAGATTGGCTTGGAAGGCTCCGGTTCGGTTATGAAGGATAATTGGGACATTAGGAAATGGAGGATGAAGCCGTATACCCAGATCGCTAATACGAGGGTGTACAATATCAACATTGACTCGGAGTTCGTTGATTTTTTTCCTTTCCTCTATATATATAGTGTTGAAATCCCCATATACATAAGCATCAGGAATTACCATTGGCTCTACACTAGCATAATATTTCTTCTCTAATTTAGATTCACTATTCCAGTTAAGTGCCTCATTTACAGCATCACGAGCGTCAACTCTACCATGTCCGAACCAGCGGCTCCAGGTTCCATCCGCAGACCCAATATCTCTGAATTCGCCTCCCTGAAAGGGTGGTTTATTTACCGGAGAAACATCCCAACTTGTATCTGAATTATTGATAGGGGAAGGTGTTCTTTCATAACCCTGGAAATTTAAGTCCTTACTTGCAGTGCGTTTAAGAATGGAGATAACCTCTGAGGCACGAAGTTCTGGATTAGCGGAAATAACAAGAGCAGCAATTCCTGCTACTAATGGCGTGGCACTTGAGGTGCCACCAAAATTCTCCTGTTCGGTGTCTCTTATAGGTTGAACTCTTATAGGTTGAAATATATTCGGTTGAGGTATATATTGAACCTCTGTTCCAAGAGCTGTAGTTATACCCAGACCATATTGTGTACCATTATAAGTGTTAGAATTGTTACTAGGAGCACAGATATCAATACCATCTCCGTAATTAGAGTAATGACTCCGCTGTGCATTGCTACCTACGGCAGCAACAAACATTACATTAGGGTGATCAGCCAATCCCTTACGGAACAAACGAGCTGTCTTTGTTATCACTCTTCTTTGTATATCAAAACCTTGTTGCAGTGGAAAACTTGGGACATCAATAGAGGTGTTTTCATTAACAGGCGTATTTTCGTTACCTGCTGCCCATAGGAAGACTATACCTTTTCCACGGCGTCCTCCGTATTGGGCCAGTTCAGTTATTCTGTCATTAACCGCCTGCGTGTAGGAACTCCGCGGGCTAGAATTTCCCCAAGAGTTTGATAGGATATCCACCTTGTCTGCAATGTAGTTTAGGGCGGTAAGTATCTTATCATCATTAATAAGCATAGGCCATTTCCCATTTATGAATGCATTTTCCCATTTAATGAATAGCAATTGACATCCAGGGGCAGCACCGACTGTAACCGCAGCATCAGCCTCCGCTGCAGCTACACCAGCGCAGGCTGTACCATGATTACGATTTACTTCATACATACGATTTGGATCAGAACCATACATTTGATTTGTCTAATGTATTCTTCCCTCAAAGTACCCCCATCCGGCAAACTTACCTTGTGAATTGAAATCAGGATGACCCATGTGGCAACCGTCATCTGTTATCCCTATTACAACATCATGGCTCCCATAACCCTGTAATAATTGCCAGGCATCTTCACAACGTGAAGATGATCTTGGATCGAACTGTGGATGATTGAAATGTGTGTGAAGATGCCATTGCCTATTGTATGAGGGGTCAGTAGGGGGTGCAAACGTATGTTTTTGGATCTGATAGTTTAGAGAATTTTCAGATAGCTCCACAAGGGATTCATTTTCTGTCAAAGCAACAACAAGCTTTACAGGATTCATCCCCGTGGCATTGGTAAGTTGAAAAAGATAATCTCTATCAGAATACTTTTCTAAAAGAATAAGACTATATCGTCCTATTAATTCTGAAATCCTATCAAATGATATATTCGGATCTTTGAACCTCACAAATATTCGATCAGTGATCAAATATTGATCACTAGACCCATCTAATTCATACTGGTGATGACAAGATGCTTTTGTACGACATTGCTGCATAAGGTTTTCCAGTTCCTCTGGTCTACATGTGACACGAGAGGATGATGAAGAAAGCTGTTCTGAGTTTTGGATACCTATTGCTCCTAAGTCCTGTGGCAACATACGTGGCACAAATTTGTCAGGACTTTTGATTAAATTGATTCGTTGACCACCTCGATATGTGTAGACTCTTTGACTGTTCATTACTATTCCCTAAATATTGTATTGCTGAAATCTAAGAAACTATCACTTTGACACTCCACGGGATAAATCCGCGTGGATTCTTCAGAGGAGTTGTAAATCGGGTTAAAACCACGATTTCCACATTGCTCGAAACAACCACATTGCCAGTACCGTACCGTAGTACGTATACAGCAGCAGTCCACTTGGCGGTGTCAATTGCCACTACTCTCTCCGGCAAAAAGGCCATTGAGGCTACTTTTTAAGTTTCTGGTTAATTATAATACATTTTTTTGACCACGGATTAAAATCCGTCGAGTCGTTTCCATCCACCGCTTAAAAGACGGTGGTTTCCCACTTACCGAAATTTTACGATGAATCAGGACTTACCCATGAGGAACGCAATTTTGACAGTTGAGATTGCTTTCCTGAGGAAATTCTCCGCAAAAGCGAGCCCTGGTAATGATAGAAATACCTTGTTTTAAGTAATTCCTGTGAATCTTAGAATAATCAACTGCGAACTAACTTAATCATTGTACCACAGATGTCGTACAATGATTATTTATGGGATGATATTAACTAAATATTCCCCAGCTATAGCCCACAATTCACCATATCTACCCAAAAATTACTATGTCTTCCCTCTTTTCGCCCTAACTCTGTTAAAATGTAAAACTGGCCGAATAACTGCCTTCTGTTGTCCTAAATTACTACTACCTTTTTTTTCTCAAACTTGCCAATAAATAGGTGAGGCTCGTTTTTGGTAGATAACTCCTATGACAAATATATTCTGATCTGTCCATTGTGTTTTATCTATAGTTAGGGTTTGCTGATTAAATCTAAAAGCATTGACTGATATTGGTTGTAGGATTTTTTTGTCTAAAAAAGTGCCAGCTTTTTAGCTCAAAGAGCTGCATAAAGCTAGTATTTTGGGACGATTATGGCAGAACAATCTTGGGACAAAACTTAGCTCCTACCTCCTCGCTCATTCCCCGTTCTTCCTGTCTCCTGTCTCCTGTCTTCCCCTCCTGGGAGGGGTTGAGGGTAGGAGTCAGGAGAAATGGGTATTATAGAAGATGTAGTTGGAAGAATTATCCTTTAATTTTTCTGCCCAACTGTTGCACAAAATGTTAACTTTTTGAGCTTTCTTGACCGAAAAGCTGGCACTTTTTTTCAATCTAATAAGGCTGAAACCTTTAGATTTCAATGCTTTGATTGTTAATCCACAAGCCATAATTACCCGATTTTCTAACTATAGTAGCGACTGGTATATCTACCCTAAATTTGTCGTAAATCATCATAATTAGGGTTTGCTGAATAAAGTATTCTAGTAAGGGTAGGAGTCAGTCCTCAGGAGTCAGCAGTCAGGAGAAACGTGGAATTTAGAGGAGGTAGGAGTAAGAATTGTCCGTCAATTTCCTTCTTTTCAGAAGCTCTCTACTTATGCAAAACCTACACTACCGAATTGGAAATAGCTTGACGTTGAGCTACAAATAACTCTTGAATTCCTGCTTCTGCTAAATCTAAAATTTGATTAAGTTGAGTACGACTAAAACTACCTGCTTCTGCTGTTCCCTGAACTTCAATTAAAGCAGGTTTATCATTCATCACCACATTAAAATCAATTTCTGCAGCTACATCTTCAGTGTAATTCAAATCCAAAAATTCTTTCCTCTCCAATAACCCCACTGACACAGCAGCAACCTGATGCAAAATAGGCGATCGCTCCAATTCTCCCTGCTGCATCAACTTATTAATAGCATTCGCCACTGCTACAAACCCCCCAGTAATAGAAGTAGTACGAGTACCCGCATCTGCTTGCAAAACATCAGCATCTACAATAATAGTGCGTTCCCCTAATAAATTCATATCCAGAGATGCTCTCAAACTACGTCCGATTAACCTTTGAATTTCTTGAGTGCGTCCAGAAAGTTTCATAAATTCTCTTTGTTGGCGTTGGGGAGTTGCACCAGGTAACATTCTATATTCTGCAGTTAACCAACCTTGTCCCGTATCTGCCAAAAATTTAGGTACTCCTGGTTGGATAGTAACAGTGCAAAGTACTTTTGTGTCGCCACACTTTGTTAACACAGAACTGGTAGCAAATTTAGTATAATCTAATTCAAAACTGACAGGACGCAATTGCTCTGGTTGTCTGCCATCAGGACGTTGCCAAGACATAGATATCTATAAAATTGATTAATTAATAAACTACTGAGAATTACCGAAAAATTCAGGTATAAAGCCTCTTCATTCATGGAGAAAAAAGAAAAAAATCCTTATAATCCAATCCTCTTAATTTATAAGAAGAGGTAATTCTAAATTCGCGCATTCTAAATTCTAAATTATTGAAATTGCTGTAATATTTGTTGTTGAACTTGGGTAATTTGTTGTTCCCCATCAATAGTAAGTAATCTTTGACTATATTCATAATATTCCAAAATAGGAATAGTACGCTCATAGAATAACTCTACCCGACGACGGGCAATTTCTGGGTCATCATCAGCACGCGATCGCTGAAAACATCGATTCATAAGTATCTCCTCAGATACCTGTAAATAAATTGCCCAATCTAGCTTTTGCCCTAAATCATCTAATAAAAAATTTAGTTCTTCCGCCTGAAAAGCAGTTCTCGGATAACCATCAATTAACCAACCCTGGCTAACATCAGACTGTAAAAGTCTTTGACGAACAAACTGGATCATTGTTTGGTCTGGTACTAACTCCCCCTTTTCTACATAAAGCTGCGCCATCTGGCCTAATGTTGTTTGAGTAGCGATCGCTTCTCTAAGTAAGTCGCCAATAGAAATTAAAGGTATCTGTAGATGATTACATAACCATTGTGCTTGAGTTCCTTTCCCAGCACCTGGACCACCTAAAATTATCAGTCTCACAGTCCCTCAACTTGATTAGTCACAATACAATACTTGATTATTTTATATATCTATATAGCAGCATTAACAGAATTTACACAAAAAGTGGAATTATATACAATTTGTAGAGGTTAACTGCCGTCACCCCCTACTAGATATGGTGGTTATGCGTAAGTCCTGATTAATTGATTTATCAAAAACTCAGATATATATAATAGCAATCAGGAATCAGTTGTGAGAATTTGACTGTTCCTTATATAATATAATGTACTTTTTTTTCTTCCCTGTTCCCTGTTCCCTGTTCCCTGTTCCCTGTTCCCTGTTCCCTGTTCCCTGGTCTCTGTTCCCTGTTCCCTGTTCCCTGTTCCCTAAAAGTTTCCAATATCTCACAACCTAAATCATATTGCTATAGAACCCATTTGGTATTTTTAGTCATAATTCATCATTAACAGGACTTATGCATAACCACCACTTATGGTAGGAGTATACGGCCGTTAACCCCTACAAATGGTGTATAACTTCTTTTTTGCATAAGTCCTGATTAAGTGCTTTGGTAGTCCTAACATAGTCAGGATAGAGAATCTTAGAACTATCCGTTGACTCTTGTGTTCCCTATTACCTATTTATTTGAATTTGACATATATATAGTGTTAAATTTATAGTATAATCAAAAAAAGCACTATATATTGTAAAACAAGTATTGTCCTTGGGCAATGTTTCAGTCCAGCTTACAAACTGGAAAAATTCAGTATATTACCAAAAATAGATTTCTCAATTTTAATTTTCATAATGGTTGCACAACTACAAACCCCTTCTCTAAATATTCCTAGCGATTTACCATACACTGTTCCAGGTCTGGTGCAAGTATTCACAAGTGGTCAGCGCAATTTCTTTACTGATGTTATGGCTCAAGCTTTGAGGATAGCTGGCCAAGGAACTCCTGTGTTGATTGTACAGTTTCTCAAAGGAGGAATTAACCAGGGACATGATCATCCAATGCAACTAGGACAAAATCTGGATTGGGTTCGTTGTGGTCTTCGTGGTTATATTGATACGCCGGATATAGATGAAAGTCAGAAAAATTCATTACTGGATTTGTGGGACTATACTCAAAGGGTTGTAGATGAAGGAAAGTATGAGTTAGTAGTTCTTGATGAATTAAGCGTAGCTATTAATTTTGGCTTAATTCCAGACATTGAAGTAATAGAGTTTCTAGAAAAACGTCCTGTTCATGTAGATGTAATTTTGACAGGACCAGATATGCCAGAAGCAATTTTGGACATGGCAGACCAAATTACTAAAATTCGTCGCAGTCATAGACCATGAAGAAGAAAGTTTTTATTAGGGTCTGCTAAAAAAAATTAGTTAGTGGGGGTAGGACACGGGGACGCGGAGACACGGGGACGCGGAGACGGGGGAACAGGTAATGGTTTCGGTCATTTTATGTTAAGAAATTTTCTTGAATTTCAGCAAATTGATGCTAATAAGAGCCAATAACTAGGAGATAAATTAAATATCAAAAGCTCCATTACCGAATTATTAATTATTAAATAATTCTGGTTTAAAGCCTCCCCTTTTAAGGGGAAAAAAGCGGTTGAGGGATGGATAGGTTTCCTAACCATATCCAATCAACCAAGAGAAGAAATAATATCTCCTTATCTTCAATCAAGAGCGGTTTTAACCAGAGGTAATTGTCAATTATCAATTATCCATTAATGAACGTAAGCTATCCTAACTTTTAGCTTTATTCAGCAAGCTCTAATTATCTAGGAGAGAGAAAAGGGAAGAGGTTTTGCTTTCTAAATTCTCTCTTTACAAAAAAACGTGCAGTTGAAAGCCAAATGGCTTTAGCCCTTGGATGAAAACAAGTTGTCGGTATTTAATCCCTTGTATCCCAAAATGTGGAATAATACTAATGAATGCGAGTAGGAACAAGGTTTGTCCCATAGACTCTTTGCTAGTAGGGGTGAAACTCCCGCCAGTAAGAAACTAGTAGTACCGTTCTATCAAGACTAAGGCACAGGCAAGTAGGCAGCAGAGATAGGGATTTATAGCTCTGACTTGAGTAAAACCACTCTGAAAATCAGACTAAAAAAGTAAAGGCAATGTGTGTGGTATGTTTGTCAGCACATCTGAGTCTGTAGGTGGTTTTTGACTGCCACCACTGGGAAAATTAAGTCCAGTGACAGCTAGTAGGTGTGACGAATCGTGTTTTTAAACCGATTTGGAACAACTCCTTAGAATCACCCGTACTTCAGTCGGGTGAGAAGTCAAAACAGTTGCTACGGAGGGCCTGTGATTTTTTGCGCCAGGTTAATTAAGCAGGTGGTCCTAGCAACTTAGCTCGTTTGTGCAGTCAGGGCGATGGTGGAGCTTGCAATGCTCTGAGGGTTATTAATTGCTATGTGGCAGAAAATTTCACACGTGGCAGACGTAAGTGTGGCTAACTCAATTAGCGGGGACTTTCGATTTGTCTATTTGGCCTGATTAATTTTCAAGCAAGGAGAAATATGTCAGGCGATCGCTAATTTTGGATTTTTGAACAGGGTGCGTTAGATGGGAGTAGGGGAGCAGGGGAATAGGGGAGATAAAGACAGCTAGAAAGAAAAATCTATTGCACAGTTTTAGCTGTGTCAGTCTACTAAATTTATTCCTTTTACAAATAGTCTCTAAGACTTGACAACATTTATCAAATGATGAAGTAAATTAATGTTGAACAACTAAAGAATTGATGGGGATTTATACTATAGGGTATCAAATATAGTTAAATTAAATTATGCGAATATTACAGATAGTACCATCTATTTCTCTTGTTTATGGCGGCCCTAGTCAAATGGTATTAGGACTTTCTACTGCTCTTGCTGCTCAAAATATAGATGTTACTATTCTTACTACAGATTCTAATGGGGATATAGGTCAACCACCTTTAGATGTTCCTCTTGATAAACCTGTTAGACAAAATGGTTATCAAATTCGTTATTTTCGTTGTTCTCCATTCCGTCGTTATAAATTTTCTCTGAAGTTATTACAATGGTTAAATCAACACGCTTCTGAATTTGATTTGGCTCATATTCATGCTCTTTTTTCACCAGTAACTACTATAGCTGCAACTGTGGCTAGAGCTAATAATTTACCCTATATTTTAAGACCTTTAGGTACTTTAGACCCGGCTGATTTACGGAAAAAAAATTTACTCAAAAAAATTTATGTTTCTCTGTTAGAAAAGCGGAATATTGCTCATGCTGCAGCACTTCATTTTACTAGTTTAGAAGAGGCAAAAGTTTCTGAAAGATTTGGTTTATCGACACGAGATTTAGTAATCCCTTTAGGTGTTAACCCCCCAGATAATATTCAGGATGAAAAGTTAGTTAATTATCTTCAATCTCAAGCCATAGAAATTAAACATCCTGTGATTTTATTTATGTCTCGAATTGAACCTAAAAAAGGTCTAGATTTATTATTACCAGCTTTAGAAAAATTATTAGCAGAAGGGATAGATTTTCAATTTATTTTAGCAGGTGCTAATCCTCAAGACCCTAATTATGAAGCAAAAATTCGGTCACAAATAGAGGTTTCACCTCTTGCTAAATGTACAAAAATAACGGGGTTTGTTACAGGAGAAATTAAGGCAAGTTTATTACAGGTTGCTGATGTATTTGTGTTGCCTTCTTATTATGAGAATTTTGGTATCGCAGTAGCAGAGGCAATGGTGGCAGGCACACCAGTAGTTATTTCCGATGGAGTTCATATTTGTCAAGATGTAGCAGATGCAAAAGCAGGTTGGGTTGGTAGTTGTAAAATAGAGGATATGGCTATTTTAATTAAGTCAGCCTTGGAAAATGAAGCTGAAAGAAAACAACGAGGTTTGAATGCTAAAGAGTTAGCTAGAAAAAATTATAGTTGGGAAGCGATCGCTATACAAACTATTCAGGCTTACCAAAAAATTATTACCTATCAATAAGTCGTAATTGGCCTATTATTCAGTTAACAGTTATCAGTTTACTTTTGCTAACTCCAATAAACGATTTTTTTTGCTAATTAAACGAATTTTATCTTAAGTGTTTGGGGTGCATTAGGATAGGTAGTATAGGGTAAAGGATATGACTTTTTTTAGCCTAGTTTAGCAGATAAAGTTTTGATATTGAAGCACTTGTCGAGTGCTAATAACTGTTTAAACCCCCTATAATACACCTGATAAATGATAACTGTTCACTATTAATTAATTTAAGTCTAAATAGTCATCGTCAAACCTTTTTATCTATCAATAAATTTGTGATTTTTTTACAAATAGTAAATAACCACATTTTATTTACTTTTCATAATTTTGATTATTTCTATACTTTCTAGACTTTTTTTTAGTCTCCTGATGGTTTGCTGACTGAGCTTGAAAAATTGCTGAAGCTTTCTCTACAGGCACTTCCAATACCTGAAACAAACGAGTTAAAAATGTTTGTTCTTTACCAGAAAAAACTCCATCTATTAAGATTAGATCGATAGCTAATGTAAATGCTATTTCTTTATACTCTGGATGTAGCGCATCGTTGGCTATAGCAACTAAATTACTTATACCTTTTTCACTGAGTAAATTGAGCAATCTATCTAGCATATTTGTAATCTGTTTTTCTGAATAACCTTTAAACATTTCCATTTGCGTCAAAAGTACTATAAGTCTTTCTATTTCTTGATCTAAAAGATAACCATCTGAGGCAATGGCAGATATTGCAATAGCAGCTATTGCTTCTTGTTGTGAGAATGCCATTCGATTTGGATTGTAAACTCCAAGAACCTTATTTAATAAACTCATGTTAGGCTTTGCCTCCCAATTTATTGTTTGTTTATTTCTTTACTATTTTATCTTGTATAACAGCTTTTAATAGTTTATTGTTTCTATCACAGGATTTTTTTTTTGTCAACCAGACTATTGTGAAAGATTGATAATTAATTAAAAGTATTAAATTTGTGCAGAAAGTCTGAATAAAAAACCAAGTTGATTGAGGTATTAAGAAAAATATTTTGAATCAAGTCAGCTTTTTTTTATTATTTTATTATTATAGCAATCATAAATCAGATGTGAGAATTGAGGTGTTCCTTTAAAGTATAGAATATAGCAGTTATCTTATTCATATACATTCGTTTTTTTCTTATTCCCTGTTGCCTGTTGCCTTTCGGAGCTGTTGCCTAAAAGTCTCCAATATCTCACAACTAAAATCATATTGCTATATGTTAAACACCGCTTTAAATATTTTTAGCTAACTTGAATTTTGAGGTAGAATTAATATCATGTCCGGATAATTAGGGTGCCAAAATATTCTCCTCTTATTCCTTCTTTTTTAATGAGACTATTTTGACAAATTGATAATTCATTAAAAGTATTAAAGTTTTGTTTAAAGTCTGAATAAAAAACTAAGTTGATTGAGATATTAAGAGCAATATTTTGAATCAAATTATTTTTTTTTATGATATTAAACATCGCTTTAACTCCTTTTTGCTATCTTGAATTTTGAGGTAGGATTAATATCATATTCAGATAATTAGCGTTTGAAAAATTTATCCTCTTCTTCCTTATTCATTAGACTTGTCGCTTTATAAATTAAAAAATGCACAAAAACCTTGTTCTGTAAGGATTGTAGCTATTGGATAGCAAAAATGCTTGGAATTATTGCTCTGTCTAGGTTAGAGTGATTTTTTCCCTTTATTTAGCGACAACTCTATTATTCATTATTCCTTATTCTTTAATGAGACTATTTTGACAAATTGATAATTCATTAAAAGTATTAAAGTTGTGCTGAAAGTCTGAATAAAAAGCTAAGTTGATTAAGATATTAAGAACAATATTTTGAATCAAGTCAGCTTTTTTTTATGATGTTCAACATCCCTTTAACTCCCTTTTACTATCTTGAATTTTGAGCTAGTATTAATATCATGTCCGGATAATTAGCGTTTGAAAACTTTCTCCTCATCTTCCATCTTTGATTATTCCATATTCCATCTTTATTCCCTTCTGAATCCCTCATAATATTTCTTGATTTATTCCTACATTTAATCATTCCCTAATGGAGTTAAAAACAAGCTTCCCGTTTCTGGAAACCCTAGCTTATTAGACTTATCAAATCGCCAATGTTGTTGATAACGATTAAGAAAATTCTGACCGATAATCCCATCAATACCTATTAAATCAAGAACTTGATTATCAATAATAATCCCATCTAATTGAGATACTTCATACTGCTGTAAACTCACAGTATTCAACTTGGTTTTCTGAGCAATTTCAGTACCACAAAATCCTAAAACATCTATTTTTTCTGTATTAGCAATATCAATTCCCAATTTATTGGCTAAATTCTGAGATAAAACCATCAAATCTGCTCCTGTATCTAATAGAAACAGAAAAGGTCCTTTACCATTAATTTTTACCTCAGCTAACATGACTCCCATTCTACCTATCAAAGGAATAGCATTATTAACAGAAGTAGAAGGAGGTAGTAACTCCAACTGGGAAGTTTGGGGATTAATAATTACATCAAAACCTTTCAGAAAATCTAAACCTAAAACACCTGATAAATTACCAGGAATAGCTGTTTTAGACAAACCCATTCCTTGCAAACCATTTACTGTAGCTGCATCAACTTTTATCGTAGGTAAAGTATGGATATTAGCATTAACATTTGAACAGTCATCACCAACAACAAAATAAGATAATAAATCATTGGGAATAGGAGTACTTGCTAAACCCAAATTTTGAGCTATTTTGCTGTCTATAATTGTATTAGAAGCACCTGTATCTAATAAAAAAATTTTAGTTTCCCCTGCCACTATTACTGGAAGAGTAAATACCTGACTATTTGTAAGTTTTTTAAGCTTGACAGTAGCTTTTCCTTGACTCAGAATTTCTGGTAAACTAGCTCCACTTATTTCTAATAACGCTTCCATTCTTTGATTAGCATCTGGGCGAAATTTACCATCTGGAGTTAACATTATTACTCTCATTGTGCATTGCATAGAAGCTACTTGTATAGTTTCTAAAGATGCTTCTGTGGGTTTAACTATTTCTCTGAGACATTGAGTGAGTTCTTGTAGAACTTCTTGGGATAGTCTACTAGGTTTTGATGATGGTATTTGAGCAAGGGTAGTAGGATGATTTTGTTCGCTAAAGTTGGGTTGAGGTGCAAAAAGAAAACCAATAATTCCTATGACTGAAATAATTAATTTAATTGAGGTAGTTTTTGGCATAATATCAAATCCGATAGCAAAAGAGTCAGTCCTCAGTCCTCAGTCCTCAGGAGTTATAAATAGATTGGTGTGAGGTACACCAAATAGGAACCTTAATAATTGGACATCATAAGAAGTGGAAATAATCTATTAATCTAGGGAAAAAGAACAATCAACAGTTTGTTAATATACCTCATTATAGATTAATAGAGATGTTAAGATATAAAGCTCAGATTAATTGGGTTCAAAGTAATAATTACTGAAGAATCATATACATCACAATCAATTTCTTTACATAAATATTAATTACCAACATAAGGTGAATCAAAACCGATATTTAAAGGGAAAAGAATGGCTAGAGGATTGTATAAAACAGGATATAATAAGTTATTAAATGCTGATGTGAATGGAGCATTTAATATTATTAGAAAATTAATTCCCGATGTTTTTGGGGAATAAAGAGTTTGCCGTTTAACCCTGTAATGCTTGACTCACTATGAATGACTAGACTTTTAGACTTTTGAGTAAGTTTGAGTAAGTTTAGTTGAGCGGTAAGTTCAACAATTAATCATTAACAATTAATAATTACTTCCCCTTAAAACAAGAGGATTGACAAAAAGGATTTTTTTCTCCTTGATAGTTAGAGGAAATATTTTTCCCACTGTTTCATTTTCCTTGTTCCCTACTATAATATATAGCAATTTCCATAATTCTGAGGCTTTAGGAAATAGGTAAAACAAGGAGGAAAAAGACAACTGTAATTCACACTTCCCGATCGACACTATAATACTCTTCTATTTATTAGATTTAATAACAGAAGTCAAAAACATCAAATATAAATATTATAGAAGAAAAAAATTAAATTTTACTTTGGCTGCGAGGTCTATTAGACATAGGCGTGAAAATCAAAAATATAATCAATTATTATCCATAAATTATCAATTATTTCCCCCTACTCCCTCTTTTATAGATAGATATGTCTATTGTTCAATGCTTTGTTTCTGCTTCTTTTTTAATCGATTAATAAACTTATTAAGTCTCTCTAAATACTCATCACCAGCAATAGCAGCAACATCATTATGATCTGCACCTGGAACTATATATAAATCTTTGATTTTAGCAGGAGTAACTGCAAATAATTTTTCACTCATATAGGCAGGAACCGATCCATCTTCCCTGCCATGAATTAACATAATAGGTATATCTAATTTCCGTAATTTTGTAATTGAGTCAAATATTTGATGTAAGATTAATTTGATTGGAAAAAATCTATACATTCTTCCCCTATAATCCACCATCCCTTGCATAGAAGTAAAAGAACTTTGAATAATTAATCCGGCCATTTTCGGATGTCTTATAGCCAACTCAATAGCAATAGCACCTCCCAAAGAATGACCATAAACCAGTATATTTTGCGGATTAATTTCTCTTTGATTAACTAAATAATTCCAGACAATTTCTACATCTTGATAAATCTGTGCTTCACTAGGGAAATTCCCTTTACTTCGCCCATAACCACGATAATCTATCAATAAAACATCAAAACCTAATTTCTGAAATCTATAAGCTTGTTCAACATTCGCTCCAATATTAATACCATTACCATGCAAATATAACAGCACACCCTGAAAATTTGATACCTCAGAATTAGCAGGTATCCACCATCCATGTATTTGCTCTAACTTGCCTTTTTTCTTAGAAGCAGATAACCAAACATCTTCATAGGAAAGATTTACATCTTTCGGCGTTATTTTTATAACAGAACTAGGGAAAAACATAAATCGCTGCTGTAAAAATACCAAAAATATACAGACAGCAACATAAGCGATCGCTAAAACTATCCCAACAATTAAAATCAACTTTGCAACTAAAAAATAATGAAATTGCCACATAATAAAAATCGGCAGTTAGGTTTTGATTAACCAATAATTTATCCAATAATTAAGATTTAAAGCCCCTCCTTTAAAGGAGAAAAAAGCGGTCGAGAGATGGCGATATCTCCTCGCTGTCCGACCATCGACCAAGAGAAGAAAAAAAATTCACGCTCCGCGTCAATCTTCTTCTTTTCAAAGAGAGGTAATTGTTAATTATTAATTATTCATTATTAATTGTTGAATCAACACCTAACGCCTCACAACTAATAACTAAAAACCAACTTTCTAAAGGCGAGGCAGAAGTTTATACCAATCATTTGATTGTTCATAAACATGAGCAACTTCAAATAATAAAGCCTCCTTCAAAACATTACCAATTAATTGCATACCAATAGGTAAACCTTTTTCATCAAAACCACAAGGTAAACTCAAAGCAGGTAAACCAGCCAAATTAACTGGGATAGTCATTAAATCAGACAAATACATACTCAGTGGGTCATCAGTCTTTTCACCCGCCTTAAAAGCAGTAGTCGGAGCAGTGGGACAAGCCAAAATATCCACCTGAGCAAAAGCCTTATCAAAATCTTCCTTAATCAAAGTCCGGACTTTTTGAGCCTTAAGATAATAAGCATCATAATATCCAGCCGACAAAGCATAAGTACCAATCATAATTCGGCGCTTAACTTCCGTACCAAAACCCTCAGCACGAGTCTGAGCATACATCTCCAAAAGATTTTCCGACTTAGGAGCGCGGAAGCCATATTTCACCCCATCATAACGAGCTAAATTAGCTGAAGCTTCCGATGGAGCAATAATATAATAAGTAGGCAAACCGTAGCGGAACCTGGGACAAGAAACCACCTGAATTTCCGCTCCCAACTCCTGTAGCTGTTCCACTGCCTTAGTAAAAGCTTGATTAACAACAGAATCTAAACCCTCACCAAAAGTCTCCTTAATTAGACCAATTCTAATTTGCCCCTTTGGTCTTAAATTCGGTCTCAGGTTCCTAGTATAATTCGGGATAGACACATTAAGACTCGTAGAATCTTTAGGGTCATAACCAGCGATCGCCTGCAACAAAATTGCAGCATCTTCAACAGTCCTACCAAAAGGCCCTATTTGGTCTAAAGAAGAAGCAAAAGCCACCAACCCATAGCGAGAAACCAGACCATAAGTAGGCTTCATGCCCACTACTCCACAAAAAGATGCTGGTTGACGAATAGAACCACCAGTATCTGAACCCAATGCAACTACAGACTCTTCAGATGCCACTGCTGCGGCCGACCCCCCAGAAGAACCACCAGGTACTCGTTCCACATCCCATGGGTTAGCCGTAACTTGATAAGCAGAATTTTCCGTCGAACTACCCATAGCAAATTCATCTAGATTTGTCTTACCCAGAATAACTGCACCAGAATCTAAAAGTTTTTGAGTCACAGTCGATTCATAAGGAGGAATAAAATTTTCTAGAATCTTAGAACCACAAGTAGTAGGGATACCTCGGGTACACATATTGTCCTTCACAGCGATGGGAATCCCTGCTAGTTGTCCAATTTTCTCTCCTGCAGCAATTTGGGCATCCACCTGACGTGCCTGTTCTATGGCCTTTTCTGCCGTGACACAGATAAAGCTTTTCAACTTTGGCTCCAACTGGCTGATGCGTTTTAAGGCCTCTTGGGTAATTTCTACAGCAGAGCGTTCTTTACTTATTAGTTGTTGATGCAGCTCGCTAATGGATGCCATGCCTATACCATCATTCCTAAAGTTCAGCTATTAGATTATACGTTTATATCGAATTAACAATAAATAATTAACCATCAAAAATTCCTATGGCAGGGAACAGGCAACAGGCAACAAGCAACAGGCAACAGGCAACAGTCGGAAAAATATTCCCCTGTCTCAAGAGCTTTATCATTACTATGTCCGCGCCCTGTCTATTGCTATACATAGCACTGCGCAAATAGGTTAGGGCAATTATAAACACTCATGCCGAGGGCTATGATGACTTTTGACTTTTGACTTTTAACTTTTGACTTGTTCTATATATTCCAAGGTAGATTTTATCCGGAGATTGGCACATAGAGGTAGATAAGATTAAAAACTTCCATAATTTCCGAATAGGAGGTATGCCAGCAAAAGCTAGTTTGAAACCACATCTTACGGTAGAGGAATTGAAAATTCGCTACCGACAAGCTCCAGATACCATCGAATCTCGTCGGTGGCATCTCCTGCTTCTAATTGCTCAACAATGGTCTATTAAAAAAGCATCTCAAGTTGTGGGACTTAACTACGATTATGCTAAGGAAATTGTTGGGCGCTACAATAGGGAAGGGCCAGAATCTGTGAAAAATCGCAGTAAAGACCGTCAACCACCACCTGCTAAATCTTTGTTGACACCAGCTCAACAGCAGGAACTTTCAGAGGCTTTACAAGGGCCTGCTCCTGATGGTCGAGCATGGTCTGGTCCAAAAGTAGCCCGTTGGATTGCTCAGAAAACTGGTCGCGACCATGTCTGGCCTCAACGAGGTTGGGATTACTTAAAACGACTAGGCATTGACTGGAAAAAAAAGTAGAAAAATGTTGAATCGTATCTTAAATGGGATTTTGAATTGGAGAAATTGTTCTTTACAGGAATTTTAGATTTTTATCCTGCATTGCAGTGCTATTTAAGTTGTAAGGTTAAGTTGTAAGGAAAATATTTTGGAATTAAGAGAATTAAGAAACAAGGGTGCAGTTTCTGTTGTGTTAGGGACGAATATTAAGGACTGAGGTATGGCGAAGAAACCTCACTGTACCTAAATTCCGCAACAAATGCTTACATTAAAAGCTTTTCCGGAGCAAGAGCGAAAATCTTGAGAAATTGAATGAAGGTTGTTGAGGCTATAAGTAATAAATAATGCTTGATATTATCAATTATTTATCTTTTCTGTGGCGGGTTTAATAGCCCACTGTCAACGACGGGGATGCTTAAAATTTTTGGGGTTTGTAGACACAAACGTAGCTTGTCGAAGACTATTCATAAGCAATTTTCCCTTATGCCTTCTACCTTTTTCAATGGCAATAACCTACAACATAAATATCCCAAGATTTCGTGGTTATGAAAATCAATATTTGTACAAAAATATGTTTAGCATTTGCTTTCTGTTTAGGGATTCATTTAACTATCAATAATCCTGTTCATGCTAGACCAAAACCTAGATTGCTTTGTGAAATTAAAGAAGAACTATGTCAAAGAAAGGAACAGAATGTATGTACAGAAAAAGAAAGCTGTTCTGAAAAAACAAAGCCAGTAGTCAAAGAAGTTTCACCAATAATTCGACCTAATAAATTTTATTGTGACCGGGGTAAAAATGGTATCCCAACTACTTTTGTCAAAACACCACAAGGTACTTATACAGTTATTCGTTGGGTTTCTAATTATTTCTTATCTGCTGGATATAGTCCCCTGACTCGTTGCCGCCAAGTATCAGATAAATTTCAATTTTTCTATGACGATGGCAGACTAGATTACATTACGACTGGTATTGTTAATCGTCAACCAGTAATTTGTGTTTCTGGTAGAAAGGGAGGTCCTTGCCAAGGGGTATTATTTACTCTCAAACCTCAGCAAAGTGCTAGTGAAACAGTTCAAAAGTTATTTGATATTCGAGTTGGTGCTTCTACAGGTCCACTATATGAAAGTGGTTCCCGTTTCTATTTAAACTTTAATGACTATATAGAAGATTTAGTAAAAAACAAATATGACAGGTCTTCTAATAATTCTCAAACTTCTAGTTTCACTGGTTGGTAATGGAGTAATACCATTTCTCAAAAACTTTTCTCCCAGCATCTTGAGCGGGGGAATAGGGGAGAATTAAACATAATAATAATTAACATTAACTGAGCTGCTAATTAGCAAAAAGGCTATTCAACTTGTGTTAATTATTTAATAACTGAAGTGCGACTTAAGTATAGTATTACTTTTGGAAATTGGTATAATATTCTGTGAATTTGCGATCGCTAATATTAACAGTTTGTATTGGTAATTGGTTATTTTACTTCCCAATACAAGCACTATCTAAAAATTTTGATCGCCTCAAAAATTCAGAAATTCAAATACAAGTTCAAAATTGTACTGACTGTAATAATTTTTGTACTATTGAAGAGCTTAAAGGTTTAGCTAAATCAATCACGGTTAAAGTTATTTCTGAAAATGGTTGGGGTTCAGGAATTATTTTAAAACGGCAAGAACAAATCTATACAATTGTTACTAATCAGCACGTTTTAGATACTCAAGATAAATCTTATCTGATTCAAACTCCAGATGGTAATTTCTATGAAGCAAATCAAATAGAAAATGAGGGTCTTCAAGGAAATGATTTAGCTCTATTACAATTTCGCAGTGCTGATAATATCTACACTGTTGCATCTCTAGGAAATTCTCATACTCTTGCTGAAGGAGATAAGATTTTTGCTGCTGGGTTTCCTATTTTAGAAAAACCTCAAGATACAGAGTTTTTATTTACCAGGGGAAAAGTGTCAATATTGTCTGATAAACCTTTAGAAAAAGGTTATCAAATTGGCTACACTAATTTGATTAAAAAGGGGATGAGCGGTGGTCCGTTGCTGAATATTTATGGGCAAGTTATTGGTATTAATGGAATGCACGCTTATCCTTTATGGGGCGATCCTTATGTGTATAGTGATGGCGAGCGGCCTAATATTAATTTGCGTCAACAAATGAGTCATTTAGCATTTGCTATTCCCATTGAAATTGTTGTTAAATTAGCTCCCCAATTCGCATCTGTACCAAATTTTAAAGTGACTCAAACTCCTAGTAGTAAGATTTTCAATTATTTATTGTTTCCTGATTTTATTGAGGTGCTGAATTGGAAATTTTCTCCTTCTATTTTGCCAACTTCATATATGAGTCAAGAGTTTCGCGAAAGGTCAAGGTCGTAGGAATAAGTTTCATACAAAGAGTATCGGCAGAAAAGTTTATTTTTAGATGAAATAATTTCCTACTGAAATTAAAAATATTAATTTTACTAAAAGTTTTACTGTATTAATAGAACTAAGCAAAAACTCTTATTGCGACATACGCAATAAAACCACTAACTCCAGAAAATGGAACTAAGCAAAAACTCCTATTGCGACATACGCAATAAAACCACTCGCTCCAGAAAATGGAACTAAGCAAAAACTCCTATTGCGACATACGCAATAAAACCACTAACTCCAGAAAATGGAACTAAGCAAAAACTCCTATTGCGACATACGCAATAAAACCACTAACTCCAGAAAATGGAACTGAGCAAAAACTCCTATTGCGACATACGCAATAAAACTACTAGCTCTTAAAAAGAGGAAAATATGAACTTCAGAATTGTTTATGGAATTTTGTGCATTTTGATTCCTGCTTAAATTGTTGATTTTCTGTCTGAGTGGTGAATTATAGCAGTCGCCATTTTTGACTTATGAAATAGCTGCAAACTTGGGAATATCAATAATCAATTATCAAACTTCTTCATTCTGCTATATCAAATATGAACTTCAAAATAGTTGATCGACTTTTGTTAATTTTGATTCCTACTTAAATTCTTGATTTTTCCATCTTCCATCTTCCTTCTTCCTTCTGCTATGGAGTTTCCTAAATGTTGATTCCTAATTAAATTCTTGATTTTCCATCTGAGTGCTGAATTATCAAATATAGATTTCAAAATTATCTATGGAGTTTCGTAAATGTTGATTCCTACTTAAATTCTTGATTTTTCCATCTTCCATCTTCCTTTTTACTTCTTCCTACTTAAATTCTTGATTTTTCCATCTTCCATCTTCCTTCTTACTTCTTCCTTCTTCCTTCTTCTTTATGCTATGAACTTTAAAAATTATCTATGGACTTTTGTGAATTTATTATTCCCAATTCAGCCATTACTTCTGACTTCCTCTCTCTTACTTTTTCCTTCTACAGCAATTGTTTCCATACAACCTACTGCTATAGCTTTAATGGCAGATGAAATTAATCAAATTGCCGCAGAATTTACAGTATTAATTGATTCGATAAATCCAGCTTCTGGGGTAATAATTTATCGTAAAAAAGATACTTATTATGTTTTAACTGCCAAGCACGTTGTAGAAACCCAAGATGAATATGCAGTTATTACCAAAGATGGAGAAAGACATAAAATTGATTATCAAAGAATAATTAAATTACCAGGAGTAGATTTAGCACTTTTAGAATTTCAGAGTCAGAAAAAGTATCAAATAGCTACTTTAGCTGATTATGATTATCAAGCTGAATTTCGTCATATTTTTGTGTCTGGTTGGCCTGCATCGAGATTACCTTTTTCCCAAAGAGAACATTTATTTAGTCCGGGATTATTAATTAATCAAGATTATGAATTAGCTTTTATCAAAGACCCGGTTTCTAATGGTTATGAACTTTTTTATAACAATATTACCGAGTTAGGTTTGAGTGGCGCACCTATTTTAGATACTCAAGGAAGAGTAATTGGAATTCATGGTGCTTCTGAAGGTACAAAAATTTATGATGAAAAGTCTAATTCAGTGGAGAGAGTGAGTATTGGTCTTAGTTATGGAATTCCCATAAATACCTTTTTACAGTTAGCAGATAAGTTCAATATGAGATTAAATCTTCAATTGGAACATTTCCCACCACCACAACTAACTGAAAAAGAAGCTTTTTCTATAGAAGCTTATTTAAAAGTTCCAGAAACAACAGATATTTCTAGTGCAGCAGCATGGGCAAACCGTGGAAATAATTTGCATCGGTTAGAGAAATTTGAAGAAGCATTAGTAGCTTTTGAACGCTCCATAAAAATCAGAGAAAATTTCTATCCAGCTTGGTATGGCAAGGGAAATATATTGTCTGCTTTAGGTAGATATGATGCAGCAATAGATGCTTATAAAAAGACAGTAAAAATTAAACCAGATTTTTATTTAGCTTGGCGAGATAAAGGAGCTTTATTTGCTTATTTAGATCGACCCTACGAAGCATTAATATCTTTCAATCAAGTAATTAGATATAAGCCAGATGATTTTGCAGTTTGGTATCTCAGAGGAAATATTTTAACAACAAATTTTCAGGAATATGAAGAAGCGATCACTGCTTATAATAAGGCAATTCAATTAAAGTCTGATTTTGCTGATGCTTGGATGGGAAAAGGGGAAGCTTTTTATCGTTTAGGGGATTATGAAAAAGCTAGAGAAGCTGCCAAGGAAGCAGTGAAACTTAAGCCTAACGATCCAGAAATTTTGAGTTTTTTAAATGCTCTGGAGGAAAATAGTTTGCCACCCGATGATGTGGAGTGGATACCAAATCAAAGAGAGGTAGAAAGAAGAAATTATCCTTCTGGTAAACAACCTAATTTATTGTGGTAATTAATATTTGATATAGAATCCGGGTAATACAATTTATCAAAAACTTTTCTACACTTTCTTGAGTAGGGGAGTGAGCTAGATGAGGAGAGCTAGAAAGATTTAGTAATAGCGCTCAGATGGAATATTTTTTTATACCGAATCAAGCGGATTTGATATAACTAATTATCCAGATTCTATATAGATAGAAGCCCTAAGCTTATCTCCAGAAAAGAGGGAGTAGGGGGAAAAAATTAATTTATGGTTCTTAATTTCTACCTTTCTCCATATTCCCCACACTTGTTTGATATCAACACTTAAAAACCTCTCTTCCCACTCTTCCCCCTCTTCCCACTCTTCCCACTCTTCCCACTCTTCCCCCTCTTCCCCCTCTTCCCCCTCTTCCCCCTCTTTCCACACTCCCAATCAAAGAGACGCTTAGGGGTTCTATAAAAATTCAACGCCATTCCCCCTGCAAAGTAAAAGCAGACCAATAATAAGGAGATTGCCACTCGGTCTCAGAAACCATTTCTAATTGTGCCTTTCTTAATGCTTCTGTTGGTGATAATTTCTCTTTCAACATTAACTGATAGAATTTACTCATCAATCTTGCAGTAGCAGCATCATCTACATTCCACAAACTCACAAGTAGTCGCGGTGTACCTGCATACATAAATCCTCTAGTCAATCCTACTAACCCTTCACCTCGTATGTGTTTACCTAATCCACTTTGACAAGCACTCAACACTACCAAGTCAGCAGAAAAATCAAGGTTGAAAATATCATGGAGGCGTAAAAATCCATTGAGAGAGTTACCTTGTTTGTCTAGCATCGACAAAACAATGCCAGAAAGTTCAGGGTTCATACTATTTAGTAATCCGTGGGTAGCAAAGTGGATGATTTTGTATTGACTTAATTCGGGATTGGTGGCATTAGTACGATTAGCAGCAAAATCAAGATAAGATATACTCTCCGACTCTGGCAACATGGCAATAATTGCTTCTGCTTCTGTGCGAGTAGCTGGGAGTCTATCCCAAATTCCCACATCTAGTTGTCGAGCGGAACGACTGAGATTATATTTTCCCCAATTTTCACTAGGAGTTGATACGGCAGTTTCCAGTCGATTATCTTCACCACTAAAAACAGGATCGGCAACGATGGCAATGGTTTTGGGTGCAGGTTTTCGTTGTTTGGTATCTCGGCGCAGAATACTTAATGTTGATGCAGAAGGAAGATTAACAATTTCGTGTTTGGCTATCAAAGGTAAATATTTTTCTTCTGATGAAGTGGTTGGTAGGGAAATAGCACCAAAGGGAATGTAATGTAAGATGCCATCGCTGACAATTCCCAAGCGTTGATTTTTCAATTGAGAAGCAACAGGAGCTAAAATCATCTGATCAAGAGATTTAGACGCTTCGACTAAAGCAGTGGAGTTGGCACGTCTATCGGTAACAGTGCCACGAAATTCTCTGACTGCTTTTTCAATTGATGCTTTTGGAGGTAGTTGATAGCTAGTAATATTATCTTTAGTTATTGCCCAGAGAAAACTACGTTTTTCACCTAGAAAGTATTGTAATAAAAGGGTATCTTTATCGAGAATTTGTTGTTGAATTTGTTCTAAAGTTAGAGGTTGAGGTTGAGTCAAAGCAGCATAGCTCGGACTTTTTTCTCGGATTTTTGTTTGAACTGCTTCATATTTACGGAGCAGAAATTGTCGCTCTTGTTCGATGGCAGTTTTTGCTTCTAAACTGTAATCTTCTTTGTTTAAAAGTTCTACCCTTCGTCGTTCAATTCCATCTAATTGTTGTTGTAAACTTTGCTCTTGAATTACTAATTCTGGGTCAACACCTTTGCGAATATCGGTATTAGCTTCGGCGAGAAGTTCGAGGAGACTTCTAGCTTTAGAACGTTCGCTAATATTAAGTGCTTGAGCATCATATCCTTTTGAAGGATTTTGTTGATGGAGTTCCATTAATAAATCAATGTAAAATTCATAATAGTCTTGTTTGGAGGCAAAAAATGTCTGACGTTCTTCTGATGAAATTTTACGGCTTCGCGTTTGTTCAATCAAAGAAATTGCAGTTTCGATGTGATTTAAAGCCCTATTGAAATGACCTTTTTTTCGTTCGATTATCCCAAGACCAAAGAGATTTTCTGCTCTGCCTTCAGGATAGTTGTTTCCCAGCAAATCTAGAGATTTATTAAAGGATTCCAAAGCTTTTTCGAGTTCTCCTAAATCGGAGTAAACTTTACCGATATCGGTATAAAGGTAAGAAGGAGCATTAGAAAGTTTAAGAGCTTGTGTTAAAAAATTTAAAGCTTTTCCTAACTCTTCAAGTTTTAAGTACAGTTTAGAAGTACTCCTTAAGATAAATATTAAATAAGGGCTGTTATTTTCTTGGGCAATTTTCAGGGCTTTCTGGTAAAATTCTAAAGCTTTTTCTAAATCTTTCAATTTATCATAACTCACAGCAATTCGATTTAAGATTTCGATTTGTTTACGATAATTATCAAAATCTTGGTAAATGATCAAAGCTTTCTGGTAAAACTCTAAGGCTTGTTCTTCATCTCCGAGTTTAGAATATATATCACCAATTTCTGTGAGTATAGAAGCTTCTTGACTACGACTGTCTATTTTCTGGGAAATTCTCAATCCCTGACTTAAAAAATCTAAGGTATTTTGATAATCCCCAGCCTGGAAATAAACTCTAGATATCCAAATTAAAGTATTGATTTCTCCTTCGGGAGAATTACGTTTTTGATTAACACTTTTAGCTTGATTAACAAAGTTTAATGCTTGTTTTGAGTCTCCTAATTCAGTGTAATCTTCAGCAACCTGCATCAAACCACGTACCTCTTTTGGTATTCCACTTTGTTGATAAAATCTTCTAAATCGATCGAAAGATTTTAAAGGGTTTTCTGAATTAGCAATTTGATTACAAACTTGGCCGATTTCTTCATTTGAGGCTTTCAAAGGATTTGAATCATATCTTTGATCCCAAGGGGCAGGATGTACATCAGGAATTTGTAGAGCAAAATGTGAGTTTTTTTTGCAAAATTCTAAAGCTTCTTCTGACTCGACCAAGAAGAAATTTTGATTGATAAAGGTCAAATTCCGTACCTTTTGATTTCCTCTATGGGGTTGATAAAGTTTCCCATATTGATCGAAGGCTTTTAAAGCAGTTTTTGTATCCCCAATTTGATAGCAGAGTTTGCCAATTTCCCTAAAGACTTCTGCTGATATCCGAGCCTCAGATAACAGCATTTCTTGAGCATGATTTAGGGATTTATTACATAATTTTAAGGCTAACTCTGATTTGCCAAAATAAGTGGAAATACGACTCATTCTAATTAACATATCTAGCGTTCGTTCTTCTCCCCAAGGAGCATCATTTTGTTGCTCATAAATGGGTAATGCTTGCTGATAGGAATCTAAAGCTTTTTTCAAATCTCCTAATTCCGTATAAGTTCTACCAATTTCATAAAGTGTCCAGGCTTCCCCAGAATTATCGCTATTTTTTTGATAAGCTTTTGGTGCTTGATTAAAGGTTTTTACAGCTTGATTTATATTGTCTAATTTGTAGTAAAGCTGACCTATTATTCTCAAAATCCAGGCTTCTTTTTCGTAATCCCCTAATTGTTGATAAATGGGGATGGCTTGCTGATAGAATTTCAATCCAGTCTCTTTGTCTCCTAGTTGAGCGTAGGTTTTAGCAATATTAATGATAATATTAACTGCTTTTTCATACTCACCATTTTCTTGAAAAACCTTTCCGGCTTGATTAAATACTTCTAATGCTTTCTTTTTGTTGCCCAATTCGTAATAAATTTTACCTATGCTCCGAAGCGTATAGACTTCTCTACTAAAATCTTCTATTTCTCGAGAAATAACCACAGCTTGACTGTAAAATTCTAAAGCTTTTTCTTGATTTTCTAAACGCAGATAAAAAATAGCAATCTTTCTAAGAGTCAATGCAACTTCTGCTTTATCGCCAATTTCTTGGTAAATTTTGAGTGCTTGATTTAAAGTTTCAAATCCTTTTTCAGAGTCTTGCAACACATTGAAATAAATAACTGCAATCTTGTCGCGCCAGAGATTTGCTTCTTCTAGAATATTTCCCTTTTCCTGATAAACTTTAACAGCAGAATTGAAAAATTCTAGCATTCTTTCGGAGTTTTCTTGTTCTCCGTAGCGTTCAGCAACTCTAATCAAAAAACTTGTTTCTCCTTCAGTATCTTCCCATTTTTGATAAATTTTTCTAGCTTGTTTATAAACTTCTACTTCTTTTTGCTCTTCTGATAATTGAGAGTAAATCTCTCCTATTTTGAACAAAATAACAGACTGACGATAGTCAAATATTAACGCTGTTTCTAAATCTCCCAATTGAGAGTAAAATTGACTAACTCCCTGAATTTTTTCTAATTCTCGCTCGTAGAATTCTAATGCTGTTTCTAACTCTCCTGAAAAATAGTAAATTCTACCTGAGCGATCGAGAACTTTAGCTTCTCCAATACCATCTCCGATTTCCTGATAAATCTTTAGTGCTTGATTATAAAACTCTAATTCTTTTGGCCCATTATCTGACATATTATAATAATAAGCCATATTAATAAAAGTCACTGCTTCTCCCTGAAAATCCTCAATTTCTCGGTAAATTTTCAAAGACTGATTATGAAATTTCAAGGCTTTTTCTTGATTGTCAGACCACCAATATCTAACTGCAATACTTAATAGTTTTGCTTGAGCTTGACGTGCAGCAAAATTATCATCATCCGCAGATTCATAAATTTCCTGATAAATTGCTATAGCTTGATTAAATAAATCCCAACCAGCTTGATCTTGATGAAGCCTAATGAGATTCAACTCACTCAGTTCACCTAAAATTAGAGCCTCTCCTTTTTTATCTCCTATTTCTTGATAAATTGCTAAAGACTGTTTAAGTAATTTCTCTTTTTCGTAGGAATCGTTGTGACTTTGAGCCATTTTATTAATAATATTTGCTTCTCCTTGCCGTGCAGCAAATTTATCAATATTGGCATTAGTAGAATTATTAATTTCTTGGTAAATCTCCAGAGATTGTTGATAAAATTCACTGGCTTTTTTGCCATTGTTTCGCTGTTTATCGAAGACTAATTTCCGCAAGCGAGAATTTATGAATAAACGATTTCTTAATGCAAATTGCTGTTCTTGTCTGAGTTGTTTTAACTGTACTACATAAATATCTCCAATTTCACCCAAAGTAAATGCTTCCTGGAGACGATTTCCTATTTCTTGATATAGAGATAAAGCCTCTTTGTAACTTTCCAATGCGAGATTTGTTGCGCCTAGATTTTTGTAAATTGAGCCTAACTTTAGTAATGTTAATGCTGCTTCAGATTTATCTCCTGAAGATTTGAAATTTAATAATCTTTGTTCTAAATTTTTAATGGCTTGTAACTGAGAATCAATTGTTTTTCCTTCCCTCAGTTTTTCTGCTTGGGAAAAAATCTGTTCTTGAGGAGAAAAAGGTTGATTGTTTGTGGATGTTGTTTCTATAAGTTGTGATGATTTACGATGATTTGGCCTAGACTCTGCAAGAGCAGATTCTGAAAATATTAAAAGGTAAGTAAGTAAAATTAAAGCTCGTAACATAACTTTTGTTTCTTAATATTTAGAGGGTATCTGTAATTTCAGTTATCAGTTATCAGTTATCAGCGAACCTCCGACTAAAGTCGGAGGCTTGAAATACTGAATTAAATATTTCTCTTGGTCGATTGGATATGCCGAGGAGACCTCGGCATCCCATCCTAACGGACTTCTCCGCAAACGACCGCTTTTTCATCCCCTTAAAAGGGGAGGCTTTGGACCTCTTTTCTCGGTAAATAAAATATTAAATCCTGGTGTAGGGTGGGTTATGCAGATTACATAGTTAAAGTTAATAGTTAGCTTTGTGACTCGCCGTAACCTACCAAAACGTGAACTTTTGAGCATTCCTTAAGATTTATTTTATAGATACTTTCTTAAAGACTTGTTCCTCTTCTCAAGATAAGAAAAGTGGAGAGGACGCGGGGAAAGGGAGACATGGAGACGCGGAGAGAGGAAGACACGCAAACTAGATAGACGCGGAGGCTTTCTTTAATGAATATAATAGAGCAAGTAGATTGAATTAATTACTTAATAGACATCTCCATGTCCCCGTGTCTCCGCGTTTCCGTGTCAAATCTTAAAAACTTACCCTTGTAAGCACTGCCCTACTCCCTTACTCCCCCTGCTCCCCATCATCCTTAAAAAGAATTTTTTCAGCAAACCCTATTTAGGCTTGTGTAATAAAACTGAGTTATCTATCCGGATTTATCAATATAGTTCAGAATTTTAAATTAAAACTAGCAGATAAAATTTTTCTTGACTTGATTTAACAGACAAAAATATTTTTCTCAAAATAAAGTACACAGGAATATAAGAAAGTGTTTTTCAACAAAATATTAATGATGGAACCTATGGGATGAATTTACATTAATGGCTAATAGTAAAGATAGGATATTAGTCTGTATACGCCCTAAAGAAGACTAGCTACGGTTTGCGCTCAAAGGTCTTTTTCAGAAGTAGTGGATTGGGAGTAGGGTAGTAGACAGTAGTTAGGAGAAACGAGAAATTAATTAGGAGATAAATCGGATATATTCGTTCCTGAATTTTTATGCTATTTTCCTGCATTTTTTGCTAATTTTTTTAGGAATTTAAACTGAAAATATGCACTTTTTTATACCGAAAAAAGCAGTTACCTTTAGGAGTAAATGCTTTTAGATTTTTTCGGTAAACGATAGCTATATTTTAGTCAATATTTCAGGCATATTTTCTGGCAACCAATAGTTTTATATTCTTGTTATTTTTCTATCCTCTATCTACTTTTTTATATTTCCTTATACATTCAATTTATAACATTCTATTATTTTTTATATAGTTAAAGGAGTAATATATGGCAACATTAACAGCATCTCAATTTAACTCTACAGGTAATATTAGTGGCTTAAAATTTAATGACATTAATGCCAATGGTAGGTTAGACCCTAACGAATCTGGTTTACCTAATTTCACAATTTATTTGGATATTAATAATAATGGTTCTTTAGACTTCAATGAACCTGCTAATATTACCAATAATTTCGGAGGTTATTTATTCAATAACGTACCTGCTAATACTTATGTAATTAGAGAAATTCAACAACCAGGATTTTTCCAAACTACCCCCACTCCAACTGTAAATGTGACTCCGGGCAGTAATCTGACAAATATCAATATTGGTAATAGTGAGAATGTAAATAACCGGGGTAGCATTAGTGGCATTAAATTTAATGATACGAATACTAATGGAAGACTAGACCCTGGAGAAAATGGTTTACAAGATATTACTCTATATTTAGACCTGAATCAAAATGGATTTTTTGATGAGGGAGAACCTCCAACTATTACTGGTGTTAATGGTGAATATTCTTTCCGAGATTTACCTCCTAATACTTATATATTGAGAGAAGTTTCTCCACCAGATTTTGACCAAACTACTCCTGACCCAATTTTAAATGTAACTCCGGGAAGTAATCTAACAGTTAATATTGGAAATGTGAGTAACCGGGGTGAAATTAGTGGCATTAAATTTAATGATACAAATACTAATGGAAGACTAGACCCTGGAGAAAATGGTTTACAAGATATTACTTTATATTTAGACCTGAATCAAAATGGATTCTTGGATCAGGGAGAACCTCCGACTATTACTGGTATTAATGGTGAATATTCTTTCCGAGATTTACCTCCTAATACTTATATCTTGAGAGAAATTTCTCCACCAGGTTTTGCTACAACTACTCCCGACCCCATTTTAAATGTAACTCCGGGAAGTAATATTACTAATATCAATATTAGCAATGTAAATAATCGAGGTCAAATTAGCGGCACGAAATTTAATGATACGAATACTAATGGAATATTCGACCCTGGAGAATTAGGTTTATCAGATATTACTTTATATTTAGACCTGAATCAAAATGGATTTTTGGATGAGGGAGAACCTCCAACTATTACTGGTGTTAATGGTGAATATTCTTTCCTAGATTTACCTCCTAATACTTATACAATTAGGGAAAATCAAGCACCAAATTTTGACCAAACTACTCCCGACCCAATTATCAATGTAACTCCAGGAAGTAACATTACAGATGTCAATATTGGGAATGTAAGTAACCGAGGTCAAATTAATGGCATTAAATTTAATGATGGAAATGCTAATGGAATATTAGACCTTGGAGAAAATGGTTTAGATAACTTCACCTTGTATCTAGATTTGAATAACAATAGTCTCTTAGATATTGGGGAACCTGCAACTATAACTGATGAATTTGGTTTCTATTCTTTTGAGGATTTACCTCCTAATACTTACACAATACGAGAAGTGCAAAAATTTGGCTTCTCTCAAACTACTGCCGATCCAGTTGTTGATGTAACTCCAGGTAGTGATATTAATAATGTCAATATTGGCAACTTTAGTGAATTTCTGTTCAATAGTTTGACAGCAGAAGCTTCTCCTATTGTGGCAACTGATAATAGTTCTAACTTAGGGTTTTTCTAATCTATAGTGCTTTTTTTGTAGATAAAAATTTTCTGATATAGTAGTAGGGGTTTAGTCACCAAACCCCTACTTGATTTAACTAAAATATTTCTGTTTAAAATCTCAAAGTTTCAGTAAAAATGATAAGTATTTAGGCAAAATTAATTATCATACTAATTTGAAAAAATAATTTTACGAATAATAAGGGTGAGAAAAATAATTTGCAGGAGATGTCCCTTTGACGAATAAGATAAATTTTGCGACTAATATTGTGGCAGGAGACACCAATAATACCAGAGACGTTTTTTGGCACGATATCCTAACTGGGATTACTAGCAGTATTTCAGTAGATGCTTTAGGCAACCAAGGAGATTTCAGTTCCATCAGTCCTTCTATTTCTGCCGATGGTCGCTTTATTGCCTTCGAGTCTAGGGCAACTAATCTAGTACCGGGAGATACCAATGATGCCAGAGATATATTTGTGCGCGATGTACTAAATGGCATCACGACTCGCGTCTCTGTGGATATTTTTGGTAATCAAGTCAGTAGAAGTTCCTTTGCACCGACGATTTCTGGCGATGGTCGGTTTGTAGCTTTTGATTCTTTCGATCCGTTACTGGTGCCTGGGGATAGCAATGGCACTAATGATATATTCGTGCGGGATTTGCTAAATGGTGTCACGACTAAAATATCAGTAAATTATCAGGGGTTAGAAGGAAATTTGACTTCTTTTAATCCAGCGATTTCTGCTTCCGGGGAAGTAGTCGCTTTTGACTCTTTTGCAACTAATTTAGTGGTGGGAGATGCTAATAATAGTCGGGATGTTTTTGTCTGGAGTGAAAATATCTATAGTAGACTTGTCGCTTTATAACTATAAAAAACTGCTAAACCCTTATCATGTAAGGATTTTAGCAATTTCCAGTGCAAAACGTATGGAATTACTACTGTGTCTTAATTTGAGCGATTTTTTCTATCTATTTAGCGACAACTCTAGTAGTTACAAATAAGAACCAGCAGTAGAATAGGGGGAAGAATTAACTTTTTGGATTATGGCTTACAGCATAGATTTACGGGAACGAGTTGTCAACTTTGTGAAGAATGGTGGTAGTAAGGCACAATAATACTTGTAGTGCCCTCTGTTGTATTGACAAAATTTACAGGATTTTCACTACCTGAAACTGTCAAATCTCTGGCTGTTTGATTTTGATTGGATAGGGGTTGATCATTTTGTTCTGTAGTCATAATATAGTTATTAAAGAGATTATTTGAATCTAATTAACTAATACCAATTCACTTTACCTCTCCCCTACTCCCTCACTCCCCTACTCCCCCGCTCAAGAAAATGTAGCAAACATTTATCAAATTGGTATAAATAGGGCTTGCTGATTAAATATAAAAGTATTTACAGATAAAGGTTTTAGCCTTTTTGATATCGAAAAAAGTGCGCCTGTTTCAGCTCTTCACGCTCAAAAAGTAGCGTATTTTAGGTGCATAGTTAGGCAGAAAAATCATTCTTACAAAACTTAGCTCCTACCTCCTCGCTCATTCCCTTTTCTCCTGTCTCCTGTCTCCTGTCTCCTGACTCCTACCCTCACAAAAAGACTTTTTCAGCAAACCCTAAATAGGTAGACGCGAACCCCTCGAAGTAATCTCACCCTTGATTAAGAGAGAAAATTAAATCCAAACTTTGGCTAAAATTGTTGCAACTTTCATCACAGGTCCAGCTAATTTTTCTACACCTTCTAATCCTTTTTTAAGTGCCTCAACTGCTTCATCTATCAAGCCTTTGTCAGGTTGAGGTTTCTTTAATTCTGTTTCTAGTATTTCAACAGGAATTTCTGCTTGTTTTTTCTGAATTAAACTGAGAGCATTTGTGGCAGAAATTTCCTGTTTAAGCTTTCCTAATTCAGCTAATGCTGTATCTATTTTTGATTCAGAATTTTCTCCGATAGTTTGAGTATGGCTTTGGTCAATATTCACATTGCTACTTCTAGTATTTGTTGGGTTAAAAGGATTATTTGTTCCACCAATACTAATGTTGCCAAAATTTTGGGATTGATTGAAAGATTTGGGATTTGATTGAGAAGAATTATGATTAAATTTGTTTTGAGAATTCATGGCTAAATTTTCCTTCCTAGGTCGATATTTTAATTGCGGTTTTTCTGACTCTGGAATACTGTTTAAATCAATTAAAGTACAGCCAGATTCAAAGCAGCGATCGTAGGGTTCTCCAGCACCTAATGCTCGATAAAAACCAACGGCAAATTTGATCGCAGCTTCGTCTCCCATAGCTTGATTTATGCCAATAACACAATCAATATGTTGATGAATAGCTTGAGCTTGAATTTCACTATAACAAGCATTAAGTAAAACACATTCTAATTGATTTTGAAAACTTTGAAATAATCGAGCTAAAGCTTCTTCACTAACTAATACAGTTTTACCATAATTATCTTCTAAAACTAACCCATTATTTCCTGTTCCATGACCGGAAAAGTGGACAATTGTGGGATGATAATCATAGAGTGTTTGTTGTAAATCATCAATCTGAACCGCTCCAACTGGAATAATTTGAAATTCGTTTCTATGGTTTGATTGTCTAAGAGTTTTGCGGATATCGTTGACTTCTTTTCCCAGACGTAATCGACTTGTATCTGAGGGATTTGCTGAGAGAATTAAAATGTTTTTCATAAGTTTAAGTTACTAAATCAAATCTATAAAATTAGTTGAATATTATCGCCAATTTATCACCATTAATATCATGTCCGGTTAAACAGTTATAGCGGGGAACAGGGGGAAAAATATTTCCCTGTCTGAGGTTCATCATCAGCATAAGTCCTAAGCAACTTGTTCATTGCTATATGAGGGGAAAATTTAAGCATTATTTTGGTCAAGAGTTGAGCAGAACAATCTTGGGACAAAACGCCCGCTCCTACCTCCTCGCTCGTTCCCATTTCTCCCCTCCTGGGAGGGGTTAGGGGTGGGTTGTCTCCTGTCTCCTGTCTCCTGTCTCCTACCCTCACCCATAAGACTTTTGAGCGCAAACCCTAATTAATAATTAATAATTAATAATTAAATAATTCTGGTTTAAACTCTCCCCTTTTAAGGGGAAAAAAGCGGTTGAGGGATGGCGAGGTCCCCTCGCCATATCCAATCAACCAAGACAGCAGTCGTTAGCGCAGCTTCCCGAAGGGTGAGATGGCGATCTTCGGAGCGGCTCTGTCAAGAGCGGGTCTCCTCGCCATCTCCAATCGACCAAGAGAAGAAATAATATTTCCTTATATTCAATTCCGTAACGGTTTTAACCAGAGGAAATTATCAATTATCCATGATCAATTATCAATTAATGAACGCCTCGCCATGACATGATTAATATTATTTCTTCACCACTAGCACCACTTTTTCTGTTGTCCATTCCTCACTAGCGTCAGTAACAACTTTAATATTTCGCTGAGGACTATCTTCATCTACAACAGCAGCCAATAATTCCTCTAATTTATTAGTAGGTTGTTGATTACCAAAACCTCTTCGAGATTGGTCTAATACTGGTAATTCCAACAATTCAAAATTCGTTCCATCCACAGTCGCAAATACTTTAACTATATCCACCCATTCCTGATGATTTTTTGGCAGTTCGAGGTCAAAGCGAGTTTCTTTATATTTTCCTGGTTCTAAAACTTCATAAGGCACAGCTTTTGGATAGAATTTTACAATACTTAAATCTGCCTGAAGTATCAAAGCCGTAATATTTAAAGTTTGATTAGATAGATTATGAATTCGGAGAACAACCCGTTCGCCCTCTTCCAATTCATAAATATTATTGTCAGTTTCTAAAGGTACAAATTCTCGTTTCACTGACGTACCTAATTCAAGCTTAAGCTTTCCATTTAAGGGAGCTAAATATTCTTCGTTATCCAAATCCCAAATAGTCTGATATTTGGCAAGATGAATTAAGCGATTAATTAGCTTTTCACTAGCTTCTGGATCATCCGCTTTTATTGGAAAAATAATATTTTTAATTGGCTGTTTCAGAGCATCTAAAACCCAATATTCTCCAGCAGCATTCAGTGAAACAAAATAATCTACATCAATTTCTGTTTCCGAACAAAATTCTATCCAGCGATGACCTTCAATTTGTTCTTTCTTAGCTGCGAGAATATTAGGCAATAATGCCACATTTACACCAGGAATTTGCGGTAATGGGTCTGGAAAAAGAACACAAACTTTACGAATTTGTTTCACCCCTGGTCCTAAATATATCGCAGGTGAACCTATTTCAATCATTCCTTCGCTCAAGTTATTATTGATGGTTCTGATATTGTGTAATTCTGTTACTTCTGCCCAACAATCAGATGCTCCTAATTCTACTACTTTTACTGTAGCAATTAGATTTTTGCTGTCTTGAAAATCTCTGGTTGTAAATCGGAAAATATCAAATTCTGCCCCTTTTTTGATGCCATTAGCTTGACCAGCTTGGATTTTGACTCGGTTTTTAGTAATATCTACATCCATGACCGTAGGAGTAGGCCTACTAACAACAGATTGACCACCAAAAAAAGTCTGCTTTGTCTGTCCAATTAGCATCGGTGTTTGTCGCTCAAAGCGATTATGAACGAAATTAGAAATGCGATTAAATAGCTCTTCTACAGCAATTTCTGTGCCAAATTTGCGCAGATTTTTTAAGAGAAAATAAGTTAAAGCGCCGTTGCGTTCTGTTCCTTCAAAAACATCCTCATAAGCAAATTCATTATCCCGACAAGCTGCGATTAAAGTATAACCTTTTGGTTGTGGCAACAAACCATTGGCCACGGTAAGGTTGCGACTATTTGCTGTTAGATTTTGCCAATTTTTTGTTAGTTCTTGAATAGGTGCAACTAAACTATTAGTTCGTCGGGGAGTCATATCAATAAAACCTCCAGCACGAATCTTGTCTTCTCCACATCTTGTTGTACCACCGGAATGACAGCTATCGAGTACCAAAGTTACAACTAATTTTTTATTCACCATTTCTTCGAGAAGTTGGGCAAATTCTAAGTCACGTAAATAGCGTGAATTTGGTTGACCAATATCTGTGGGAACTAAGCCTTGATCTATACCAGAAATACCCTTAATATCTGTAAAAATTGTTTTCGCTTGTCCACCATGACCAGAGTAATGAATATATACTTGGTCTTGAGGTTTTGCTTTAGCAGTTACCTCTTTAAATTTAGCAACTATATTCTCATAAGTTGGTAAAAATTCGGGTGATTCTTTGGGTTGCTTAGGATTATCTGAAGCAGTAGCTGTGAGTTTAATAATTTGGTCGGATGTGAGGTTGAAAGTATTTTTTAAATAGGTTTCAACATGATTAATATCTCGAACACAACCCCGTAAATTTTTATAGCTGCCACCTTCTAATTCATGGGGAAAATAGAAGTCAATTCCGATGAGCAAAGCGTGAAAGTTGGGGGTTTGGTTAGGTGTTTCAGGAAATAATATTGAATCATCATCTGTATTTCCTCGACGGCCTCCGTCTGTTCTATTTTCTGGTCTATCTGAAACCCTAGAACTTCCTCTACGACCTCCGTCTGTTCTATTTTCTGGTCTATCTGAAACCCTAGAACTTCCTCTACGACCTCCGTCTGTTCTATTTTTTGGTCTGTCTGAAGCCTTGGATTTTTCGGAGTGCAAAATATTAGTAGTTGTTATGCCAAGATTTTCTTCGGATGTTACTAATAATCGAAGCTGATGAATAACAGTAGTTAAAACAGCTCTTACAGAAAAAATTGACCAATTATTTGATGATAATAATGTTGTTAAATTCATAGTCTTCCTCTGTTAATTTTTTTGTTATTGAAACTTCATTTTTAAGGATGGGGGTTGATATTTTAAGCTGAAAAAACTTTCAGCAAAAGCAAAACATTTCCTACTCTATTTCAGGTGGTTTAGACCCATCAAAACTGTCTTGCCACATTGAGCAAATTGTCTCCCCTGCTGCACTAGCAATTTTCTGCACAATTAAGGTAGCAACAATAGCAGCGATCGCCGGAGCTAACCCTAAATTAGTAACCAAAATGGGAGTTAACATACCCGCAGCTTTTGTGGAACTTTCATTGTAAGCATCCTCAATTTTTTGCATTGTTTTACAACCGTCACCAAAGGGGTCACGATCGCATAAGAAATCGTAAGCTTCTCCATTCAGGCGTTTAAAAAAATTCTGACCAAATTCTATAAATTTATTACCCTCTGGACCTCTGGGAACAGCCGTCAGGGTATTGATATTGATAGATTCTACAGAAGCACTTGTGGTTAAATCATCTTCCAAGCTTTGTAGTTGCATCCCAAGTTGAGCTTGCAATGTCTCCTCATCAAGTTCTGCCAGTTTTTCAATTAACTCATTAATGTCTGCCATAAAGTTCCTCTAATATTTTCTCAAGTTGTTGTATTGAGCTTTGAGAGAATTTGTAGGAGTCCAAGATAATTCAGGACACCAAAGTCCCAATAAAGCTTGTGAAATTACCTATGACTATCATATCACAGTAATTATGCTGGCAATTCCGGTCAAAAATATTATTGGGTATTCTAGTATTTATACTTAGAAACCTTTGTACTCGTAGGCTCAGTTGCAACGCACCTTATGCCACAAGTAGGCCTTAACGAAGTCAGAAGTTAGAAGTCAGAAGTCAGAAGTTAATCCACCCCTAACCCCTCCCAACCCACCCCTAACCCCTCCCAACCCACCCCTAACCCCTCCCAGGAGGGGAAGTAGGGGATTTGAGCTTCGCTCCAAAAATATTTCGCCAGTCAAGGCGGGGTTGCGCGACCCATAACCCGTGGTATCCACAATTGGTTGGGGTTTTGTAGACACGAAGTGGCGTGTCGGAGACTATCCCCACGAATATTGATTCTGTCTCCAGAATTGCTGTCTCCTGACTCCTTGTTCAATCAATCCAAGATTTTGCCAAAACACACCATCCATCGGTACTATTACTCACAGTCCAACGGGCGTTCATCAGACTATAAGAATATTTCAACATTTTACCATTTTCGGAAATGTAAGTGCCACTGGCATGATCGATCTCCCCCCAGGGATCGTTAACTACCCAATATCCCCCACCTGGAGCATTTTTGTTGTCTTCATAACCAATAACTACAATCCAGTGGCCTCCACCCGATGGGTTATTAGAAGAGCCTTTGTGAAGAATCCCACAGGGAACAGGAATGCCTCGGTTGAGGTACTTCTTGAGAGTATTATTATTTGCGTTTTGAACAAAATCAGCAGTAACTCCAAAGTGTCGCAGAGTTTGAATTTGAACCCAGGAGTCAGTAGTGTCTCCTCTGTTGAAAACTTCACGAACGTAATCATCATCACCCCTGATGACTCCAGGTCGGAGATAATTTAACAGCATCGCACAAGAAGAAGAAAAACAAGTGCGATGAGCATCGCGATAGTTGTCACCCTGAGAAAAGTAAGTGACATCTAGATTTACTCCAGCAGAGGAACGACCAATTTTTTTAGCAGGGTGAGAACGGTAAATTTTTACCCACTCTGCATCGTTATTGTAAAAGTCATCGGGCAAAGAGGAAGCGATTTTCAGGAAAGCATTACGATGGTTGGGGTTGTTACTATCATAATACTTAACAAAATCAAGCAGTTTTGAGTCAGGAAATCTGGTATTATTCATGATTGGAATCCTTAAAAATAGTCAGGGTAGATTAGTTGCTAATCTCAGGTAAATTTATCCTGACCTTTTGTGTTCTACCTATACTTATCTATCGTGATTTTTGGGTTATGCAACTTGCCCAAAAATCATTGGAACTGGACAAATTATCAGAAGTGATTGAGCGGAAATTATTGAGATCAAACGTCCGAAAAAAATAGTGAGGGTAGATTAGTTGCTGAAGCAGGTTAATCAGAATAGTTTATATCGACTTTGTTGTATTAAAAGAGTTGATCCTACTAATACAATTTTTGATTTGTGCATTGACTCAATGTCAGGGTTTTAATAATACTGCCATCGGGTCAAATAATCCTAATCCAGCTAGATATGATAATTCATTATTGCTGATCAAATTATTGCTTAAAAAAAGATTTTTTTCATCATCCCGACGATCAACTAAACTAGGCAGTATTGTTTTTACCCCATTAACCATAACCTTGTTCCATTTGGGAAGCTCATTAGCAGCACCTTGATAATCTCCTTGATTGAGTTTTTCTACCAAAGTGCTATATTTGAATGTACCAATTCCTACGTTATAACAGAAAGATATTAAAGCATCAAACTGGTTTTGGGTAAGAGAAACTCTAATTAATTGATTAACTTCATCAGCAACCCGATCGACTTGATCTTGAAGGAATTTTCTGGCTTGCTCTATGCTAATTTCATCTCCTTGTTTCACCTTTTTACCATCAGGATATTCGGTAGTTCCATAACCAATACTCCATATTTCTACTGAGTTGAGATAAGCATCAAGAGATAATCCTTCCCATTTTTTGATTAGATTTAGGCAGTTTTGTGATCTTGTTAGTAGAGCTTGCATTATTTGACTCCTGTAAAATAGTAAAAGTAGATTAGTTGTTGGAATAGGTTAATTGTTATTGTAAAAGTCATCGGGCAAAGAGGAAGCGATTTTCAAGAAAGCATTACGATGGTTGGGGTTGTTACTATCATAATACTTAACAAAATCAAGCAGTTTTGAGTCAGGAAATCTGGTATTATTCATCATTGGAATCCTTAAAAATAGTCAGGGTAGATTAGTTGCTAATCTCAGGTAAATTTATCCTGACCTTTTGTGTTCTACCTATACTTATCTCTCGTGATTTTTGGGTTATGCTACTTGCCCAAAAATCATTGGAACTGGACAAATTATCAGAAGTGATTGAGCGGAAATTATTGAGATCAAACGTCCGAAAAAAATAGTGAGGGTAGATTAGTTGCTGAAGCAGGTTAATGAGAATAGTTTATATCGACTTTGTTGTATTAAAAGAGTTGATCCTACTAATACAATTTTTGATTTGTGCATTGACTCAATGTCAGGGTTTTAATAATACTGCCATCGGGTCAAATAATCCTAATCCAGCTAGATATGATAATTCATTATTGCTGATCAAATTATTGCTTAAAAAAAGATTTTTTTCATCATCCCGACGATCAACTAAACTAGGCAGTATTGTTTTTACCCCATTAACCATAACCTTGTTCCATTTGGGAAGCTCATTAGCAGCACCTTGATAATCTCCTTGATTGAGTTTTTCTACCAAAGTGCTATATTTGAATGTACCAATTCCTACGTTATAACAGAAAGATATTAAAGCATCAAACTGGTTTTGGGTAAGAGAAACTCTAATTAATTGATTAACTTCATCAGCAACCCGATCGACTTGATCTTGAAGGAATTTTCTGGCTTGCTCTATGCTAATTTCATCTCCTTGTTTCACCTTTTTACCATCAGGATATTCGGTAGTTCCATAACCAATACTCCATATTTCTACTGAGTTGAGATAAGCATCAAGAGATAATCCTTCCCATTTTTTGATTAGATTTAGGCAGTTTTGTGATCTTGTTAGTAGAGCTTGCATTATTTGACTCCTGTAAAATAGTAAAAGTAGATTAGTTGTTGGAATAGGTTAATT
>NZ_JAAHGM010000006.1:290410-297100 GCF_010692625.1 Okeania sp. SIO2C2
CATCAAGAGATAATCCTTCCCATTTTTTGATTAGATTTAGGCAGTTTTGTGATCTTGTTAGTAGAGCTTGCATTATTTGACTCCTGTAAAATAGTAAAAGTAGATTAGTTGTTGGAATAGGTTAATTAGAATAGTTTGTGTCTCAACCTTGTTCCATTACAAATAATCCTCATCCAGGTAGATTTGGTCTAACAAAAAATTGCATTAAATTGCACGTTGAATTTTAAACAAACCTCAAAAACCATTCCACAATTGTCAATGTGTATTTTTTTGCACGTTCAGGGCAGGAACATAATTTTTTGTGTAAATTAATTCACATTGTAGTATTTGATCCAGAAATATCTAAAGATTAAATATCAGCACATTTCTACTTAAAAGACATGAAAATATATTAGCTACTATATAGCAATCCTAAATAATTTGTAAAAAATATATAGCACTTCCCATACTTGTGAGGTACAAAAATTTTTAGCTTTAGGAGTCAGGAGACAGGAGTCAGGAGACAGGAGTCAGGAGTCAGGAGTCAGGAGTCAGGAGTCAGGAGACAGGAGTTAAATATAAGGTGTATTATACCAAATTGATAAATTTTTCCTACAAATAGCTAGGATATTTCTTAGGAGTCAACCCACCCCTCGCCCCTCCCCCTCCCAGGAGGAGAGGGGAAGGACTGAGTCAGGAGTTAGGAGTCAAAATCAATGGCTTAAATACCATTTTTTAGGTGATAAATCATCCTTTTTGTCAAATGGCATATCCTGCATTTGTCTTTTTGTTCTTCTTACTATTCGTAACATTTTTTTTTGAATTGGTATTAGGTGTACCTCATGAGTCCGAGAAATGCTATAAGAACAAATAAAAACTATGAAATTCTGATATTTGTTGCCTATTTACTAATTCTCATATTTTTTTTCAGAACATATTTAGGATTACTTGTAATTTGAATATTATCGCTTTTCATCTCTTGATACTGTAAGAATTCGTCATATCATGTCCCGATAATTAGTGATCAAAAAACTTTATTCTACTCTTCCTTCTTCTTCCCACTCCTCCGTAGTTATTTATAACTATTCAACCGGACATAATATTAAGTTATCGTTATATCAATAACCAGAGATAGTGAAGCTTGAATAAAAATCATGAATAAAGAAATATTTGACCACATATACTCTCATTTGCCAGAAAGTGAAAAACAAATACTGCACTTGCGTTTATCGAATCAAAAATATCAACAAATTGCTCAGATAATGAATTGTGACCAATCTAATGTAGGTCGAAAATTAAAAGCGATCGCTGCTAAATTCAACTATTCAGAATCTAGTCTGGAGCGGGAAGAATATTTAGTGAAAATATTTAGCCAATATAAACCTGATTTAGTTAGTGATGAGTTACGGAATTATTATGGTTTTCATATCAGTCAAGTTGTTATTCCTGGTAGACCAGAAAAATTAGATTCTCCTTTTTATATACAACGTTATCGAATTAGACGTTGTTCTGTGGAGTCTGAATGTTACGGAGAAATAGAAAAACCAGGTTCTTTAGTCAGAATAAAAGCACCGAAAAAAATGGGTAAAACTTCTCTACTTCAACGGATACAAGCCCAAGCCAATCAAAATAATTATATTCCTGTTTATTTGAGATTTGACACTCTGATTGAACCCCAAAATATCAGCAATATTAATAGTTTCATCAAAGCATTTAATAAAAATATAAAAAGTCGATTTACTGATGCGCCAGAGGGAAATTCCTGGGATGATGATAATGCAAAAATATCTTGTACTCAAGAATTGAAAGCCTTGTTATTTCATTTAGAAAAAAAACTAGTATTACTATTAGATGAAGTCGATGAAATTTTCAACTATCCAGAAATATCTAAAAACTTTTTTACCATGTTAAGAAGTTGGTATGAAGAAAGTAATAATTTTGAAATTTGGGGAAATCTCAGAATGGTAATTGCTTATTCCACAGAATATCATGGCAAATTAGATATTTATCAATCTCCTTTTAATGTAGGTTTACCCATAGAATTAAAAGAATTTACATCAGAGCAGGTAACTCAATTAACATATTTACATCAACTTGACCCAGAAATAGTAACTCCTTTAATGTCTATGGTGGGAGGACATCCTTATCTGATCAGATTAGCGTTATACAAAATGTTTCAGGATGAATTGACAATTGAAGAACTATTAAAATATGCCCCTACTGAAACTGGAATTTATCAAGAACATTTAAGTAGACATTTAGAAACTATGGCAGAAAAGTCAAAAATAAAAGTAGTTTTTCAGGAAATTTTAAAAGCTAATTCTCCAGTACGTTTACCTAATAAAAATCGTGAGGTACATCAATTAGAAGCTATGGGATTAATTACAATTAAAGGTGATTATGCTCAACCTCGTTGTAATTTATATCGACAATATTTTCAGGAGAGGTGAGAAGAAGGAGACAGGAGACAGGAGACAGGAGACAGGAGATGGAAGAAGGAGTCAGGAGACAGGAGATGGAAGAAGGAGTTGGAAGAAGGAGTCAAGAGACAGGAGATGGAAGAAGGAGTCAGGAGACAGGAGATGGAAGAAGGAGTCAGGAGACAGGAGATGGAAGAAGGAGTTGGAAGAAGGAGTCAGGAGACAGGAGATGGAAGAAGGAGTTGGAAGAAGGAGTTAGAATTATGCTTTTTGGAACCTAGTTTGAAGAAGGAGTTAACAGTCAGAATGAAAAGAGAACCTGCTAAAAACTTTCGAGATTTAATAGTTTGGCAAAAAGCACATCAACTTGTTTTAGAAGTCTATGGTTTTAGTAGCAATTTCCCAAAAACAGAAACCTATGGATTAACCAGTCAGTTGAGGCGAGCATCCGTATCAGTACCAGCTAATATAGCAGAAGGCTTTAGAAAAAAAGGTCTAGCAGATAAAATCCGATTTTTGAATATTGCACAAGGTTCATTAGAAGAAAGTCGGTATTACCTAATTCTGGCAAATGACCTTGGATATGGAGATACTTCAAAACTTCTACTGGATCTAGAAGAAGTAAGTAAACTATTAGATTCGTATATAAATGCAATTGAACAACGCAGATAATCTCCTAATTCCTAATCTCTCTTCCTCCTGTCTCCTTCTGAAACTGACTCCTTCTGAAACTGACTCCTTCTGAAACTGTCTCCTTCTTAACTCCCTCTTCCTCCTGTCTCCTGTCTCCTGTCTCCTGACTCCTAAAAAAACTCCTGTCTCCTGACTCCTGTCTCCTGACTCCTTCTAAAAAAAGCACAAATTAAATTATTTAAAAAATCATGAGTTATCAATCAAGTGGAGGGAGTTTATCAGCAAATAATCCCACTTATGTAGTTAGAAAACAAGATGGAGAATTATCCCAAAAACTCCAAGCAGGAGAATATTGTTATGTATTTAATGCTCGTCAAATGGGTAAGTCTAGTTTGAGGGTAAGAGTGATGAAAGAATTACGCTCTCAAGGTTGTCAATGTATCCCTATTGACATGACTAGATTATGTGATTTTTCCATAGAAAAACAATCTTGGTATGAGGGTTTTTTCAGAGAAATATTTTATGGATGTGAGTTAGACAATAGTATCAATTATCAACAGTGGATAATCAGTCATCAAAATTTGACTAATCTTCAACGTTTTGCTCAGTTTATTGAAGAAATTTTATTTGTTAATTTTCCTAATCCTCAAAAAATATATATTTTTCTTGATGAAATTGATGTACTGGTAAATTGCCCTTTTAAAAATGAAATTTTAGCTTTTATTCGCTCTTGTTATAATCGTCGCGCTGAGGATGAAAAATCTGATTATCATCGCCTAATTTTTTGTTTTTTTGGAGTGGCGACTCCGGAGGATTTAATTAGAGATGGAAAACATACTCCTTTTAATATTGGTCATCCAATTGAATTAACAGAGTTAACTTTTGCAGATGGAAAAATATTAACTCAGGGATTAGATGGAATAGTAGAAGCACCGGAAATTGTTTTGCAAAAAGTTTTTGATTGGAGCGGAGGTCAACCTTTTTTAACTCAAAAAATTTGTCAAATTATTGTTGATTATGCAGAGGATTCTGAACCAGATGTTGATAAGTTGGTAGAGGAACATATTTTGACTTATTGGGAAGAGAAAGATAATCCCACTCATTTAAAATATATGCACGATTATTTAGTTAATCATGGTCAACTTGCTCCTCAATTACTGAAATTATATAAAAAAATTCTCTTGCAAGGAGAAGTTAAAGCTAATAATAGTCGAATTCAAATGGCTTTGCGGTTGTCTGGTGTAGTTATTAAAAAACAGGATAAATTAGTTATTTTTAATAAAATTTATCGGACAATTTTTAATCTAGATTGGGTGGCAGAAAAATTAGCTTATTTAGAAAGTAATCTAGAGCAACCTCAACCAAAACCTAAAAAATTAGGAATGAGTGTAGTTTTTGCTAGTTTGGCATGGGTGGGAGTTATTGGTTTTAGAAGTTTAGGTTGGCTACAAAATTTAGAGTTAAATGAGTACGACCGCTTAATGCGATGGCGACCTCCAGAACAGCCAGACCCTAACATTTTAATTGTTGAAGCTACGGCAAAAGATATTAATAAATATGGTATTGGTAGTGACTTAACTGATGAAATTTTGGCTGAGGTAATAGCCAAGTTAGAAAGTCATCAACCTACAATTATCGGTTTAGACTTTTGGAGAGAAAAACCTTTACCTTCTGAATCTGGTTATCAAAAGTTATTAAAAATTTTGAGTAATAATCAGAAAATAGTTGCTGTTTGTAGTGCTAGTGAATATCACAACAATAAACCTGGTACTAAACCTCCTAAAGGAGTGCCAGAAGAACGTTTAGGTTTTACTGATTTTGTTGTCGATTATGGTCAAGTTGATGTTTTCCGTCGCCATTTAATGTTTATGGGAAAACAGGCAGAAGACCCTTGTCAAACAGAGTATTCATTAAGTGCTAGGGTTGCTTTTAATTATTTGGAAAGTAAAGGATTTAAAGAAGAAGATATTACCGAAGAAAATTTTAAAGTTGGTGATGTTGTTTTTAAGAAGCTTGTGGAAAGACAAGGTATTTATCAAAAAGTTAATGCTGGTGGGTTTCAAGTTTTACTTAATTATAGAAATGCCGATATGGTGGCTAATTATATTAGTATTTCAGATATTTTGTCTGGGGAATTTGATGGTTTTTTAGTTAGGGATAAAATTGTGCTTATTGGTAGTACAGACCCTTATGCTAGCGATCAATTTTATACTCCTTATAGTTATGTTGAAACTGTTTCTCAGAAGCAAATATCTGGAGTTGTTTTACACGCACATCAAGTTAGTCAAATTATTAGGGCAGTTTTGGATGGTAGACCTTTAATTACGTTTTGGAGTTGGTGGGTAGACTGGTTATGGATTTTTTGTTATTCTGTTTTGGGTAGTGTGATAAGTTATTGTTTTCGTCGAGTTTTATTGTTTTTCTTATTTATAGGAGGAAATATTATTATTTTATATTCAGTTAGTTTGTTTTGTTTTACTCAAGGTTTTGTGCTGCCTTTAGTGCCGTCTATTTTGGCGTTGATGATTAGTGGTGTTGGTGTTTTCTTGGTTAATATTTAGTAGTTATATCATGTCCGGTTGAACAGTTATAAATAAACGACGAAGGAGTCAGTCCTCAGGAGTCAGGAGGGAAGAAAGAAGAAGTAAAGAGAAACTTTTTTTGATCACTAATTATCCGGACATGATATTAATATTAGCGAGTTATACCAATCGGAACCTAAAGATATACTCAAGTTATGATATAGTCGATATTTAGAATTTTAGCCAACAGGTCATTTTAGTTATCAGTTATCAGTTTCTAGTCTAAGATTTGTCATTAGTCTATGTCCTAACTAAATAATTGGATTGATAGAGATTCTCATCCCAGTCAACACATACATCAAAATAATTAGACATCTCCTCCAACAGAGGCAGTAGGCAGTAGGCAGTAGGGAGAAAGAATTGATAATTTATGTGTGATAATTGATTTTATTTTTGATTTTTACCGAAAAATTGTGGGTATGCGCCTCCCCTTTTCAGGGGATAATAAGCGGTCGTTAGCGCAGCTTCCCGTAGGGTGGGATGGCGATCTTCGGAGCGGGTCTGTAAGAACGGGTCTCCTCGCTGGCCTCCAATGGACCAAGAGAAGAAAAATTTTCATGATTAGTCCATCCTCTTCTTTTCAAGGAGAGGTAATTATTAATTATCATTTTCTTTGTGGGTTTAATACCCCACCGTCAACGGGGGTGTTCACGCATTACTTGGGGGAGCGAATCCCCATGTAATTTTCCTCCTGTCTCCAGTATAGCTGTCTCCTGTCTCCTTCTTCAATAATTATTAATTATTAATTGTTGAACAGATGTCTATTTGGTTGATAGAGATTCTCATCCCATTAAACATTCACACTCCCATTAACCAGGGTTGTTTCATTAAACATGAAACCTATTGGGGAGTGAGTTTAGGAAGTATGGGTTAGTGGGAGATATGGGAAAATCGAACTGCTTCATAAAACTGATATAAAACGTCACATCGATGCGACAAATTGATGTTTACTTCCTGCTTTCCTACGGAATGCTACGCAAACTGCTGAGGCCGTCGGCGGTTACTCATCCACAGGCATTAACGGTCAAGCCAACCGCATCTCTACACTCTATACTTACATTTAAGTCTTTGTCAAT
>NZ_JAAHGM010000060.1:0-40499 GCF_010692625.1 Okeania sp. SIO2C2
GTTTGCCTCTCTCCCTGCGCATTTACTAATCTAGCAACTCTACCTTTGCATGTCAACCCCTTTGAGCAAACTTTTTGATTTTTAGTAGAAATATAATCCTTACATCTCATGTCTGGAGAGGTTTTTGACGTTTTAAAAAAAATGTCAAAAAATATTTGATTCAAAAATATCTGCGAAATAATGTCCATTTTGAAATTACTTTATGGACTATTGCTTTTTACTTACAGGAGAAAGGACTAATGCCACATATTTGTTTTGTATGTAGCAACTGAGTTATCTCAAATTTAAGGCCAAATGAAGAAGTTAAGCGTACCTCACTAAATCTAAGAAACGTCATATCGTAGAATATTTTTATTAATGGCTTGACACTCTCACCCTTAAATAAGGGCGATTATAACGGGAGATTCTTGCAAGTGGTGACGCAACGCTAGGCAAAAATAGATTCTCGGGCTAGATAACAAATCAAACAAGTTGAGTTGTCCCCCCGCTACTGCCATCTCCACAAGGTTTACAATAGATAATCATAGTAATGGCCTATAAATGTTATCCTAGGGTAGAGGCAATTTATGTAAGTATCAGGATTGTTGTTAAATGAAAAATTATGCTTGTATTGCTATTGGTATAAATCAATACGAGTTTATTCAACCTCTGAGTTATGCTAAACAAGATGCAGAAGCACTGCATAGCTTTTTGTTAAACGAAACAAATTTTTCAGCAGAACAATGCCTATTATTAACAGACAGTAATTTATTACCAATTTGGGAAAAACCAACCTATCCTAGTAAAGAAAATATACTAGACCTGATAGAAGACTTTTGCCAAAATCAATTACAAAAGGAAAATTTTCTCTGGTATTTCTTTAGTGGTTATGGTGTTGTTCATCAAAATCAAGACTATATAATGCCAATTGATGGTAATCCTAGAGACCCTGAAAATACAGGAATATCAATAACAAAACTACTAGAAACTTTGAAAATATCTCCTACGGGAGAAGTTTTGGTTATGTTGGATATTAACCACAATCATTTAATGGGAATGGATAACCAAGTTGGTGTTCAAACAGTAGAAGTAGCGAGAGAGTTAGAAATACCTCTGTTAATGTCATGTAGTCCACAGCAGCTTTCCTATGAAACTTCTGCACTACGTCTAGGATTTTTTACAGGGACTATAATAGAAGGGTTACGTTATGGGAAATGTACAACACTCAAAGAGTTAGATAATTTTTTAAGTAATCGCTTACCGGAATTATCTGCTCAATATCTACAACCAAAGCAAAACCATCTAATAATGGTAAATTCTGCTGAAAAACTGAATCAGATGATTTTACCTCAAAAAAATTATGATGATTCTAACTCGACGGAAGAAAAAGAAAGTGTAATTGTTGATTCATTAATTGCTTCTACAACAAAAAAACAAGTTTTAAAATCAGTAAAAACTCCTTTAACAAACATTACTAAAGTCAACATGGTGAATGGTAATAAGAGTCATAATCAACAAATTGAATCTCAAATAAATAGCAAAAATAATATATATATAAAAGCAGAAATGTCTGAAAATATTTCTCAAAACATTAATTCTGATAAATATTTTTTACAAAAATTGATTGTAGGAAGTAGTCTAACTTTTCTAGTACTTCTATTAGGCGTATTTTTAACAAATAAGTCTATATTTACAGGAAAACAGGTAGGTGTAGCGACTGTCCCTACTACAAAAACTGAGATGGAGGAAGATGCTTCATCAGAAGTAACTTTATCAACATTACCTGTGGTCTCTTCTTCTGAAGGTCAATCTAAGGAACAAAGTGATATAGCTCAGGATTATAGCAGAAAGCAAGAAGAAAGTCAAGTCCCAGCAAATCAATTAATATTATCTGAAGCTATAACTGAACTTGATTCAGTTACAGCATCTAGTTTTAGTAAAGCAATTATTAAAGCTTCCCAAATTTCTCAAAGCGATCCACTTTATCCTGAAGCACAAAGTCAAATAGAACGTTGGAGTTTAACTATTCTTGATATAGCTAGTGGACGAGCATTCAAAGGAGATTATGATAGTGCAATTAATACAGCTAAATTAGTACCTGTGAATGTCCGATCAATTTATCAAGAAGCACAGTTAGCGATCGCTGAATGGCAACCCCAAGTAACTCAACAAAAAAAAGCTAATAAAGGGTTTAATGAAGCATTACTCAAAACTGCAAAAGAAAAGATTAAACCAGGACTAGCTTCATCTTATATTGAAGCAATTAGTGATGCCCGTAAAGTTCTACCTGGTGGGCCTAAATATCAAGAAGCTCAAAAACTAATTACTCAGTGGAGCAATACTATTTTGAGCATAGCTAAAGTACGAGCCAAAAATAACAACTTAAGTGAAGCTATTTTGGCTGGTGAGTTAGTTCCTTATGGAACACCAGCTTATGGATCTGCTCAAGAAGCACTAGAAGACTGGAAAAACCAACAACAAACAAAGAAAAAAAATTGAACCAATCGTAATAATAAATTATCAATCAATAGGTATCCACTCAATATGATGGGGTCGGTAATGATTTATGGAGGCCAAGACCAGCCAAAGGAATTAACAACAGGAGCGATCAGCCAATAATAGTTGCCAGAGAGGGAATATTCCCTGTCCTCAAAATGTGTTGGCGCAGCCTAGCGGCAGCTATATCGCGTACATATTCAAAAAAGCTCAATCCTAACTTACGAGTATTAGCAACAAGGGACATAAAAGTATCCCAAGAAGCAGTCCCTTCAGTCGTCTGAGTTCCATAACTGATATTGCGTATCCTCACTATAGTCCTAGCAAGAGACTCCGCCGGGTTATTATGTAATGGCAATTCCGGATGCTCTAACACCAACAGAAACTCCGAGATTTTGGTAACAGTTAATCGTTTTCGTTCATCCAATTGCTGATAACCACTCTCAGTAGTTAAAAGTCGTAAAAATTCAGAGCGTAGTCTTTGTGCAGTTGAAAGTGTGGGAGCATCTCTATCAGCAAGCAACTCTCGGTAGTAATCCCAAAAATCATCCAAGAATTGTTCCAGGAGTTTTTGATGATAATAAACCTTGGGAGTTAACTTTTTATAATGTCGTCCCTCATGTATCCAATACAAAGCCAACTCATCAGTTAGTAACTTGAAGGTCGGTGCATCATCACTTATGAGAGTCTTGATGACTGGCCAGTCCCTTTGCTGATGATAAAAAGCGATTGCTGCTGCTTCTAAAATACGTTTACGTTGGAGAAGTCCTAATAATGGTAAATGTCTATCTAGTAGACCATTAAACTCTGTGGAATTCAATACAGTTTCTTGGGGCAACAATTTCAGAGACTTCTTCCATTTATCTGGTATACGTAAGGTCTCCAACAATGAGAAGGTGAAGGGGTTGAGAATAAACTCTAGTTCTTTTCCGTTCAGTAAACCTTGAAGTACACTTAATCGATCTTTATTAGCAGTGGTAAAGTAGACCGTATAAAGAGGGTTACCGAATAATTAATAATTAATAATTATTAATTAAATAATTCAGCTTACTCTTCCTCCCCTTTCAAGGGGAAAAAAAGCGGTCGAGAGATGGCGAGGTCTCGGAGCTGGCCTCCAATCGACCAAGAGAAGAAATAATATTTCCTGATATTCAATCAAGGACGGTTTTAACCAGAGGTAATTATCCATTATCCATTATCAATTAATGAAACACTACATTCGTGGTATAGTTTGCTCTTCCCACTCGGGCTCCTGTTTGGTCAAAGTGCTGCCAGGGAATACTTAATAGTCCTGCTTCATAAATTTCGCTTTTTTCTCTTTCAAAATTTGACTGGTTTTTGATTAATAAATTAGACAAATTCTTCGTCATAGTAGTGATTCATTACTAACAATTATTAATGACATTCTTGATTTTTCTAAAATTGAATCTGGGAAGCTAGAATTAGAAGACCAACCTTTTAATCTCAGAAATTGTGTAGAATCAACCTTAGATTTAGTAGCCTCTCAAGCTGGTGCTAAAGGTTTAGAATTAGCTTATATTATCTATCAAAATACCCCAGAAGCAATAGTAGGTGATGTGACAAGGCTACGTCAAATACTTGCCAACTTACTTTCTAATGCTGTTAAGTTTACTGATAGTGGAGAAGATAAAGATACTACTCTTGCAGAAGTCAAAAAAATTACTGATAATGCTAAAGCTATAAAATTCCAGAACCGTTATCGGACTAAAGATGGTTTGTATCGTTGGTTAGCTTGGAATAGTGTTCCTTTCTTAACAGAAAATTTAATCTATGTAGTGGTACGAGATATTACAGATGAAAAATAAACTTTAGAAAGTATTCTTCATAATCAAGCCAAATTAATAGAAGTAGAAAAAACTGCTGGTATAGGCAGTTGGGAATATGATTTGAATACAAGTCAATTAATATGCTCAGAAACAGATATTAGCGATCACAAAGCAGCAGAAGTAACTCTCAAGCAAAAACTAGAATTGGAAAAACTTGTTGCTAATATCTCTACTAGCTTTATTAATCTTAATGCTAATGAAATTAATAATAGTATTCAAATAGCATTAAAACAGCTTTGTGAGTTAATAGATGCAGAACAGTAAGTAAATTATGCAGTTGGACAAAATCTACAATTAATTTGTTAAAAATTATCGGGAAAATTTTTGTTAGTGCTTTAGAATCTCAAGAGGCAGAATTAGCATTGCGCGAAACTGAAAAACGTTTTAGGATGATGGCTGATACTGCCCCTGTGTTAATTTGGATGTCTGGAACTAATAGTATTTTTAACTATTTTAATCAAAGATGGCTAGATTTTACTGGGCGTAACTTAGAACAAGAAGTTGGGAAAGGTTGGTTAGAGGGAATTCATCCTGAAGATGTGCAAAATTATTTAGAAAATTATCGAGTAAGTTTTTATACCCATCAATCGTTTACTATAGAATATCGCTTGAGAAGAGAAGATGGCAAATACCGTTGGATTTTAAATCAAGGGGTTCCTAGTGCAAAAAGGCAGAAGCCAGGAGGCAGAAGGCAGAAGGGAAGAAGGGTTATTGTACAAGCTTTTGAACCTTTTTTAACTGGTTAGTTATTTCCGCCATCCTGCACTAGATTTAATCTCAATGGTAAGTTTGCTGGTTATATTGGTAGTTGTATTGATATTAGCGATCGCAAAACAGCAGAAGAGCAAATCCAAAATTCTCTTCAAGAAAAAGAAATTTTGCTCAAAGAAATTCATCACCGAGTAAAAAACCTATAATTCATGTAGAAGCGATCGCTCTTAATTTAGAAACTGCAATTCCTTGTGGTTTGTTAATTAGGGTTTGCTGAATAAATCTCAAAAATTTACATAGTCAAGATTTAAGGCATTTTTGATTGGAAATTGTACTTGATTTTGAGCTAAAATACACTCTGATTCGGTGGTATCTATAACTGCACACACCATGTACAGACCAGTAGGCCAAGGTGACACTGCACCAGAAAAATTTGAACTGCCGTTCAATGGCCAACTATCTCCAGACAATCGTTGGATAGTGATGGCTAGTCTAATTCCTTGGCATAAATCCAGATTTTAAATTACAGCGCTTTTCATTTCATTTCAATAGACCACAGTCGGGGCGTTTTGCTCCGCAACATATAAAGTAAAGCGGCAGCTCTACATTAGTAAATGGCCAAAAAGCCCCTACAGGATTTTGGTTATGACGATGTGGTTTATCTATCTGAAAAGCGCTGTAAGGGAAATGGAAAACCTTCACTAACTATCTTTGAGGAACTCCTATCCTTTCTCAAGTCATATCATGTCCGAGCGCAATCATTTGTGTAAACCCAAGGGTGAATATCTACAGGAAATTTAAGTTTTTTTCTTGCTCAATAAATAGCTTTCCTCCCTCTTCCCTCTTCCTTCTTTCTTCTTCCTTCTTCCTTCTTTCTTCTTTCTTCTTTATTCTTCCTTCTTCCTTCTTCCTTCTTTCTTCTTTCTTCTTTCTTCTTTCTTCTGCTATATTATAAATTTTCCGCTCTTTCCAGCAAGGTTTGACTCACAGCTAAATCTACCATTAGTTTTAATTTACGTTTTTCCTGTTCTGCTAAAAGCAATTTCTGCTCTTTTTTCTGATTCTGAATATCAAGATTATGACCAATAGCCACTGGAATACTACCAATTAAAAAATTTATTGGTAAGCTCCCAAAATTTCCATCTCTAATTAAACCAGTAAAACTACTAATCATTATAAAGCTAAACCAACCAAGAGAAATAATATGTTTTCTTGGACGAAATTTTGATGTAGAATTATTAGACATATCTTCCCACTCCAAACATTGAATAAACTTATCTAGGTTCTTCTAGTTAGATCCTTCATGCCATCAGTAAATTCCGGAAATATAGTAGCGATCGCTCCAGTGAAAATTTGGCGTTGTATTAATTCGGGATTAATGATAGTATTGGAGAGAGGAAGTCAAACTAAAAAAGGGCGTTTTTGATTATAGGTATGATATGAATAGATTGCTGAAAGCTATACACTTAATTCAAAATCTAGAAAAATCATACATTCATTTAGCAACGCCCTTCATTTAATTGTTCACAAAACATCAATTATCCATGTTCTTTTGCTTTTGAACTAGAAGAAAATCAAATGTTCCTAAATTAATAAATTAAATATTTCTTCTGCATTCTTCAAAGCATTAGAGGGCTAAATCCATGTTTGACAGATAACCGACCAATTAGTTCCATTTTTTCTACAGTAATTAAATTACGCCCCCAAGAAAAATTAGTATATAACTTTTCAAACTCCAATAGCATTGACTCTGCAAAACAGGCAAACAACTGACGACCAGGCACATCCATATTGACAATGTTCATAATTTTCCAGTCAATATCAAGAGAGTGTTCTACTATTCCACCATTAAGAACATAGATTCCTTCTTGCTGAACTTTAGTCGCCATGTTTTTTGGATAACCACCGTCAATTAATAAACAAGGTTTCTTCAAAAAATTTGGATCAATTTCTACACCCTTGGGCATACTAGCTACCCAAACGATAACATCTGCCAGAGGTAAAGCTGCATTTAATTCTAAAATTTTACCTCGTCCTAATTCCGCTTGTAGATTTTTTAGCCGCTCTTGCTCGCGAGCTATCAATAATAATTCTGCCACTTCTGTTTGAGTATTCAACCAGCGACAGACTCCACTACCAATATCACCAGTTGCCCCGCATACTGCAACTGTTGCTTTTGACAATTCGATTCCTAACTTTTGGGCAGCTTGTTCTACTTGCTGACAGAGAATATAGGCTGTATGAGTATTACCAGTAGTAAAACGTTTAAATTCTAATGTAATATTGCGGATTTGCTGAAATTTTTGCAAGTTAAAATTCTCAAAAATAATTGATGAGAAACCCCCTAAAGCAGTTATATCAATACCATGCTTCTGAGCATGAGCCATAGCATTCATTATTTTGCGAGTTGCTGCTTTGATTCGGCGAGCTGCTAGCATTTCCGGTAGAAAACAAGATTCTACATACTTGCCTTCAATTTTTTGACCTGTGATACTTGTTACTTTAATTGTATCGACTATTTGAGGTGGAGCGCTACACCAGAAATCAAGACCTTGATCTGCATACTCTGGATACCCTAGATCCCTTGCTACTGATTGGGCGTGTTCTAAGCTAGTTAGATGACCAATTAGACCAAACATTAAATTGTAAGTATTATTAGTAAGTTAGTTATTGTTGATGGTGTGTGGAAATCAGAGAGAAATTGGTATATGGCAGTTGGCAACGCCTATATTTTCACTATGAAAAAGTTTTTTGTTAAATGCTACACCATTACTCATTCCTCATCCTAATTTCCATTTTGATTGAAATCAACTATGCAGCAGCCAGACCATAAGCTGACATCCGCATAATTTCTCCAGTTGTAAAGCCAATATTGTTCAAAGCTTCGCCATAAGCAATCATAAAATCTTCAATCAAAGCTTCTTTTTGCATTCCCAGGGTCTTAGCATCTTTTTCCACCTGGTTCAGCATTTTCCATACGAGGGGTAAGTTTTTGCGATTTGCTTCCTGTAGTTCTGCTTTGGAGTCTTGAAAATGCTCTTCTAGCCATACTTCGCCAAAGTTGAGGTGGCTATATTCATCTTTGACTACACCTTCAGTAATTTTCCGAGCAAAGGGGTCGGCCACTGGTATATAGATATTGTAGGCTGCGATCGCAAAGCATTCAATAATTAGAGATTGAATTAGCAAGCAAGTAACTAAATTACCTGTTTTTGTTGCTTCTTGGAAGTTTTTATGTAGTGGCTCAAAAAAACTTTTGGCGAATTCCATATCTGGTGTCACCTTCAGATTTCGGCCACAAGATTGAAAGCCTTTTTTGTGACGATTTTCCATTTTGGAGAGTTTTATGAGCTGATCTTTGTGGTCTGGTAGCATTTCGACCAGACTTATATAATTTTCGTATGCCTCTTGCTCTCCTTCAATCACAATTGCATTAATTCGGCTATAGGCATCTTTGTAAGTGTCACTTTCAAATATTGTTTTGTCAGTTTCACTTTGAGAATCTATGGTAGAAATTGCTTCAAGCTTTGTCATCAGTTAGTTATCTCCTCATCAAAAAATTGCTTTATCAGGGCAAAGAAAAATATTTGGTTTATCTTAACTTAGCTTATAGTTTACTGTACCTACTTTCTAGAATAATTGCCTAGTCTAACTGTAATTTATTCGGTGAATCTGGCCTTAATCTTGGTGAGAACCTCCATTTATGTCAAAAAAAGCTTAGTTTTTAGTATAAATACTTACTCACAATTAAATTATACATCAATCCACTGACCATTTTAACAGAAACACTAAGAAGTCCAGCAAACTCTAGTTAGAGAATGTTGTAAGAGATAGAGACCGATATTATCATCAAAATACAGGCTTAATAGACAGAGTAGTTAGGAGCACAAAACCAGACAACGCTTGTTGCCACTATGCCGAGCACTCACTACTAGCCTGGTTACACAAATGGCCAATAATTCTTTAATCTTCTCTAGGTTAGGACAGTTGAGTTAATTAGAGCTTGCTGATTAATTCTAAAAGTCTTTACAGATAAAGGTAAGTGCCTTTTTAAGTCTCAAAAAGTGCTAGGTTTTAGGTGGTAATGGTTCAAAAATTTAGGATTTTGCTCAAGAGTTGGGCAGAAAAATCAAGGGACGATTCTTCCTACTATCTCCTCTATAATCCCCCGTTACTCCTGACTCCTGATTTATGAATAATGACTACTGACTACTTACTCCTCAACTTACCAAAAGACTTCCATCAGCAAACCCTAATTATTATTCATAAACTTTGGTGCAGATATTAGGGGTTTGCCTCTCTCATCTGTTATGGTCTTTTGATTTTCTTCTCTCAATTTTTGAGATTGGTCTGGAGGTATAGGTATAGTTTGATACTCTACAGCTTCTGGAGTTGGAGTCTGATATTCTGGAGTTGGATTCAGCCAGGTTTGCCAAATTCTAATTTGACTCTGAGCTGAGTTATAAGCAACACTATTTACCGGGATTTTTCTAGCAATCTCAATAGCTAGTGGTACATTTTGATTAACTTCGTCCATAGCGATCGATAAAATTTGTTGACCCCATTGATTAATCAACTGGGAAGCTTCCAATTGCCTAGAACTGTAAGTGGGTACTTTCTGTGCTAGACTGATAGCTTGAGCATAACCATCTACCGTACCTACTGCTGCTGCTTGACGAGCATTCTCTAAACTTTCTTTTGCCTCTTTTTGAGATTGCCACTGTTGTATTTTGGAGTTAGCTTGGGGATATAGAACCCTTCCTTGTTGAATCTGTTGTGCTGTAATAATTGCCTGTTCTAAATTACCTGAGGATGCTAGGCGTTCTGCATTATCAAGAATTGGTTGATCTTGAGAACGTTGAACTCTTTGTGTCCACCTTTGGATTTTCTGTTGAGCTTCCTCATATAGAGTTCTGCCCCTACCAATTTGACTTGCTTCATCAATGGCAGCTTGTATAGAACTAATATCGCCAAAACTTGCTAATTTTTCTGCTTTTTCCAAATAAGGCCGGTCTTCTTGTTGCTGTAGTTGTCTACTCCAATTTCCTATCAAAGTAGTTGCTTCTTGTCCACGGGGGTTATAAGGAGGAACAGTCTGCAATTTAGCGATCGCCACTTTCAAATCGCTAATTCCTCCTGGTTGGGCTAGTTTTTTCCCTTCTTCTATAATCTTGACATCTGCAATTTCTTGTTGCCAAATACTAATTAACTGTTGAGCTTTGCTGTAAAGAGGTCGTTCAGTTTTGAGTTTTTGAGCTTGAGCAATAGCATCTTCTAGTCCCACTATTGTACCCAGATTAGCTGGAGAATGGGCACGAGCTAATAATTCTATATCTTTTACTTTTTCCTCTAGGACATCATTTTCTGGAACTTTATTAACTATCTTGAGTGCTTCTTGCCAATTTCCTTCATTTAGTTCTACTAAGGCCATATCTGCTATTTGTTCGCCCAAATTTAGTATCAACTTTTGAGCGGTCTGATAGAGATAGCTATTTTTTCCAATTGCTTGAGCTTTTTTGACAGCATTCGTGAGATTATCTAGTCCACCTTGTTCGCCTATGTCTCGTGCTTGGTTTAATTTGTCACCTTCTTTGCGAGTTCTTTTTATATCGTTAATTAGTTCCTGATATTTTTTCGTTTCCCAATGTACATTTGGTACTGATAGTAGACGAGAAGCTTCCATGGAAGCTTGGTTCCATTGTTCCTGACGCAGATGTTCTTGAGCTTTCTTATAAGTTGTTTCAGCTTTAGTCCAAGTTTGTTGCCAATTTTGAATCTGTTCTTTGACAACTGGATAAGCTGAAACTTTCTGAGGTACTTTTTGGGCAATTTTAATAGCTTCTTCTAATTTTCCATCTTGAAAAGCTAAATCTCCCAGGGACAATATTTTTTCAGACCATTGTTCAATGTAAACATCAATATTTGGACGCATTGGATGGTCATTTGATAAAACATCTACCAAATTAATTGCTTGAAGTAAACTATCTACTGTGGGAGAAGTAGCTAATATCTGAGCACAATAAAGACGTTTGCTTGCTGATGCGGTTGGCCAATAACTTGCTTCACAATCTGCCTGAGAAGGTAATTTGAATAAGGCTGATATGGCTGTTATACCTGCCCCAGCTGGAACTATTACCAATAGTGCTATCCAAAATAGCCATTTTATCGGCCAAGTATTATTTGCAGATTTTGGGCTTTTTTGCTTAGTTTTTTCTATTCGAGAAACTGAATGTTTTTGCAGAGTGGAAGGTTTGGCCGGATGTTTGTATGTTTGTATCTGACTGCCATTGGATCTAAGTTGCTGCAGTCTTTCTTCGCGGTTTTTCCTACGTTCAGGTAGTTGCCATTGGGTTTGTTTTTTTTGCTTCATCTGGCGTAGTGTCCGTATACGGTCTATTGTTTTGTATTTTTCATTCATATACACTACTTATCCCGAACAGCAAGCAACAGATATATTTCATGTTTAATGACTTTCCGGTTGGTTTAGCCTGTGGGTAGGCCTTTATCTAAAATATTAAATTTAGGCTTCAATTATCTGCGGTTTATATTTATACACTATTTTGGGAAAAGATGCAACCTCAATATGAACAGAAAATTAATTGTTTGAGAAAACAATTAATACCAGGAGGTTTTACAAGTTTTTCAGTTGAAAAAATAAAAACAAAAACTTAGTTTAATCGCTAATATGGAAAACCCATCTTTAATAATATGAAACCTATTTAACATGTATCCTATTTAACATCTATAAATTTATAATTATTATTCGTAATTATCTTTCGTAATTATCTGAAGCATCAGTTTTTACAGAAAAATTAGCCCTCACATTTGATTTTCATTACCGAACCTACGCCTCCCTTATTCTTGTGACCAAGGTATCAAATTGGTTCTATACAGGTATGAATTCAGAAGAAAACGATCTAATTATTTATGTGTTCTGAATTCTTAGAATAAACTTATGAAGATGATTTGTGTAGTTGTCCAACAGGAATTTCTGTGAAGGGTTGTTGTAAGTCCTCAATTAGTTGTATCAGGTCTTGTTTACTAGCTTGATATACTTCTCCACAAAATTCACAGACTGCCTGGGCACCATTGTCTTTTTCAATCATATCTTTTAGTTCATCAACACCAAACATTTTTAATGCTCCTAAAACTTTTTCAAAAGAGCAACCACAGTGAAAACGAACTATTTTACTTTCGGGAAATATATTTAAGTCCATGTCTCCCAAAAGTTGTTGCAAAATTTCTGGTAATGTTTTGCCAGCTCGAAGCAATGGAGTAAACCCTGAGAGGGAGGCTATACGAGATTCTAAGGTTTGAACTAATTCTTCATCTATGGCTGCTTTGGGCATAACTTGTAACAAAAGTCCTCCTGCTGCTTGTATACCCTCTGTATCTACAAATACTCCTAGCACTAAAGCGGATGGTGTTTGTTCTGATACAATTAAGTAATGAGCAATATCATCTCCAATTTCTCCAGATACTAACTCTACTGTACTGGAGTATGGGTAGCCATAACCTATATCTCTTACTATATACAAGAAACCTTGGTTGCCTACTGCTTTTCCTACGTCCAATTTGCCGATTTGATTTGGTGAAAGCTCAATTGTAGGGTTATCTACATATCCTCGTACTGTTCCATCTAGTCCTGCATCAACAAGAACTCCTCCTAAAGGACCATTGCCTTGGACACGAATGTTGACTCTTGATTCGGGAGTTTTCATACTAGAAGCTAATAATAGTCCAGCAGCCATTGTGCGGCCAAGAGCAGCAGAGGCCACCCAAGAAAGTTTATGTCGTTGTCTTGCTTCTTCAGTTAAGCGGGTGGTAATTACACCAACAGCACGAATGCCACCTTCTGCTGCTGTCGCTCTAATTAGTCGATCTGCCATTGAAGTCCTTACATTTCTTAATAATTAGAATTGTCTTTATCATAACTCTGTTGGAATATTCCTGTTAAGTTTGTCAGATATTTATTATAGATGTAAGTAATGGTTATACATAATTTATTCCCTAGTTTTTGTATTAGTTTTATGCTTATTGTGTTAGTCTAAGTTGTTAGATATAATGATATATTATAGATAGTATTATTCAGTCATGAAATTCACGATGAATATTATCTTGAGAAATAATTTTTTGCTAGAATACATACTAATACATCATAAAAAATAAGTAAATTTGTAGCAAAAATTTGCTTTTTTTATCTCTAATTATTGGTAAATAATGTTAGGCTAGATATTTGTAATTTTCTAGGTTTGTTCGCTCAAAAGATACCAAGTATAAATTCAAAAATTATATTACTATATTGTTATGTTAGGTACTTTCCAAAAAAGCCATTTGCGGATTGAGATTGAAGCTACTGAAGCTACGATCAGAGAGAGTTTACTATGTTCATCTCAGTTACAAACATGGTTGTGGCCTCAACGCTTTTCTCCTGGACTACCAGAAAAATTGTCTCAGGGTTTAGAGTTTAAAAGTATGGTTGGCCTAATAGAAATTAAACATTATGTTGATGTAGTAGGGTCAAATTGTTTGAGGTTGTTACTTAGTCAAGGTATTGATGGATTTCACGAGTGGTATTGGGGAGATGGTTGGATACAATCTCGTTTAGAAGGAATATCTATGTTGCCTCTAAATTTAGGTCAGACTTTTAGTTTAGTTCGCTTGCGAGAGTTTTTAGCTACACCAGAAAAAGCTGTTAAGTTTTAAGTTATTAATTCTTAAAATATGGCAATTATTTCCATTTACAGTAAATTGCAAGTATAGCGCTACGCGTAAGGCAACAGGCAATAGGCAATAGGCAATAGGGAAATCAAAAGGGTTTCAGCTTCTATTGATGTCAAAAACCTTAATGCGTAGTGCTATATATACAGTTAAAGACATTAATAATAATACTTTTTTAATGCAGGAATCTTGCTCAGCATTGGTGCACCTTAACTTATATGAAATCTGCTGTATTTTTTATTTGGTTTTGACCTATTCAGGATTGCTGTACTAAGTTATTATATCAAGTCTCATTAATTAGCCATAATAAAAATGTTATTCTCTCTCAAGAGAATATTTTTTCCATTTGTCATGGGGAGCAAACAAATTTCCTATTGTTCCCTGCTCCCTACCCCCTAAATTTTTCCGAAGTGGTTATTTAGGGTTTGCTGATTAAATCTAAAAGCATTTACATATAAAGGTATTAGCATTTTTTAGTTGAAAAAAGTCCCAGCTTTTAGGTCGCTTAGGTTCAAAAAATTAGCATTTTAGGCGCATAGTTGCGCAGAAAAATCAAGGGACTATTCTTCTTCCTACCTCCTCTATAATTCCCATTTCTCCTGACTCGGTCCTCCTGACTCGGTCCTCCTACCCTCACCCATAAGACTTTTTCAGCAAACCCTATTTAAAGAGATATAGCAATCCTATTTTATTCGTGTAAAAAATCTTACTGCTTTTTAGGGAACACTTAACTGGGAACACTTAACTGGTAAGAGTTTCAGTTTTTTTATTTACTTTTTGATTACCCGCAACCTATTTAGGATTGCTATATGATATTAGCTATTTTTCGCCAACCGCTATTAATGCTAAAAACAATTAAAAGCAATGGCTTAAAATAATCAAATTTATAATTTTATTTCTCTCGAAGCTATAACAATTAAATTATATTTTTCCTGAAAAATATAGCGTTCGGGATTAATTTAAAACTTACCTTGAGGCTGAGAAACTGCTATTAAAATAGCGTTATGTATAAACAAGTCTAAAAAAGTTTTCCCTATCCATTTAGCAGTAATAGTTATCCGATAAAACTGACTTCCCCTTTCATAAGTTAGTAATTCTGAAAATACACCCATTAACCCTCTATTCAAAGCAGCTTGAGCTAATAGAAAACCACTTTGTTCCTGGCTAACTATATAATCATTGACATGACCCATATCTAAGTGAGAGCCATATTCACGGTTAAGTAATTCAGCACAGGTATAAACATTTGGATTTAATTTTTCTGCTGTTAAAGCTGCTAAAATTTTCCGAGCATCTGCATTTTGATCGCTACGACCATGGGTTTTATCACACAAAATAATACAAGTTTCAGCTTGACGTATACCTGCTTTTTCTAAAGCAGTAAATTTGGTAAAATCGTCTTTGAGAAATTGTATCCGAAATTTTAGATCTGGGGCAATAAAATTAGGTTCATCATTAAATTCAGCTATTACAATAATTGGTATTCCTTTGCTTTGACCAGCAGCTTTAAATTCTCTAACTATAATCTCAGCTTTGCGATTCCAACCACAAATAATTGTATGATTACTAAAGCTTTCCCAGTCCACAATATCATCCTCTCTACGGATTTTATCTACCATAAATGCTGATACTTTTCCAGTCAACATAGCAAAGATAGTAACATTCATAAACATGACAAACACTGCAACTATTTTTCCTCCTAATGAGGATGGTGAAGCCGGAATTGGTTCGCCAGCAAATAGAGAATAAACACTAAACCAAAATCCTTCTTCTAAGGAAGTGAAGTCTGGGTTACTACTACTTTCAAATACTAGGATAGCAACACTACCAAACATAATAGTTCGTAGCAGTAGTCCAACAACGATTAGGTATTCTTTAATTCCTCTTTGTAAGATATAAAGAAAGGTGCTGGCATAACGGTTGAAAAAACCAGGTAACCTGAGTATTCTTAGTAAGCGTAATAGTCGTAAAGCTCTAATCGATCTGAAGACTCTTAGTAATGGTAATATAGCTAGTATGTCTAACCAGTATTCTTGAAAATAAACTTTTTTATTAGGGGCAACTATAAACCAGAAGCTTAATTCTATAACAAATAATATAGTGAATATTTTACTAAATGTATTACATATTAATAGATAGGGTTATTTTTCAGGTATAGATAATTCTACTATGGTTAATATAACGGACAAAATTATGATTATACCAATAGTAATATTTACTATTGGTAGTTGCAAAAAAGGTTGTAGATAAGGCTGGAAATTGTGTTTTTTTAATAGGAATAAAAGACTAGAATTTGAATTAGTCATAAATCAATAGACATCTCCAGAAAAGAGGGAGCAGGGAGTAGGCAGTAGGCAGTAGGGGGAAATAATTGATAATTGCTGTGTGAGAATTGATTTTATTTTTGATTTTTGGAGATGTTTAATATAGAAAAAAACACTTGTTAATATATTCTACTTATTAATACATTATTCGACTATATATAGTGCTTATCAAGTTACTGAGATACTGTTGTTTTTCTTCTTTTCTGTCTTGATGCGCATTCCCTGTGGTCTGTCTCCGACGCGGGGTCGCATCGTTATTCCCTGTTTCCCGCATTAATACTCATTACTGCCTGAAACAAGCGAATTTTGTATTTCACGGTTCTTGGGAATTGCTATATATGAATATTAAGCAACCATCAAAATTTTTATAACAGCAGTAGCTTGTTGATGTAATAAACCATGATTTTGATTTTCTAATTTTTATTTTTGGAGAAAATTATTGGAGTAAAAATTAGAAAGCTTTTTGTGATATTTAGTCTCCTAGTTTTTGCTTAAAATTTGGATAGGTACTATGGTCGTTGATATTTACTATGCGACTTTCATCGCCTGTTGCTGTGATATTTTCATAGATTCCTTGGTCTCTTTTTACTAATTTACTAAATCCTTGACTTTTTAAATCGCTGATGCCTGTTTCTACTATTATTCTAGGGGCACTAATCATACGTTTAACAGGAGTGTCTTCTGGGGTGTCACCAAGGTCGCATTTAGCTAATTTACATAACTGGCCCCAAGTTGTAATATTTTCATTTATACTGTGCCAAACTTCTAGTTTTTGCTGATTAGTTGGACAAAAATAATCGTATACAGGCATAGTAATAGTTCTTGCAGTAAAAGGCTTAGTTTTTAATTATAGATGATGTTAAAGTGTTTCCAGATGTTATAAACAGAAAATTAATTTTTTGAGAGATGATGAAGAATAGTGACCGTGAATCAAGAGAGTTTTTAGTAGGAATAAATTATAGCCTAATATCTACAACTCATCTATAAACACTATCTATATGTTATATCAATTTAAAAAAAGAATCCTACAAAAAAAAGGCTGAAAATTAGGCATAAAAAGAACTTATCTAATCCTATAAGCAACCTATTTCGATTGCTTTTTCTTCTTTGATCTTTTCTATGATGGGTTTAATACCTTGCCTTGCGGAATAATTAAGGTTTAAAGCCTCTTCTTTAAAGGAGAAAAAGCGGTCGAGGGATGGCGAGGTTTCCTCGCCATATCCAATCGACCAAGAGAAGAAAAAATTTTCACGCTCCGCGTCAATGCTATTCTTTTCAAGGAGAGGTAATTGTTAATAATTAATAATTAATTATTAATTATTAATTGTTGAAAGGGGGGTGCTTAGAGCTGATTTGTAAACTTAGCTAAAACCCTTATGTAATCTAACTCTCAGGAATTTAGGTATTATTGGGCTATAACTCCAAAAACCTTTGTATTGCAAGGAATTCAGCCTCTTAATATTTACTTAATAAATCAGCTATTAAAATTGGTTGGGGTTATAAGATACGAAGTGACGTTTAGAATAGATCCTGGTCTAATTTTCCCTCCTGCCTTCTGCCTTATTCAAAATTTGTTTATTACTTATTCTTACTTCCCTCTTACTTCTTCCTTAGTCATAGATGTGAGGTTCTATACTTTTTGTCTAAGATTAATCTGGTAAATTAATTAAGCTTAATTATTATTTTCAAGAGTATTTATAAAGTGCTATCAAACTAATTTATTTTTTTTGTGGCAATCCAGCTATGATAGTTGAAATCGATATTTGATGCTAATATAAAATCTATAATATACAGGAATCAAATAATGTTAAGGAGAATTAATTAATGAGTGATTTTAAAGTAACACCACAAAGCGAGCTAACTACCAGTCAAATGTTAGAGAGATACAATTTAGACGATGAAATAACTCTAAAACGTTGGGCACAATTACATGGTATTGACAATAATCGTGGTTACTACAATCCAGATGAAGTGGATCTAATAGATCATGTACATCATCATATTTATAATCTTGGCATGAGTATTATCGATTATCAAAGTTTTATAGATCGTCGTCAAATTCCAACACAAAAATTTACTCAGGAAAATGGTGAAAATATGATGGAAAATAATATTTATACAAATGTAAGTAATTCGGCAAAAAAACATCAAGGAACAGAAAATTTTGTTTGTAATGATTATGATGCAATAAATAAGACTTCAGAGGAAATTAATAATGAAGAGTATGCAGCCATAGAGATGTTAAAAAAGCAGTATTCTGAAGCAATTGATTTAATGGGAGAAAAAATAGCTGACCATTTTATAGATGAATTAGATGTATCTGTAATGCGACATCTTATTAAGAAGGTAAAAGAGCGTCAAAGACTTAATGGTAAAGTTTCATCAAATCGTTTTCTGAAAACAATTAAAGCTGTTTTACAGCCTCAAAATGGTAATTTTCTTGTTCCTAAAGATAATGAGGATGAATCTAGTATTGAACTAGAACAAAATCATCGACTTGGTTAGTTAATTTGTTTAGCACTAGTTTACTGTTATTGGGATGGGTTTTACATCAGGTTTTTTTGAGGTTAGATTGAATCTTTTGTTAAACCTAATACTCCTCATAAATAGTAGGAATAGAGTGTTATTCTGATCAAGATAGCAATCTTATTGAAGATAGCAATCTTCTTCAATTTGTGAAATATTTTAGACTTTGAGGGAACTGAGAACAATCAAATTACTATGAATGATTTAGGATTCCTGAAAATAGTAATTGATTAGATAAAAGCTTAGACTCTGGCTTAATGCTTCCTTGGTTAGGACTCCCAAACTTTAGTAAAATATGAAGGCTAAAATAGAAAAACTCTAACTAGCTAGATACTTATAATTTTTTTTGTATTGCTATGAATTATAAACTATAAAAAAAATGATTAAATCTTGGATGATAATTGGTGCGGTTACTTTCTTAATAGCATTCAGTAGTAGTATTTTTACGCCGTCTAGAGGTATCCAATGGTTTAGACATCTACAACGACCTAATTGGTTAACTTTTGAAAGAGCAATTCCTATCATTTGGACGATAATTTTTATTTGTGGTGCTTGGTCTGCATATATTATCTGGGAACAGGATCCAGGAACTAAAAAAACTTGGTTATTAATGGCATTATATTTATTGTTAGAAATTGTGACAATAGCCTATACACCTGTGATGTTTTGGATGCAAAATTTGAAGGTAGGAACAATTATTGGAGGAACGGGTTTTGTATTAAGTATGATAGTAATTTTGACTGTCTGGCAAATTAATAGTTGGGCTGGAATATTATTATTACCTTATATATTTTGGAGTCCAATTGGTACTTATACTACTTGGGAAATGAATCGTATTAATTCTGAAAATCAGTAAGAGTAACTAATTTTTAGTGTTATATCAATTACGGGAAACTTTGCTGGACTTAAATTTTTAACTACTATTTATTTATTGCTGAATTTATTGAAGTTAGTGGGGAGTATTTAATAGTTATGATGATGGTGATGGTGATTTTTTGACCTTGCCTGGATAGGATGAAATTTGTTCATTTTGTTGGTAGCGATCGCCAAGGAATGAAGGAATAAAATCAAGGCTAAATTATCTGAGGAATTTTTTGAGCAAAAATCATAAGTAAGTAGTTGGATAGATAACGGTAATATCTCTTTTGACACGAGAATCATAAAATGTTTGATGATTTGTTCTGACTAAATAAAGAACAAAAATATTTGGGGTGAATTTTCTTTTTTTTCAGCAAAGGTAGTTGAATTTGTTGCAGTTACTGTGGAGTATTTAATAGTTATGATGATGGTGATGGTGATTTTTTTGCCTTAGCTAGGTAGGATGAAATTTGTTCATTTTATTTGTAGCGATCGCCAAAGAATGGAGGAATAGAAGTTGCTTTATAAGTTCGCAAAATCAAGGTTATGACCGTAGTAGGATTTTTGAGAAATGGTGTTATACCAATTTTATGTGAGGTGGCACAGAATTATGAAATTTATTAACTTGTCTATCTCGATCTAGGGTCAACCCCGATCGAAATATTATTTTATGTAACTTAGAAATGAATTTGCTATAAAGACTATGGCTTTAACGAAGTCAGAAGTCAGAAGTCAGAAGTCAGAAGTTATTTTTGTAACGGGGATGTGTGAGCAACTCTCCAAAAATATTGCACCTTAAAAGGTGGGGTTGCGCGACCCATATTATTTTGATAAATGTACTAACTCAAACTTTTTTTTCTAGATTTAATACCACTGATTCAAATTTATTTAATGGTAAGTTTCTTATTGAATAATTAAAGTTTAAAGCCTCTCCTTTAAAGGAGAAACAAGAAAAAATTTTCCCTACCGCGTCAATCTTCTTCCTTTTAGGGAAAAGTAATTATCAATTATTAATTATCAATTATCAATTATCAATTATCAATTATTAATTATCAATTATCAATTATTGAAGAGGTTTATCTATGCTGATTTTTACTTCTTATTTAACTACTGCTTTTTTGTTTTTTGTGATTTATCCTAGATATTTTAATTTCCTTTCTTCGAGTTTTTCATAAAAGTTGTGTTATTGCCATAACCTGCATCAATGAAAACTATTCCCGAACTATAATCTATGTTGAAGATACGGCCTACTAACTCTAATTGAAAAACATAATCAACGGATATTTTCTTGTGTAAACTTTCTCATAATAATGATCGGACAATCTCATAATTGCTATCGCGCTATCTTTAGTATAAAATTATCAATGATAATTGATTTATAGATTTACTTTTATGGAAATAATTGATTATATAGTTGTAATAATTTACTTAGTATTTATTATGGTTTTTGGGGTTTTTCTACAAAAAAAAGCTTCGACAGGAATAGAGTCTTACTTTCTCGGAAATCGGAATTTGCCTTGGTGGGTTTTGGGTGCTTCTGGTATGGCTTCTAATACTGACCTTGCAGGTACTATGATATTAACTGCTTTAGTTTATGCCTTGGGAACTAAGGGATTTTTTATTGAAATTAGGGGTGGAATAGTATTATATCTAGCCTGTTTAATGACATTTATTGGAAAGTGGAATCGTCGCGCTCAAGTAATGACTGTTGCTGAATGGATGCAGTTACGTTTTGGTATGGGTCGAGAAGGAAATATTGCCAGAATTATTAGTGCAGTTGCTAATATTATTTTTGCTATTGCTTCTATTAGCTATTTTGCCGTTGGGGGTGGCAAATTTTTAGGAATTTTTTTGGAAATTGATGATAGAGTTGCTGGAATTTTACTCATTTTATTGGCTTTGATTTATACTGCTATTAGTGGTTTTTATGGAGTAGTTTTGACAGATATTTTTCAAGGAATCTTGATTTTTGTGGCAGTTTTATATATCTGTTTTATGGCTTTTCAAACTGTAAATCTACCAGATACTTTTTCAATTTCCATTCCTGGTACAGAACAATTACAACCATGGAATTTGGCAGAATGGAGTAGTCTTACTCCACCAATAACTATTGATTTGCCAGGGGATTATAGTATTTTTAATTTGTTTGGTGGAGTGATGTTGTTTTATACTTTTAAAGTATTTCTCGAAGGTGCTGCTGGTGGAGGTGGTTATGTGGCTCAACGTTACTTTGCCGCGAAGAGCGATCGTGAGGCTGGGTTACTTTCTTTATTCTGGATTTTCTTATTATCATTTCGCTGGCCTCTAGTTACAGCTTTTGCAGTATTAGGAATAGATTATGGTCTGAAAAATCAGGTAATTTCTGACCCTGAATTAGTTTTACCTACTGTAATTGCTGAGTATATTCCGGTAGGGATTAAGGGTTTATTAATTGCCTGTTTTATTGCAGCAGCAATGTCAACTTTTGATTCTATTATTAATTCTAGTGCTGCATATTGGGTCAAGGATATTTATCAAGCTTATCTTAAACCTGAAGCTTCTAATCAACAATTAGTTAATCAAGGTCGTTTAGCATCTATTGTCATTGTTGGTTTAGGGTTAATGTTTAGTTTTAATATTACGAATATTAATGATATCTGGGGATGGTTAACTTTAGGCTTAGGAACTGGGTTGTTTATTCCTTTAGTATTGAGATGGTATTGGTGGAGATTTAATGGTTATGGGTTTGCCATTGGTACTGGAGCGGGTTTGGTTGCAGCTATTTTGACAAAAGGGGTAATTTTACCTGTGGTGAATAATTCTCAAATTCAGGAATATATTTTATTTTTGGTGCCGAGTATTTGTTCTTTTTTAGGATGTATTTTGGGGACATTTTTTACACCAGCAACTAACTTAGAAACGATTGATAATTTTTATCGGGTTACCAGACCTTTTGGCTTTTGGGAAGTAGTGAGGAAAAAATTACCAACTAATATTCAGGCAAAAATTCAGGCAGAAAATAAACGAGATATTATGGCAACTTTGATTGCTATTCCTTGGCAGTTGGTTTTATTTTTGATGGGAATGATGTTGATGATGAAGCAGTGGGATAATTTTGGTATTTTATTATTAATATTTATTTTATTGTCGATTGGATTGTATTTTACTTGGTTTAAGTATTTGGAGAAAATATAGACTTAAGCTAATATGCTTTGATTTTGAAAATAATTTAAGATAATGGATGAAAGGAACATCCGTTCTGGAAATAAATAGGGAATATACAGATGTTTTAAGCTTATATAGGGTTTCCCAAGGTCGTGAGGTACAGTTATCTTTTTGTCTTTTTATGTAAGCATTCAGCTGTCAGCTATTAGCTATCAGCTATTCAGCTATTAATGTTGGGAAAGGTAAAAGCAACCTTTGAAATTGAGTTTGAATAAAAAGTTACTTTCAAAATCTCCGGACCAAACCTGAGAAGCAATTAATAATGAATAATTGCTGATAGCTGACTGCTAATAGCTGAATGCTTACCTTTTTATTCCCTGTTCCCTGTTCCTTGTTCCCTCAAACCTAAAATTTTGTATAGCAATGAGCGCTGGTATATTTACAAATTGCAGGAGGGGCCAAATAGCTAAAATTCTTATATTATCGGCAATTTATTCCCCCTGTTGCCTGTTGCCTGTTACCTGTTGCCTGCGCACAGCGCTATACCTCACGCTTTTTGGGAATTGCTATATAGTTATTTCAGCTTAGATTGAGAAAAAGGTTTCTTGCCTTGTAAAGAATTTCAGCCGAAAAAGTGTTTTATTCTTATTTTAAATGACTATATATTCACAATTTAAATTTGCCATAACTGAACATTAAAAATTGCATCTTGATCAGATATGCTTAAAAATAGCTTATTCAGTTCATTTTATATGGTAATTTCTATCGTTTTCTCTTTTTTTTCAATATTTATTCCTCCTTCCTTCTTGCTTATTGCTTCTTCCTTCTTTATTACTTCTACTATTTGTAAAAAACGTTGATCGAATTTTTATTAGGGATAAAGTTGAGGGAAAAATAATTCCTTAATATCTATTCCCTAGTTGAAATAATTTGAGATTTTTAATACTCAAATTAGGGAAACTTTATCTACCTAAATTCGCCTCAAGTTTTGAAATTTATTTCTAAAATAGTAATACCAATTTTATGTGAAACTCCACAAAATTATCAACTTCTATAAGTTATCAACCTCGATCTAAAGTCAATTATTTATTCTTGAAACCTTAATTCTATGCAACCCAATATTAAATAAGTATCAAGTTATTTGAAAAGTGTGCCAATTACTAAGTAGGTCGGTTTAATTATCCGTAAAATAACCAGAGAAATTCAAAACTTTGAAAATTAGGTTGAAAACTGCCTTCTGGCTTCATTTTCAGACTCTTCGTTTTTTTGCGCAGCATGACAAACGGAAACGTCTATTTATGCCCACCAACTTAATTACTACAGCGCTACGCGCAAGTTAAAAGTCAAAAGTAAAAAGTCAAAAATAATCCCTGAGTGAATTTTAGCATTTATAAATGTCCGCGCCCTATTTGCGTAGTGCTATAACTTAGATTTTTTGTTTGGGAATTTTTAGTTATTTTTACATTTCTTATCAAAATCAGATTGTAAAAATACTTAATACTAATTGAGGCGAATTTTAGTTAAGCTGAAGATAACTCATTCATATATAACTCTAAATAGGTAAAAATATATGGCAACTATTTCTTCAAATCTGGAATCTAATCAAAAACGTTGGCAAACAATAGTTTGTTTAACTTTAGGTTTCTGGTTAAGTGCCTGCATAATTTTAGACGTGGTAATTATGCCTAGTATGTATGCTTCTGGCATGATGAATACATCAGATTTTACAGCAGCAGGTTCAATAATGTTTTCGTTGTTTAACCGACTTGAATTAATTTGTGCAAGCTTGGGTTTAACAGGTTTATTAGTATTAAGTGCCACACCAAATAATTTAATTAAAAATACTAAAACAGCAATTATATTTTCTATAGCATTGTTGGCGATCGCTTTAATTGATACTTACGGTTTAACTCCTCAAATGAGTGCTTTGGGTATAAATCTAAATCTGTTTGAGTCAGTTAAAGAAGTTCCTGTTACTATGAATCAAATGCACGGCGGTTACTGGTTATTAGAAGTAATTAAATTAGTTGTTGGCGGTACTTTACTTGGTTGGTGTTATCAACAAAAAAACTAATATAGCAATTCCCAAAAAGCGTGAGGTACAAAGTTCGTTTGCTTTAGGCAACAGGCAACAGGCAACAGGCAACAGGGAAGAAAGATAAAACTACCTCACTAGCCAGAGAAACGCTATAATAATGTTGTAGGTGAAGAAAGTAGGGTGGGTGAATTTTGGTTGAGATAAAATTAATCTCAATTAAGTTAATATTTGCCCACCCTTAACTGACTAACTGATAACTGAAAATGACCTCTAAAGAAACTCATGCCTTACAGTAAATTTACCTTAGAGGAAGTTCTCACTAATTTTAATCTTCAGCTGGTCGAAAACTTGGGTAAATTTAATAAATTACCAGATGTTATTCCCAGTCAATTTCTTCAAGAAGCTTTAGAATATTATCTACCATTAGCAGTGGCGATTTGCTCCGCAACGCTAGCGCGAACGCTTCGGAAAAAGCTCGTTTCCTGACGGAATGCTCCGCAAATAGAATTTATTATTGCTCCAGTATTAGCAGAAGTAAAAAAATATCTAATAATCAAATAGGCTTATTTTCTGGCATCGAATTTAATGTTAATCCAGAGCTAGAGTTAAATGGTTTTTGCGATTTTATTATTAGTATTAGTCGTTCCACATTACAAACGATAATTCAAGCACCAATAGTTACTCTTGTAGAAGCTAAGAATGATAATATTAAATCTGGCTTTGGTCAATGTATTGCCGAAATGGTTGCTGGCCAGATTTTTAATCAAAATAATAGGGAATGAAATTCGCAAAATTTATGGAGCTATTACCACGGGAACACCTTGGCAATTTTTAGAATTAGAAGCTCAAACTCTAGTATTAGATTTAGAGGAATATTCTATCAAAAACTTACCGCAAATTTTAGGAATACTAACCAGTTTTGTTAGTTAGTATTTAAGCATTCAGCTACTCCCTACTCCCTACTCCCTAAATCTAATATAACCAACCAAATAAATCTGCAACAGATAATTGCCAATCTGTTAATAAATTGAGGATGGGTAAATTATCAGAATCATATCTAACTTCTGGTTGCTGGTTAGGTTGAAAAATTAGTACAGATTCATCTTCAGAATCTATTAATCAACCCAACTGAGTACCATTATTTAGACAGAAAAGAATTTTATTAATTAATTGATTAGCACCTTGGTCTGGCGAGAGAATTTCTATTACCCAATCTGGTGCTATTTCAAATCTATTTTCGATTCTACCATTAGGTTTTCTCGGAATACGTTGCCATGCCATGCAAAAACTGAAATATCTGGAACTATGGAACCTCCGTTAAAAGTACATCTTAATTCTGGCAATGCCATTGCTAACTTTTGTGGTTCACCTGCTTGATTAATTGCTGATGATAGACAGGTTTGAATTCTACTATGCTCTCCTTGCGGCATTGGTTTTTGATAAATTTTATTGTTAATATATCCGCTTGCTGGTTTTGTTTATGGCAATTGTAAAAATTCTTCGAGAGTAATTTGTTTGGGTGAATCAACAGAGGTTAGCATAATTATTTTTACTCCATACAGTGCTTTCTCAAATATTCTAGAAAATGGGGATTTTTTCAATCTCAATTATTTTCAGATTCTTCTACTTCCTCTTCACCAGAGAATAAAAGACGAATACCCATAAATGCAAATCCAGTTGCAGCCGTAATTTTTACTATATTCGTTGGTAAAATTTCTGCTACTCCTTCCCCTACTAAAACTCCTAAAAAGCTAGTTAATAATAGAGCAGTTGCAGTACCAAAAAATACTGCCTGGGGAAATTTTGAAGACCCACCAAGGGCGATGGCTGCTAATTGACTTTTATCTCCTAATTCAGATAAAAAAACTGCGATAAAACTTAAGCTTAAAAGTTGCCAATCCATAGTAGTTAAGAAGGAATAAATTAAAAAGTAATAAATCAAGAAGAAAGAAGAATTTTTTAATCAAATACAATTCTTTGGTTTAAAATGTAGTAGAAGTTAAACTAATAAAAGCTGATATCTGACCGCTAATAGCTGTTTTTGCTGCATTCTGCAGGAAATGCTTAGGAAAAATTTTTATAAAATGCCTCTACTATTAAAGTTAAAGATATTAGTAATAAAATCATTCCTGCCGATCTTTCTATAGTTTTAGGAGAGAGGCGACTGGCTAACCATTTTCCCAACAAAACCCCTAACAAACTTGTAGTTACTAATGCGCTACCTGCACCTAAAAATACTATCCAAGGAGATTGAGATTCGGCAGTCATTAACAGAGTAGTAAGCTGAGTCTTATCGCCAATTTCTGCTAAAAATATTGTGACAAAAGTAGAAGCAAATACTTTCCATGCTCCTGTTTTTTCTACTTTCGTTTCTTGTTGTTCTGATTGAGAATTTTTGGGGGGTAAAAGTTCACCCGTTTCTGAGCTAACTTGTAAAGGTAAGCCCTCAGAAAATTCTTTTTGTTCTAAATTTATTTTAGGTTGAGGTGTATTTTCACTAAAAGATTTCACAGGCTAATTTACTAAATTACTGAGTATATGTAGATTTTTTAAATTTTATTTATTGTTTCAGATAATTATGTTATTTGTCAACCACTCTACTCTACTTATCAAAATAATTGGGTCGCCCAACCCCGTCTTTTAAGGCAAAATGTTTTTGGAGAGTTGCTCAAATTCTCCTGACAAAAACAACTTCTGACTTCTGAGTTCTGACTTCGTTATCTCTGAAAACCTGAGTTAATACCCACTGCATGATTAAAGCGCAACATTTCTAGACTACGATCGCCGTACATATCTCCAATGTGCTGCTGACAACAGTCAATGGCAAATTCATTAAGTTCTTCTGGTTCAATACCGTACAATTTTCTAAAGGTATCTGGTTGGACTCGACAAAAATGGGGCCTTTCGGGGTAAATACGGCATTCTCGCGTTAAACTATCGTAATTAATACACCATCCATCTGCTCCTACTAAACTCATATAATGCTTTAGCTCTTCTGTAGATAAATATTCTTCTAATTCTGGACGCTCTGTTGGGTCTAAGTAACAACAAGCACCACAATTTTTTACACAACACCAACTAGCCATTTTTTTTTAGCCAATAGTTATTTATTAACGGCCTTCTGATTGTAGCAGACTAAATTATTGAGTTTTGTAAAGTATCTTAAATTAAAGTAGCGATCGCTTGGTAGAATAAAAAACGGTTTTTCAGCTCAGTATATATTTGATTTATTTTTAGGGGAAATATGGGGTTTTTAACTGATTTGTTCAGCAACATTAACTTTGAAACTATTGCCCAGTTAACAATGTTGGCCATGGTTGTCATTGCTGGCCCTGTAGTTATTGTGCTACTGGCACTTCGGGGAGGCGATTTGTAAGTTATTTGCTTACTTTGGTTTGATTCAAAGGCGTTATTCAGAGGGATGATGGAGACAGATGCGATGGAGATGTAAGCTGACAGTCCAGATGCAGATGCACAAAATCATCCCAAGATGATGCTAGTTCAAAAATTAACAGTTAACAATTCATCATTAACAATTACCTCTTCTTTATTAATCAGAAGATTGATCAAAAGGAGATAAGAATGATTTTTCTTCTTAAAAGTAGAGGTCTCAAACCTGAAATTATCAATTATTCGGCGATCAGTGATCGTAATTACTTTCTCCAAATCGATAACCTTTTCGATAAACAGTATAAATGAGTGGCAACTCTCCATTTACTTCTATTTTTCGTCGCAATAAACGTACTTGTGCTGCTAAAACGTTACTGCTTGGTTTTTCTCCTTCTCCCCACAAATATTCATAGATTTGCTGATGAGTTAGAAGTTGACCGGGGTAGGTCATAAAATATGCCAGCAATTTACATTCTTTTTCTGATAAATTAATTATCTGTCCACCGCGATAAGCTACTTGATTTTCTATGTCTAGCTCTAAATTTGCTACTTGTAGATGTTGCTCAGTTGTGCTTGTTTCAATGTTTTGGGGACGACGTAATAATGCCCGAACTCTTGCTAATAACTCTCGCAACTCAAAAGGTTTAACTAAATAATCATCTGCTCCAGCATCTAATCCAGCAACGCGATCGTCTACTGTATCTTTGGCAGTAAGAAATAAAACAGGTGTATAGTCGTGGCGCGAGCGTAACTCCTGACAAATTTCCAATCCTGTTTTGTGAGGTAACATCCAATCTAAAATCAGCAAATCATAATTACCTTGACTTGCCATCTGACTACCAATTTTTCCATTATCCGCAACATCAACACTATACCCCTCTCGATTCAAAGCACGACTTAGAGGAGAAGTTAACTCCGGTTCATCATCCACTAAAAGAATTTGCATTTTGATGAATGTCAAAATAGTCAGTTAAAATTTTGAATCAAAAATAGTTTCTGATTCAACTTCCGATGCTGCTAACCATTCTTGCATATCAGCTAATGCCCAAATCGCTTCAGCATAAGCTTGTGCCACTGGTTCGAGTTTCACGTGATAAGTGGCAAAGCGAGAGACTACCGGAGCATACATAGCATCAGCAATTGTAAACTTACCAAATAGCATATCACCTTCTGCTCCAAATTTTTCGCGACACTCTCGCCACATTCTGCCGATCCTCTCAATTTCAGGTCTAACCTCCGGAATTATGCCTACCTCTGGATAACGACCTCGACAATCCATTGGCATATATTTGCGTAAATTTGGGAACCCTGCGTGCATCTCGGTACTAATTGCCCGCGCTACTGCTCGTGCTTCATGATTTTTCGGCCACAAAGAATTTGCAAATTTCTCCGCTACATACTCACAAATTGCTAGAGATTCCCATACCTTAATATCCCCGTCTAACAAAACTGGTATCAGACCAGTGGGAGAATATTTTAAAATTTCTTGGTGGGTAATAGGTGTATCCAGAGGAATTTTTATTTCAGTAAATTTCACTCCTGCTTGTTTCATCGTTAACCATGCTCGTAACGACCAAGAAGAATAATTTTTATTACCGATAACTAGAGTCAATTTACTCATCATTTTTTCAAAATTTTATAAGTACAACATACAACTAACTATTAGGCTGATATTCTTTGCTTAAGATAGTATAGTATACCACGTTAGTCTGATAATAATTAGCCTCTTTTTCGTATTTCATTCCTACTTTTTCCATTACTCGTCGGGAGGCAATATTTTCAGGTTGAGCGTTCGCGGAGCGTGGCGTCAGCTATCGCTACAATTTTCTCTAACTTCAATTCTTCAAATCCATACTTCAAACTTGCTTTTGCTGTTTCTGTTGCTAATCCTTGATGTCAATATGCAGGATTTAATAAATAACCAAGCTCAATTTCTGGAGTATTGTCGAGAAAACAAAGTCCGCAACGACCAATCATTTTATTATCTATTTTATGAACTATCACCCACATTCCAAAATTATTTTGATTCCAACTCTCGATCGTGCTTAATATTTTTGCTTCTGTTTCAGTCTTAGTGAGGATGCCTTTTCCCACATACTTCATTACCTTTGGATTATTATACAATCTGTATAATTCATCCAAATCATCAAGGATAAATTGTCTTAGTTTTAATCTTTCTGTTTCAATTTCAGTCATAATAATTAGGGTTTGCTTAAAAAGTATTTTTTAGGAGTAGGGGAGTACTAGAGTAGGGGAGAATAGAATTTATAGAGGAGATAGTCGGATCTATTTATCCCTTGATTTTTCTGCAAAAAATTCTGCCTTTTATACTAAGTTTTTGAGGATTTTCAACTGAAAACCAGGTACTTTTTTCGCTCTTTTAAAGGCTGAATATTTTATAAAAAGAGTGCTTTTATATTAGATCGGTAAGCTCTAATTAGAATTATTTGCTAGTCATTTCAGTTATCAGTACCTCTACCTGTTTGCGCAGCATGACAAAGGTCAAGTCAGAGGCTTAAAATATTGAATTTTATTTTCTCTTGGTCGATTGGATATGGCGAGGAAAGTTTGCCATTCCACCCTAGGGTTAGCTTTGAAGATCGACCGCTTTTTCATCCCCTTTCAAGGGGAAGCTTGAGACCTTATTTTTTGGTCATTAATTGTGAATATTTAGCTGATATGCTACCTTATAAAAACATTATACTGCCTACAGTTTAACTAAAAAAAATCTATGAAAAGCATCTCACCAAAAACCAGTAGAAACAAAAAGCGAAATCATAATAGTGAAACAGACTGGCAACTAATTAAAAGAATTATCGGCTATGGTCTAGGCCACAAAAAATTAGTATTTGCCTCACTGATATTATTGTTACCATTATCAATTTCTGGGGCAATTCAACCACTATTAATCGGACAGGCAATTTCTCTAATTTTAGGAGAAAAAACCTGGTCATTTCTCCAACAAATATCATTATCTCAAGGATTGAATATTTTAGGAACTATATTAATGTTGACTATTATTATACGACTAATATTTCAATCTTTACAAGGCTTTTTAGTACAAAAAGTCGGACAAAAAATTACTGCTGATATTAGAGATGACTTATTTAAACACGTTCTTTCTTTAGGAGTTAGATTTTTTGATAGTACCCCTGTGGGAAAATTAATTACTCGCCTTACCAGTGATGTTGAAGCTTTAGGAGATGTATTTTCTACAGGTGCTATTGGTATTTTGAGCGATTTATTTTCGATTTTAATAATTGCTATTGCTATGTTTAGTTTGCAATGGCAACTGGGTTTAATGCTGATATTAATGATGTTACCAGTAACAACAATTATTATCTATTTCCAGCAAAAATATAGGCAAGCTAATTACAAAGCCAGAGATGAACTTTCTGGTTTAAATGCTCAACTACAAGAAAACTTAATTGGTATAGGAGTAGTACAATTATTTCGCCGAGAAAAATTTAATTCGGAGTTATTTAGAGCTAATAATCTCGATTATGTTAAAGCAGTAGATAAAACTATTTTTTATGACTCAGCTATCTCAGGTATTTTAGAATGGATTTCTTTAGTTGCGGTCGCTGTAGTATTATTCCTGGGAGGGCAATTTGTTTTAGCAGAAAATATAGATTTTGGCACTTTATCTTCTTTCATTTTATATGCTCAACGTTTATTCGATCCTCTGCGACAATTTGCCGAAAAATTTACAGCTATTCAAGCAGGTTTAACTGCAGTGGAACGTATTATTAATCTTCTCAATGAAGAAGTTGAAATTCTAGACCCAGAAGGAGAAATTAAAAAATTACCTACTCTTCAAGTTAACAATTCTAAAATTGGTGAAATTAGATTTGAAAATGTCTGGTTTGGTTATAAACCAAATGAATATGTTCTGAAAAATCTCAACTTTACTATTAAACCAGGAGAAAAGGTTGCTTTGGTTGGACCTACTGGGGCAGGAAAAAGTTCTGTAATTCGCTTACTTTGTCGTTTATATGATGTCAATAAAGGCAGAATTTTAGTTGATGGAATTAATATTAAAGACTTACCTCAAGCAGAATTACGAAAACATATTGGCGTAATTTTACAAGATGGTTTTTTATTTGCTGGAGATGTGAAAAGTAATATTACTTTGGGAGAAGATTATTCATTAGAGGAGATTCAAACCTCAGCAAAAAATACAAATATAGATAAATTTATTGCAGAATTACCCCAAGGATATAATACTCAACTACGAGAAAGAGGAGCAAATCTTTCTGGTGGTCAAAAGCAGTTATTAGCATTTGCTCGTGCTGCTATTCGTAAACCGAGAATTTTGGTTCTTGACGAAGCAACTGCTAGTTTAGATGTTGTAACAGAAGCTTTAATTCAATCAGCATTAGAAAAACTTTTAGCAGAAAGAACAGCTATCATTATTGCTCACCGACTTTCGACTATTAGAAATGTTAACCGGGTTTTTGTGTTGAAGCGAGGAGAGTTAATTGAGTCTGGTACTCACGAAGAATTATTACAGAAAGAAGGTCTTTATGCTGGTTTGTATAAATTACAAATGTTAGGAACTTAATTAGAGAAGTTCTCAGAAAGATAGAAAAGTATCCACTCAATATGATGGGGTAGGCAATGATTAGACATAGGCGTGAAAAAGATATAGACTTTTTACACATAACAGGTAACAGGCAACAGCTCCGGAAAGCAACAGGGAATAGATTTTTAGGAAAAAGGTACGAAAAATGATTTAGGGAACTGAATTTTACAACTCTAGCTTATGTTAAATAAAGGGTAAGTTTATTTTCACCAGATGTCTATTATATAACCCATACGTCAAGGTTTTAGGTGAAAATCCGCCCCTACAATTTTTTTAACGTTTAATTAGACCTACCTACTACCTAAAACCTACGATATGCTTCAAAATCTATTACCAATTAAAATAAATGGTGCCCAATAATAAGGATGACTAAACTCACTTCCAGCAAAAGGTAATTCTTCAAAATCAAATTTTTTTTTGCCTACTTGAAAATTATAAATTCCCTCTGTTAAAGCACCTGCTAATACTAGAGGATTAATCTATGTTTTCGGAGTTAAATCCATTAAAGTTGTGGCGGTAATATTGGAGTTAACTAGATTTCAACTTTGTAGCTTTTGGGCTTGCCTGTTTGAACCATTTAGACTTGGACTTACTCATATCTACATTGGTGTAGGTTTACTGTGCCACGCACTGTTACTTTTACCCTATTTCCTTTCTTTGTGCAACAAAGCCATATAACATACTAAATTAAAACTTATTATTTAACGATTTATCTCACAGGAAGTATTTCAATTGTAATCTTAACTCCCGTTTCCTTAGTATTAGGAATATATTCAAGATTAAGTTTAGGAATACAAGCCAAGCGGTCGTCCTGCAGCACCCCCGCGCCGTTTAACGTTAAAGCATCAAGACAAGCTCCTGCTAAATTATCTAAATCAGAATTAGTACGATGTTTACCACAAAAAATGATAGAAATAGCTGCTCTTTGAATTGGTAAATTTACTTCTAAATTAAGGTCAGAAACTTGACGGTAAATTTCAACTTCTGCTTGATTTCTCCAGGCACGATATCGAGGTGGTAAATAAGTACCATTAGTCGTAACTCGTGGGCGTGCTTTTGGAACTACTTTCCCATGAAGATAAAAGTTAATAATTGTGGCATTTTCAGATTTTTCAGAGTCTGGAAGGGAGGCCGGAAAATTTTCAGCATTGCTCAATAAAGGAATAATTTGCTTAACTTCTGTCTCCACATCTTCTTCAAAACTATCCTTTGACTTAGAGGAAATAAGTGACATCTGGGGTATATTCTCCATAGCAGATAGATCCACTTTTCTGTAAGGATCTAATTGCGTCCGGAAACTAGGCCAGCTTTTAGCTATTTGCAGATAAGTTTCAGCACAACTTTCTGAGAAATGGCAATTCTTTTTGAACCAAGATTGCCATTCAGTGGGAGAAAATAAAGCTTGAGTTTCTAGTAATAATTGCCCTAAAGAATAAGCAAATGCCATAGCATTCATTGGATCGTCTTGGCATTGTTTATGTTTAAAATTTATTTCTGCTATTAAGTCTTGCCAATTAATTAACATTTTATATTAGGTGAAGAAGTTGACTATAGAGCTATTTTACCGAATAATTAAGGTTTAAAGCATAATTGTATTAAGGATAAAAAAGAAAAAATCCTGGGTAGTCCTATATATGTAGTGGTAGGTTAATATAAATGATCAATTTATGATATTAATCTCTCAAATATTGAACTTCAATCTACTTTAAATTTGAAAATTTATTTTGTAGGCGATTGCTAACGCAAAGCTCCGCTAACACTTGATATAATCAACCAGTAAGTTATAAATAACTCAACCTTAAATGTAATACAAAAAATTCTGATAATATACATTTCAAAAATATTTCATCAATATCTAATCCTATGCCAAATAATGATTTAATCTGTGCCAATTGTGGTAGTGGCAATATTGTGAAAAATGGCACAATTCATAACAAAAAATAGAAATATCAATGTCAAACCTGTCAAATACAATTTGTCCCAAATAACTCCAAAGTATACATCAACGATCAAACCAAAGAATTGATTGATAAATTATCAAAGTGAAAAAATTAGTTTAGCTGGCATTATTCCTGTAAAAGGTGTATCTGAAAAATGGCTTCACGCATTACGTTAATAGTAAGTATACAGAGGTTTATCAATCTATTAAATCTACTAAAAAAACTGGAAAACTCACTATTGAGTGTGATTAAATGTGGTCATTTGTTGGGAGCAAATATTACAAGCAATGGCTGTGGCTAGCCATTGACATAGACACCAAAGAAATTGTGGGTTTCTTTTTAGTTAGGAGAAAGACGTGAAAAAGGTGTATTAGGGTTGTGGAATTGATTGCCGGATATTTACAGGCAATGTGCAATTTGTTATACAGATTTCTGGTGAGCTTATGATTTGATTTTTTCTGATTGTAGACATAGCTCAGTGGGAAAATAAACTGGTTTAACTGCCTATATAGAAAGATTAAATAATACTTTCCACACTCCCCTACTCTCCTACTCCACTACCATTTTTTGTAATCAGGTGATTTGTATCTAATTTATAAGCTTTACCTAATTTAGCATCAAATGCCCAAGCTGCAATTTTCAACTTACCTTCTGGGAGTAATTTACCAGAAATTGTTTGTTCCCAACCTGCGTTAAGGTATGCAGGATTATTGAATAGTTGAACTAAATTTTCTCTTTGAGTTTGAGCAGACATCAAAACATCAAAAATAATCCAATCATCTTTTGATTTTGGGTTTAATACCCCGCCATCTACAGGGTGTTTATAATTGGTTGGGGTTTGAGTCCCCATCCACTTTTTCCTTCTTCCTCTCTTGGTGCGCATTCCCTTGGGTCTGTCGCCGACGCGGGGTAGCACCGCTTCTTCCTTCTTCCTCTCTTGGTGTGCATTCCCTTGGATCTGTCGCCGACGCGGGGTAGCACCGCTTCTTCCTTCTTCAACTGCTTGATTTTTATAGGTTAAAATAATTGCATCTGCAGGCTCGTTACGCTCTGGTAAAAATGCCCAACCATTAACAAAGTACCAACTATTTAAAGGTATAATTCCATCTAACGATCCGTAAGTTTGATCTGGAGATTTTTCAGCAGCGATCGCTTCGATATTATTGCTGGCAACTAAATTAGGTTTTAACATACCTAAGTAATTAAGTCCCTTGACTAAATCTTTAACATGATCATAATTTCCTAAAATATTTTCTTCAATACAAAACTTATTTTCAATGATATTAATGAATGATAAACAAGTTTTTCCTTCCATACGCAATTGATAGCTAGATTTAATTTCTTTCACGCTATAAGTAAATGATTTATAGTGTAAAATCATCAATCCAGTCATGGCGATCGCCACTGTAACTTTATAGAGCCATACTTGCGATTTTATCGGATTTATCTGACTATAAATATGGCTAAAAACTATTGGTAATAAATGTATAATAGCGATCATTAAATAAATAGAAAATGTTGTATACCTTGAAGGTAAAGCACTTTCTACTCCAAAACCAACTCTACCAACGGCAGTAATTAAAGCACTAATTATTGAGTAGAGAGCAATCATCATCCAACCAATAGTTCTCTCTAAAATATGGTAATTTTTAATATGTTTGAGTAGGTAAATAAATAAATAGCAAAATATTCCTATTTCTACTCCACCAATAAATATCGAAGAAGTAAGAGGAGATATTTCAAAACCAGAACCCAAAGGAGAACCCAAAAAGGCTAAGAAAAACTGTAAAGTTTGCTCTGGATGCCGAAATGCTGGTATAATACTAGGGCTAACTTCAGGCTTTTGATAATCATAAAAATAAATAATTATATTGCTGATAAAAACTGCTATCCAGCTTAAGAATAACCATTTTTGTTTCAGTAAATCTGATGTTGATTTTGCCGTAACTAATATTAGTACAGGTAAAATTATTATCCAAGCTATCATCCCATTAGAATAGGAAAAAGTACTAATGATGCAAAGCATCATACAAATTAAAAATTTATATCTAGTATGAAAGTGGGAGTAGACAACTGAAATTCCTGTAGTAATACAAGCGATCGGCATCAAAACTACTAATTGGATTCCCCAAAACCAGTTATCATATTGAATTGGAGAAAAAATCAGGATATTTGCCAAGAAAGCTATGAGTGAAGTTGTCAACAAATTAGCATTTACGGTTAATCGATTGAGGCGATAAATATTAACAGAAACTAGACAAGCTAAGATAAATATTACTAGCATTTCATATCTAACATCCCAGTTAGTTAAATATGCCAGTCCGAGAAATATTAGTCGTGGAAATAGTTTTCTACTTTCATTATGTTGAGCAATCAAGTCTTGCCAGGACAAGGAATTTTGGGAAATTTTTATGAATAACTGAGGCATAAGATTCCATTGGTCCCAATAAGGCATATTAACGCTGTAGGTCAGAATTAATATTCCCATTGTAACTGCTGGAAGTATGACTAAAACTATACTTATCCAATGTAAAAGTTGGAAATTATTCTTGAAGATTTTTTTGCTAATTGGGGATTTTTTTTCTGTTGTCATTATCCTCATTACGCTCTAAAGGTTTTATACCAATTTGAAAAAGGTAGTTAGATCTTAATCTTTGAAGAAGGAAGAAGGAAGGACAGAAAAAGGAAAAAGAGAATGGGGATTCAAACCCCAACCAATCGTAAACACCGCATAGACGGCGGGGTATTAAACCCAAAAGAAAAAGATAATTTTTGGCCTTAAGTATAAAATTTGATCGTTCGCAGATATTGTAAATATTTAATTTTTTTTCTCTTTTTTCATATACTTCTTTTCCTCTGCGACCTAGGGACCTTGCATGCAATGTCCCTACCTAATCCCTGCTTACTCTTCCATGAATGTAGCAATATTTTATGAACAGGACTTACGCAAAAGACGAAATTATACAGCATTTTTAGGGGTTGGCCGTTAACACCTAGGCATAAGTGGTAGTTATACGTAAGTCCTAATGAAATTAGTATTAGATTTTAGGTGGTAGATTGAAGAGAAACTTGTTGTGCAACCTTGGTTTAAAATTCGACTGAAGTATTAACCTAAAAACTATAACTAAAAACCTTCTTTAACTCTATAAAATTAATCAGCTGAGTGAAAAAAATATTTTATAAATAAAATTGAATATAAATTGTTATCCAGATACTGAAAAATTGTGTACCACAGTTTTTAGTAGACAACTTAAATCTTCTTGTTCAACCCACTGTTAAAAAATTTAACTTTCATCTGAACTTATTTTCTCAAAGCCAATTTTTTCTCTAATAATATAGTACGGTCTTTGTCTAACTTCATCGTAAATACGACCAATATATTCTCCAATAATTCCTAGAGACAGGAGTTGTATTCCCCCCATAAAAAATGTTGTAGTTAAACCATAAGCCCAAGATAAAAATTCTTGCCCTAAAACAAATTTAACGTAAAGACCAATTAATCCTATAATAAAAGAGAAAATTGCAGATACTAAGCCTAAAATAGTTGCCATTTTCAAAGGAATTGTTGAAAAAGAAAATATGCCATCAAAAGCAAGCTTAAATAACTTAGAAACTGAAACTTTAGGCTCACCTCTATATCGAGGACCACGTTCTACATAAACACCTATTTGTTTAAATCCGGCATAGGCTCTTAAACCACTTAAATATTTGTTGCGTTCTGGCATTTGTCGTAGAGTTAAGATGACTTTTCTATCCATTAATGAAAAGATACCTGCATCCATTGGAGTGATAATTCCTGACAACTTTCTTTGAATGTAATAAAAACTTTTAAATGCTAATCGTTTCAACAATTTTTCTTTACGATTTTTTCTAATAGCATAAACCACATCATATCCCTGTTGCCAAAGTCGTGAAAAACTAATAATTGCTTCTGGAGAATCTTGCAAATCTCCATCCATTAAAATAACTGCTTTTCCATCAGCATGATCTATTCCCGCAGACAAAGCAGATTGATGCCCAAAATTTCTAGAAAAGTTAATAATTTTTACTTCTAGGTGTTGCTGACTTATTTTTTTTAATAGTTCAAAGGAAGAATCTACACTACCATCATTGATAAAAATTACTTCGCTATTACCATCAAGTCGCTGTAAAACATCTAATAACTGTCGCCATAGTTCAGGGATGATTTCTTCTTCGTTGAAAATGGGAATAACTACAGAATAATCTATATTTTTCATGGTTTTTACTCACTACTCGCCCAAATCATACATATCTTATTTATAATTGTCAACTTTTAGGGAGTAGTCATTTCAGTTATCAGTTATCAGGTAAGCATTCAGCTATTAGCTGTCAGCTCTTCCTACGGAATGCTGCGCAAACAGCTTTTTAATAAATGAAGCAAGCATTTGCTTAACTTCTACAACATTTTTAAACAAAGAATTGAAGCACAAGAACAGCAAGCTTAAATTGTCCACTAAAATTAATAAAGCTGATAGCTGACTGCTGAATGCTTACAATTAACAACTGACTTTAAGGGCAAGGAAGCCAACTTTTGTAGTAAAACAATTAATAAAGCTTTTATCCTAAATTAAAAGCAATAGCTGATAGCTGATGAGTGACTGCTGAATGCTTACATTATCGCACTCTTATTTATCAATTCTTTCCCCCTACTTCCTACTCCCTACTCCCTCTTTTGTAGGAGATGTTTAATATCTGTTTATAATTCTATAATTACTTCAAAATTTCATCTCCCCTACTCCCCTACTCCCTCACTCCCTCACTCCCAACTATAATAATAAGTATTCAACCGGATTTGATATTATGACCCAGGTACTTTATAGGACAAGTTTTAGTGATTTTGATGAATTTATTAATTGGTATCCAGAACAGTCGGAATACCACTATGAATTACATAACGGAGTAGTTACTCAAATGCCTAAACCTAGAGGTCAACATTCTCAAATTGCAGGTTTTTTAATGGCTGAGTTGAGCTTGGAAATTAGGCATTCAGGGTCGCCTTACTTTATCCCTAAAGAATGTATTGTCAAAACCGACAATTTATCAGGTTATGAACCAGATGTAATTGTTGTTAGCCGAGATTTTATTCAGAATGAACCACGTTGGGAAAAAGAATCTACTTTAATTAATGGTCAGTCAATTAAATTAGTAATTGAAGTTGTCAGTAGCAATTGGAGCGATGATTATGCTCTGAAACTAGATGCTTATGAAATTATGGGCATTAAAGAATATTGGATTGTGGATTATTTAGGATTAGGAGGAAGAAAATTTATCGGTTATCCCAAACAACCAACTTTTACTGTTAATATCCTAGAAAATGGAGAGTATAAATCTACTCAATTTAAGGACAAACAGCTCATTCAGTCTTCTATTTTTCCGGAATTAAAATTGACTGTGGAGCAAATTTTTCTAGCAGAATAATGTAAGCATTCAGCCGTCAGCTATCAGCTATCAGGTATTGTTTTTAGTTTTAGATAAAAGCTTTACTAATTGAGTCAGAATTAAATCTTACTACAAAAACTGGCTAAAACAGTCTATTTTCATTAAAACCCTGTCCTTTTTCTGAGAGCTGATAGCTAATAACTGTTTGCGCAGCATTCCGTAGGAAATGCTTACAGAATAATACTAAATAGTTTTCAACTAAAATCCTTGGAAAGATTCGTCCAAGATTATCTCTATAGAACCCATTTGGTATCTCTCAACACTTAGGCGATCGCCAACTAGCAGAGAAAATGCCGTATTCGAGCAGTTTAACAGACTTTGAATCGGTTCTAATCGAACCACTACTACCTAAGAAGAAGAAGACTTGTCCAACAAAATGGAGCAACAGAGAAATCTGAGATGGTATCTTGTATCAATTAAAAAATGGTTGTAACTGGTGTGATCTACCCTGCATATTTACCACCCTATTCAACTGTATTT
>NZ_JAAHGM010000061.1:0-12859 GCF_010692625.1 Okeania sp. SIO2C2
ATCAGGCAGTGGAATTGTTCGTACAATGTGCCATACTTAATCGTATGATACAGAATTGTCAGCCAGAAAGCTACAAAGTAGAATTCGCTCTTCACTAATTAACTTCTCTTCTGGGGAGAAGTTGCGATCGCAACATTCATGCAACAAAGCCACTCATTTCTGCTCTCCTAAGCACTGGTAATTCAAACAATAGATTTGTTTAATATCTTATATCATGTCCGCTTGAATACCTACACTTAGGAGGAAGGAAGGCAGAAGGCAGCTATGCTGAGGGCAGAAGGCAGAAGGGAATATTGGTTCAAAGCCAGAAGGTTTTTTATTACTGATTATCCGGATAACTCTAAAATCAAACCTAAAGTATAACGCATCCTTACTAATTCAACAACCGAATTTGCGCCAATACAAAAACAGCAGGAATCGCACGGCCATAATTTGTAGTAATCGCTCTCCAACCCAAATCGGCATTTTTGGAGAGGTATATTATCGATTATCCGTACATCCGTGGCATAATCCGTGTCTAGCTGTCCTAGTTCAACAACCGAATTTGCGCCAGGACAAAAACAGCAGGAATCACACGGCCATAATTTGTAGCGATCGCTCTCCAACCCAAATCGGCCAAAAACCAAGTCCACAACATCGGGCCTAAAAGTCCTAAAGCTGTCCGCGCTGCCCCATAACGAGCTGCACTTATGGCCATACCTCGATTAGCCATCTGCATAGTTATGTGACTTTGAAACTGAGCTGCTGCTGTTGCCCCACCCCTAACTAATGCTGCTTTTGTTACTTGATATTTAGCAAAATGAATAGCAAACTGACGGGCAAATTCCTTAAGTAAAATGGGTTTCAAAATCGAACTCACAGCCAAAGCACTACCACCTTTCAATAGTAAACTTAATGGATTTTTTTGTATTAATATTGGTAAAGGCTGAGGCACATTAGATTCGGCAAGGGATCGACATATACTTTGGCTTAAGACCTCTTGTTCTGATTTTGGTAGGCGTTTCCATGCCTGACCTAAAACATGAAGAAATACCTCTGCTTCTAAATCTATAGTTGAAAGCTTTTGAGAGTAGGAAATTTTCAGATAACGACAAACTTTAATTAAAGCTTGCCGATAGGTTATTTGTTGAGTGCGCCCTCGCAATACTGTCATGCCATCTGCCACCAGATAACAAAATCTTTGCTCTAGGGCGTCTAACCAGGCATCGCGATCGCGACTTTGTACATCTATGGGTAGAGGAGTCTGGAAATAATCCAAAGGATTAATCCCACGCCCAAACAAAAGTTCTGTTAACTGTTGTAACTCCTCTTCTGTTGCTAATTCCAGTGCTGCTCTTAGTTCATTCAACTTACGTTCCTCCACACCCACTAAGCATGAGTTAGTTATTTTACCAGGACTTACACAAATTGACTTTTAAACCACCATCTGTAGGGGCGAATGGCATTCGCCCTCTCTTTATGTAGAGTCTCTGCGTAAGTCCTGAAGCAAATTACCAAATTAAGGCTGAGTGCCAAGTTATTATAACATAACTATTTATTGTCGCCAGGAAAATTATTATGGGATCGCAACAATTTGATGTTACAGTAATTGGTGCTGGTATGGCTGGTTTAGTCTGCGCTCAACAACTCCAGCAGGCTGGTTATTCGGTGGTGGTAGTGGAAAAGTCTCGGGGAGCGGGGGGACGGATGGCAACTCGCCGTGTATCAGGAACTCGTGTAGATCATGGGCTACGTTATCTTGAACCCAAAGGTAAATTTTTGCAACAATTAATTAATTATCTAGAAAGAAAAAAAAATGGCCTTTCTTCCCAGCACATTCTGCAACTTTGGACTGATAAAATTTATGAACTAATTCAACCCCAGAGGTTAATACTTCCTATTACCAAAGATTGTTATATTGCGCCCCAGGGAATGAACTCTGTGGGTAAATTTCTTGCCCAAAATTTAGAGGTTTGGTTTAGTAGGCGAGTGGAAACTATGCAAGCAACAGTGGAGAAAAATTGGCATCTGAGTCTGGAAATTACTAATGATGTTGCTACTGAAAAACCTATAGAAGTAATATCGAAAGCTGTTGTTGTAGCTATTCCTGCACCTCAAGCATTAATGATTTTAGATAAACCTGTTGCGGAAACGCCACCGGAATTTCTCAATAATTTGCGTTTGGTGGAATATGACCCCTGTATTACTGTGATGGCGGGATATTCTCCAGCTCTACAGGAAAATTTACCGGAGTGGCGAGCGATCGCTTTTCCTGATGATGACTATCTTGCCTGGGTGGGTGTTGATAGCAGTAAGCGTCCCCATTCTACTCAACCTGTATTTGTCATTCAAAGCAATGCCAAGTTTGCCACTACCCACCTCGACACCACAAACTTACAACCAGTAGGGCAAGAATTACTGGAGTATACAGCACAACAATTAATGCCATGGTTAAAATCTCCAGAATGGTTGCAAGTGCATCCGTGGCGTTATGCTTTTTGTCGTCAACCTTTAGCTGTTTCTTGTCTGACTACAGAGTTGCCTTTGCCATTAGTAGGTACAGGTGACTGGTGTGGCGGAGTTAATGAAGTCAGAAGTCAGAAGTCAGAAGCGGTGCGACCCCGCGACGACGCCAGTCGCAAGGGAACGCGCACCAAGAGAGTCAGAAGTGATTTTTGTAATGGTAATTTGAGCAACCCTCCAAAAACATTTGGCCTTAAAAGGCGGGGAGTTAAACTCAATTATTTTGATAATGTTGAGAGTGCTTTCGCTTCTGGGTTAGCAGCAGCAAGTTGGGTAAATAGTAAACTACAAAATTTGTTGTTACCAGGGGAAAGTTTTTTGCGAGAAATTTAACCTTGTATAGCAGGCAACAGGCAACAGTGAGAAAAACATTGCCTAATATCATGTTCGGTTGAATACTTACACTTTGGAGGAAAGAAGGCAGAAGGGAAGAAAAGGTTAGAAGGGATAAAGTTTTTTGACCGCTGATTATCCGAACATGATATAATCTAAGATTAATTATTAGTCTATGTCCTTACCAACTTGTTTCTTGCTGTATTTTGAATAAATAGGTGCATTCTTCAGCAACACACACCTATTTATTACTTACACAGTTATGTTTATGCTCTAATCACAAAATCATCTACCGTTGGAAAAACTTCATTAGAAATCATAGCAAATAAACCACCATTTCCAAAACCATCTTCACTGCCATTAGCATTATAATACAACCCGTTATCAATAGAATTATAAACAATTATAGCTTCGCTCTCAGCAACAATACCATCAACTGAGGCAAATTCATCACCCAGACTAGCACCTGTTTCAGTTGTAATTGCAGCAAATGTTGTTAAGTCTAGTAGAATCTTATCCTGACCAGAAACAAAATCAGTAATTTCATCGACACCTAGCTCCACTTCACTGAATGCTTGGTTAGCAGCAAAGATAAATTTATCCTGACTAGCACCACCAGTTAGAGTATCGTTACCTTCACCACCATTGAGGCGATCGCGACCTTGACCACCACTGAGATTATCATCACCGCTACCACCTAATAAGGCATCAAAACCTATCCAACCAATGAGATTATCATCACCACTACCACCCTTGAGGGTATCGTTTTCGTAGCCACCCTTGAGAGTATCATCACCAGCACCGCCATTAATACTATCGTCACCACGGTTGCCCAGGAGTTCGTCATTGCCAGCAAAACCAAGAACGGTATCATTGCCACCGAGACCTTGGAGAAGATCGTCATCTTCCCCACCTGGAATTAAATCATCACCAGAAGTAGCTTTTGGCGCTAAAGCAGAGAAAACTTCGCTAGCATCAAATGAGAGATTATCAAAACTAGGGTCTAGGGAAACATTAACATTTGGAGTTCCATTAGGATCGACAATCATATCCCCTTGAGTATCACCTGGATCTGAATCTGTATCTATATCAATGCGCAGGGGAGTTTCTTCAGAAAATTCTGGTTCAGCGAGATTAATAGCTGCTACTAAGTCCCACACTGGATTAGGATCGTTGTCACTTTGAATAACTTCCAAAGCAAAATCTAAAAATTCTGCAGCAATTAAACTTTCTGGAGTATCCGTATCTACCCAAGCTTGAGAATCATCAGCATCAAACTCTATTTGATTAGTTGCATCTAGTGGGGTAAGTAGAATATTTAGCCCATCATCCCCAAACTCAAACACTTCCTGAGCAGCTACAGGGTCAATCCAAATATTAAATTCTGCCTCTAAGTTGGTAGAAAAAGGAGGATCGGGCAGCACGGGTAGATTCCCTTCTACAAATACTGCACCACCCATGATTTGCAGAACCGAAATATTATCAACGATAGTGGGGTCTAGTCGGAGAGCTTCGGCAATGTTGGTCAATGGGCCAGTTGCTAAAATAGCTACAGGTTCGGGAGAATTATTAATAGTTTCGACGATTAGTTCTGGTGCAGAGCTAGTTTCAACAGGTTGCCTGTTGCCTGCGCACAGCGCTATATTAATAAAGTATTCAGTTAGATCGATGTGAACTTCTGTATTTTCTAATTGTAAGAATTTCCAAATATTTCCAGTGGTGACGACGCCGTATATGGTGGAAATTTGATTGCCTTGTTGTTGATTAAATATTTGTGCAGCAATCATTTCTGGGAGACATTGCCCTAATCCGGCGTTTAAGTTTTCTTTTTTTGCTTCTACAATGGCAAAAACTGGAGATTTAATAAATAGTTGTTCTGGGTCTAGACTAATGAGAAAGTCACAAGTACCATTTAATCCTCTGGCAGTATCGACGTTAAATTCTGTTCCGGAAAACAGGCTAATTTGATTATTGAGGATTTTTCGGAATTCTATTAAAATCGGAGCAATAATCATTTCTGTTTGCGGAGATTTCCGTCAGGAAACGGGCTTTTTCTGTATTAATTGCTAAGGCTAATGGTAAGTTATTTTGTAATGTTTGTTTTAAAAATTCGCTTGGTTTAACTTCCGGAATATTGGCAAAAAAATCGACTTTTTCATTGATTGTTAAGGAAAATTCTTGTTGGATTTTGGGTAATGTTAAATCGCTGTAAGGCATTTGATCTTTTCTCCTTGAATGTGTAGTTTTTTGTTGTCTGAAAAACTATTCAATTTCCTCGAATGTAGGTTCCTATAATTGATATTTTTCCTTGGTATAGTCTCCGGAACCTGCATCAAGTTATTGGAGGAGAGATAAGGTTATAGTAAGACATAAAAATTTGATTAATACGTTGTATATTTGTTTTCTAAAGAATGTTAATTTCATCATTTTTTCCTGTAAAATATTCATTAATCGAACAACTGGGTTTTCTACTTTTCATCTTCTGAATTAATGCCTAACTTTTCTAGTGCTTTTGCAGCAGAAGAACGCACCTCTGGGTATTTATCTTGAAGTAAAGCTAAAAGAGCTTGTACCACAGATTCAGAAGCATTACCTAAGTTGCCTAATGCCCGTGTAGCAGAGGAACGCACAATTAAATTATCATCTTGAAGTAGAGTTAATAGAGTTTGCACTACAGGTTCAGAAGCATTACCTAATTTGATCAAAGCCTCCGCAGCAGAGAAACATACTTCTGAATTCTCATCCTGTTGAAGTAGAGCTAATATGGCTTGTATAACTGCTTCTGAATTACTGCCTAACTTACCCAACGCCTCTGCTGCAGAAAAACGCACTTCTGAATCATTGTCCTTAAGTAGGGTTAGTAGAGCTTGCACCACAGTTTCAGAAGCATAACCTAATTTGCCTAACGCTTCTGCTGCCAAGTCACGCACTTGTGAAGCGTCATCTGTAAGTCGAGCTAATATGGCTTGTACTAAGGGTTCAGAAGCATTGCCTAAGTTTCCCAATGACTCTATAGCAGATAAACGTATACTTAAATCATAATCTTTGAGAAATTTGACAATATCAGGAGCAACAAATTTAGCAACCGAACCACTATCTCCTATTTTGTTCAGATCGTCTACCCTATCTTGTACCGTTGCCCCTGGAGCAAACAAGTTTCGTACAAGCCTTTTAATCCTTTGCCTCTCTAACTCTTTTTGTAAAGCATCCAAATCTAATCCTGCCAGGTAGCCAATTTTATCTGCGACAAAACTAGCTACTCTAAACTCCCAACCTTTTGCCAAACAACAATCTCTCACTGCCAGCAAAAAGCTTTTAATTTCTTCCTTACCTGATTTTTCCTTTGCTGTTGCCACGAACTTCCGCCACTTTTCCTCATCATCCTTATTCTCCTCTACCAAATATAGTGCAGCTAGATATTCCGCTAACGGTTCGAGAGCAAAGCGAATTTTGTTTCTGTCTTTTCTTTCACCATATCCAATAGACTTAAGCAGTCGCAGGTGTTTCTCAAAATACTCAAGACATGATATTGCATCATCTCTCCCCAAACTGCTAAAAGCTTCAACTACTTCTTTGCGCTCCGCATACGATGGTCTATAATTTTGCTCCAAACATTTCCAAGCAATTAGTTGAGCATCCTTTTTAACTGTAGGATATTCACTCCTAGTCTCTCTTTCTCCTTGACGGTTCAACTTTTCTAAGTGGTTAAGTATCAGATCGGGAATATTGTCGAGAGAACCCTCAGAGGTAACATTATTCTCCTTACTATTAATCATCTTCTCAGCATAAAGCTTTGCTAGCAAAACAGTTATAGTCTTCTGTTCCCCAACAATGCGTGCAAGTTGAGCGCATTCCTGTAAAAATTCTTCTTGATCCACCTCAAACAACTTCCACTTATTACACTCCTTCAAATACAACTCAATAAAGTAAGCTAACTTTCCCGCATCAAACCGGAGAGTTTTAATTTTAATATCAATACCCCGGAATTTTTCCTCTATTCTGGAAGTGACAATTAAAGCATTTGCCGGAAATTCTTTCAAGTCGGGATTAAATTTCTCTTGAGTTTCTTGACTCATCTCCGAATAACCATCTACAATCAATAAAATTCGGCGCTGTCGTAGGAGTTGTTTAACTAATAATTCATCAACAATCATTTGTTCGTTGTCGATCAACCCCTGAATTTCTGCCATTATTGCTTCCATTATCGGTTTGATGCCATCTCCAGTATTATCAATTTCCTTCTCAATTAAAACTGGTAACATCAAATGTTTAGCTAAAGCTTTAGACTGATGCTGTTTTTTCATTGCCCATTTAGCAATTTGACAAGCAATAGTTGTTTTTCCCGATCCTCCCTCGCCCCAAATTAACAGTCGCACTCGCTTTTCTCTGTTAAAAGGTTCGCTCAAGGTTTCCGCTGTCAGCTCATCAATTTCCTGACTGTTTAATTCAACTGGAAGTGAAACATAATCTTTTCGCTCCTCAACAGTTTCATTCTCGAGAAACTTCTTTTGAAAAGTCTCCAAATGTTTTTTGACCCAAGCATCTAGTACCCTGGGAGGATACTTGAGAAAACGTAAGAGACCAACAGGTAGTTTAAATTCTGGAGTTATTGGTGTTTTCGGTATCTTTAATTCCGCAGGTAGCAGCAATAACCCTAGAGGGTAAAGATAGAAAACTCCCACATATAAACCAAAAATCAGCACAGGTATTAAAATTAGCCACCCTTCCAACTCTTTCTCATCATCAGAATTTTCCGAATTTTTCTGTGTTTTTTGTTCGGTGGGTTTACTTGTCTTTTTTGGTTCAAGACTAGCAGTAGGTTGAGGGTTAGGTTGAACATTTTCTTGGGCAAATACTAGACTATTAATTTGCTTAGTGGTTGGGTGTAATGAAGACAAACTTGTTACTATTAAAGGCAAAGAAGTAGACACCAGAGCTATTTTCAGCACAGCTAATAAGGTCTGTTTCGGTGGTTTGACCATAAATTAGAATACCCAAAAAGAGAATTTTTGAAAGTATATTATAGCAATTATTCATTGTAAGTAAATCGGTGATTATATAGGAATTAAGCACCTCAGCGATCGCCCCTCAGAAGCAGTTGGTTTTGGAGAAGCGATATTGCATCCGCAACGCTCCGCGAACGCTTTGGAGTAACTATAGAACCCCTACATGGATCTATAAACGGGAGTGTGGGAAGAGGGGGAAGAGGGGGAAGAGGGGGAAGAGGGGGAAGAGGGGGAAGAGGGGGAAGAGGGGGAAGAGGGGGAAGAGGGGGAAGAGTGGGAAGCTTGGGGACCTAGATTCTACCTTTTTCCCCTATTCTATCTATATTCTCGATCTCCTGACTCGGTCCTCCTGACTCGGTCCTCCTATGCCACTTTGCAAAGATACCAAATGGCTTCTATAAAGTCACCCACTCATCAAGGGAGATAGGACGAGCGATAATTTCCTCAATTTCTCGAATCATCATCCGCAATTGGGGTACAGAATATTCATCGTTAGAGGGAATGGTTAAACAGTTATCATCGAAGACCATAAACTGGTGTCGGGAGCCAGAAAAAGGTCCATCAAATCCCAATTGTCGCAATTTTTTGACAAAATCCCGACGCTTACAGGGTGTCCACCGGATCACGGGTTGGCTCCTCGTTCAAATTGATGTTGTTAATAACTGGCAGAGCATGACGGAGTTTCAACCCTATTAGAATCCAATCTTCTAAGGTCGAGCGTAACTCATTCTCGCACTGGCGCAGTGTGGGTGCAAATGCGATAACGCCTTTGCAGGATGGAATTCTACCGACGAAAGTGCCATCTTCGAGTTTATCGTAAACTGCTTCGGACATTGCTTCGTCTATATATTGGCTTAAAATGTAATTTACGCTCATTACCGAACCTCTTTTAGTTTCCTGCTAAATTTGGGAATATCCATCGGTTGTCTTTGAGAGATTACTACAATATTAGTTCTAACATGGGGGAGAAGATTTGGGAACGGGAGATTTTTGGCGTTCCATATGAGGAATTTGTCAATAGACCTCTCCAGAAAAGAGGGAACAGGGAACAGGGAACAGGGAACAGGGAACCCACCCCTCGCCCCTCCCCCTCCCAGGAGGGGAATAATTGATAATTTATGGATAATAATTGATTTTATTTTTGATTTTTACCAGATGTCTAATAGACCTCTCCATAATGATAACTGATAACTAAAAAGTGGTATTCTAGATAAAAGTTCCTAACTTTGCCTCCCTATTAATGGAGGTGAGGTACTGATAACTGATAACTGTTAACTGAAATGACTATTTCAACTCCAAACACCCCCAAACACAAGAAAGCTAAAGCACTTAGACCAGGTGCGCGTCGCCCTGCCAAAGAACTCTGTAGCGAATGTGGTTTGTGCGACACATATTATATCCATTATGTCAAGGATGCTTGTGCATTTCTTAACCAACAATTTGACAACCTCGAACAAGAAACTCACGGACGCACCCGCAACCTCGATAATGAAAATGAGACTTATTTCGGCGTTCATCAAGATATGATGGCAGCTCGGAAAAAACAACCCATCGAAGGCGCACAATGGACTGGTATTGTGAGTACGATCGCCTGTGAAATGTTGAATCAAGGTATTGTGGAAGGCGTGGTCTGTGTACAAAATACTCAGGAAGACCGCTTTCAACCAATGCCAGTTATTGCCCGGACTCCAGAGGAAGTATTGGCAGCAAAAGTGAATAAACCGACTCTTTCTCCTAATCTTTCGGTATTAGAAGAAATTGAAAATTCTGGGATGAAAAAATTGTTAGTAATTGGGGTTGGTTGTCAGATTCAAGCATTACGAGCGGTGGAAAAACAATTAGGTTTAGAAAAGCTCTATGTTTTGGGAACTCCCTGTGTGGATAATGTGACTAGAGAGGGTTTGCAAAAGTTCTTGGATACTACGAGTAAGTCACCAGAAACTGTGGTGCATTATGAATTTATGCAAGATTTTCGAGTACATTTTAAACATGAGGATGGAACTATAGAAAAAGTGCCGTTTTTTGGGTTAAATACTAAGAAACTGAAAGATGTTTTTGCTCCTTCTTGTATGAGTTGTTTTGACTATGTAAATGGTTTAGCAGATTTGGTGGTAGGATATATGGGAGCGCCTTTTGGTTGGCAGTGGATTACTGTTAGAAATGAGACGGGAAAACAAATGTTAGATTTGGTGATGAATCAGTTAGATACTCAACCTGTAATGTCTCAGGGAGATCGAAAAAATGCTGTTCAACAAAGTATTCCGGCTTACGATCAAGCTGTAACTTTGCCGATGTGGGCTGCAAAATTAATGGGAGTTGTTATTGAAAAAATTGGTCCTAAAGGTTTGGAATATGGGCGGTTTTCTATTGATTCTCATTTCACTCGTAATTATCTTTATGTGAAGCGGAATTATCCAGAAAAATTAGAGGCTCATGTGCCGGAGTTTGCTAAGAAAATTGTAGGACAATATAAGTTACCGAAATAATTTTTTGTTTGTAGTTTTGCTCTAGTCCTTTATACCAATTTGATAAATGTTTGCTACATTTTCTTGAGCGGGGGAGTGGAGCAGGGTCAATTTATTGTCACACTTAGAAAAATTGATAGGGAGATGGGGAGATTCTTAATATTTGCACAATTAAATGTATTTCATATCCATATAAATATTCTCTGACGACAATGAATTAGACCTGGGGGAGTGGGCAGGTGGGGGAGAAGTAAAAATAAGAATAATTAACAATAACTAGCTAATAATTATCAAAAAAAGTTATTCAGTCTGTGTTAATTACTTAATATAGCAATTCTCATATTGGTGAGGTACAAAATTCGTTTGTTTTAGGGAGTAGGGAGTAGTAATTCGAGAAAAAGGGGATATAAAAAAAAAGAAAAACAACTGTATCTCACTAATTTGAGAAACGCTATAAAACATTTTTATTATGGCTAATTAATCAGACTTAATATTAGGGCTAAATAGGGCTTGCTGATTAAATATAAAAGCATTGACATATAAATACAAGTGCCTTTTTGGGAACGAAAAAAGTGCGCCTGTTTCAGTCTAAAACGCTCAAAAAGTTAGTATTTTAGGCTCATAGTTGGGCAGAAAAATCACTCTTACAATTCTTACTCCTACTTCCTCTAAATTCCCATTTATCCCCTCCTGGGAGGGGTTGGGGGTGGGTTATCTCCTGTCTCCTACCCCTACTAAAATACTTTTTCAGCAAACCCTAAATATTAGGAATAGAGCAAAACTACGAGCCTAATCATAACTGTTTTACCAGACATTATATAAAACTGAAAAATCAAGAAAATATGATGAATAATTATTTTGAATTTGAGCAAGACTTTGTAGAATCTCTACGATGTATTCCCATGATAGTCCGTTATAAATTAGATACCTGCGGAGTTAAATTAAAATTATCTCACTGGCATCAATTTAATCATTTAATTCGTCAAGAGCTAGTAGATAAATCTTGCACTACACCAGAGGAAATTAAAAATTATCGAGAGTGGCTATATGAGTTAGTAATTCAACATACAGATACTCCTGCTAAAGAATTATCTATAGAACTAAATCCAGCTTGGATGGATGACACAAAAATTCCGGATGCTGTTCAAATTAAAGCTCAAGAAACAGGGGTTGAAATTAAATTAGAAAAATGGAAAAATCTAACTCCACTACAAAGATTTGTTCTGATTAAACTTAGTCGCCCAAGCCATGAAAATAAAAACTTTTTACCTGCTATTAAAGAATTTCAGTTGATGTAATTTTTTAGGGAGCATCTCATATTTGCAAAAATACTTTTTTTCTATATATTCCCTGTTGCCTGTTGCCTGTTGCCTGTTGCCTGTTGCCTGTTGCCTAAAAGCGATAATTTTTTGGCTTTATCATTTTCTTTGTGGGTTTAATACCCCACCGTCTACACGGTGTTCAAAATTACTTGGGGTTAGAATCCCCATGTAATTTTCCTCCTGTCTCCTGTCTTCCCCTCCTGGGAGGGGTTGGGGGTGGGTTGTCTCCTGTCTCCTTCTTCAATCAAAATTGAGATGCACCCATTTTTTATAAGTCAATTAAGCCTAATGGAGGAGTAATTTCAATAACACCTTTTTCAAAATCAACTTCAGGAACAATTTCTTTAACAAAAGGAATTAATAGATTTTGAGGAGGGGAAGATTTAGGCTTTTTCTGATTTTTTTTACGCCGACTTCTCCCACTTTCTTGTAGTGGTTTATCTTCAGTAATAGCTTCAGAAATAATAGGAGTATCTGTAGATATTTTTTCTACCTCTAATAAATCATTTCCTGCTGAAATCATACTCACAACTTTACCAATAATTTCCCCATTTAATTGATTAATAACTGTCAAACCAATTAAGTCTGGTAGATAAAATTCATCCTCTGCTAGTTGGGGGTGATCGCCTCGTTGGACGAACAAATGACTATTGCGTAATGCTTCAGCTTGTTCGCGATTTTCAATCCCTGCCAACTGTATTACATATAACTCTTTACCAGGAAGATAACGACCACCCAGTAACTCAATATCTTGGGGGTCTACCTGACCTGGTTGTAATAACCATCTTTTTCCTGGTTCTAAGAATCTTTCTGGAAAGTCAGAGTTAGGATATACTCGCAACTCTCCTCTCAAACCTTGAGGAGCAACAATTCTACCAATTTCAATCCATTCAGACATTTTTAAGTCAAAAGTCAAAAGTCAAAAGTCAAAAGTCAAAAGTCAAAAGTCAAAAGTCAAAAGTCAAAAATTTGCTATTTCTATAATAGACATCTCCAAAAATCAAAAATCAAATCAATTATAGTACAGAAATTATCAATTATTCCCCTCCCAGGAGGGGGAGGGGCGAGGGGTGGGTTCCCTATTCCCTATTCCCTATTCCCTCTTTTGGAGGAGATGTCTAATGCTATAGATAGAAATATTATTAGTTTATCATTTCCCTTATGGGTTTAATACCCCACCGTCTACACGGTGCTCAAAATTGTTTGGGGGAGCGTAGACGCGGAGCGGCTT